>CAZAGU010000053.1:0-17311 GCA_964484805.1 uncultured bacterium
CCGCGAAAAAACTGTCCTTCAGCCGATGCTTCCGGTAATTTTTTAGTAGCATCGCGCAGCTCGTCCAGCTTGCCAGCTTGCATCAATAACAGCAGATGTTCACAATTTGCGTCATCTGCGCTGTGGGCAAGCGGCGACAAAGAAAGGAGTAAGACCACTACAAAAGCGCCAAGTATATTGAATCGCTTTCGCTTTGCCAGAATTTTGCCTATCAAGCTGAATAGATTGTTGATCAAGTTCCGTCGTCCGATTTATTATCAGAAGCGTTTTCGGAGACATCGGAAGCGCCGCTCAATCGCTCAACCTCAGCCTGAAGCTGTTTGATTTCCTTCTTTTTCTTTGCCATCCTTGCACTGTTCAGAATCTGGTGGTACGAGCCAATGGTTAAAAACACGATTAATCCCGCGGCAACAGAAAAGAAGACAATCAGATAAACAGGAATTTTAGGCGTTTGATAACCGAATAGATTCACTTCAACTTCAGTCGGATTCTGCAAGGAAAAAATGACTAAACCTATGACGACGATCGCCACAAAAACCCAGCGGAGAATCCACATTTTACGTCCCTTCAAACAAAATTCATTCCGAGCTTGTTTCAGTCGGAGTTTATTTCTAAACTTTGTAAATATAGAGGAATTCAATCTAAAAAGCAAGACAACCATGCCAGGATCGAACATTTGCCAGCGATGAACAAAAACGACCTGAATTTTATCAACAACTTATACCACAAGTTTGTGATGGGTTCTCTGCGTCATAATTTGATTCAGCCCGGCGATGTTGTGGTTGCGGCTGTCAGTGGTGGCGCGGATTCCACCGCCTTACTTGACCTGCTGAACCGTTGGCGGCTGGCGGATGGCGGATTCACGCTGATCGGCTCGCACTTTAACCATCACCTGCGCCCTGAAGCGGACGCGGAGCAGGAATTTGTGACAAAAATGTTTTGTGAGGTTGGAATCCTCTACCGCATCGGCGGAGCAGACATCGCTGAATATGCTCGAGCGAAAAAGCGAAGTGAGCATGACATGGCGCGTGAACTTCGCTATCAATTCCTCGATACCACAGCGCAGGAATTTGCTGGTGCCAGCGGCGGGTTGAAGATTGCCACGGGGCACCATCGAGACGATCAGGTGGAAACAGTGCTTATGAGGCTATTTGACGGAGCCAGCCCTGACGCTATGATGGGCATTCGCAGGAAGATGATTTGGGGTGAGAACGGCATTGAACTTATCAGACCAATTCTGGATATTTCCCGCGAGGAACTTGAAGAGTATTGCCGGACAAAACAACTTAATTATGTTTCAGACCATTCAAATTTCGACACTTCCTATCCGCGCAACCGGATTCGGCATCTGCTTTCACCGGAAATATCACGACTGTTTGGCGAGAAAGCCTTTGACGGAATCTGCAGGACGGCGGAGTGGTTTGACTTCATTCATGACGATTTTCATGGCTCGGCTGAGAAAGTGTATGCAGAGTGTGTTACAGCTTCCACTGAGAGCGAAATCAGTATTGATTACTGTAAGTTTAGTTTGTATCTTGATATAATGAGGAAATTCTGCATTCGACGGGCGGCTCAGAATCTAAATGCCGATCCAATAAGAATTTCTTCAGCTCAAATGGAAGCGGTAATGAATCATCTCATCGCGCGCAAACCCGGTGTTATGGATTTGTGTGATAAGATCTCGCTGACAATATGCAAAGACCGAATCTTTGTGTTCAAACCAGTAAAACTGGTTAAACCAAAGACAGTCAAGCTTCCCGGCAAGACCAACATTCCCGGCTGGGGCATCCTGAAAGCGAGTATAATTCCGTATCACCTTGAAAACCGCTCATTCGAGTCCGGTGTATTGTTCATTGATAAAGGATGTGTAAATCCTTTGATGTTACAAATCAGACAAGTTGCGAACGGCGACCGCTTTATTCCTTTCGGGATGGAAGGACACCGGCTGGTCAAAGATTTTTTGCAAGAGCGGGGCATTCCCGTCCACCGCCGTTCATATCCGGTTGTCGTTGCAGGCGACCAGATTGTCTTGATTCCGCCCTTTCAAATTGACAATTCGTTCAGGATATCTGAGAAGACCTGCGAAATAATCAGATTTGATTGGGAACAGATATAATCGCCGATAGTTCAACCTAAAATGAACGAGGGTCTTATATCTTACTTAAGCATGTGAGATGGCAAGCCTCGCCCAGTTGCAGAGCGAGCACGGATACTTCAGAAAAGCTGAAGTCACCAGGCCATCGAAAAAGATGGTAACAACCTCAAACATGCAGGCGAATTTAAAAGGTCAAAAGCGTGAGTTAGAAAAGCTGGGAATCAGTCTATCGACACTGATCCTGAACCTGTCAGCCACCTGCTGAAAACACGGCGACAGAACACTTCACCACGCTCAGCTCGTCAACCTGTGATTAATGACGAGGATAATATGTGCCCATGTCAATCGGCATTGCCTTGAATTGACTTGAGGTAAAACAAAAGAATTTAAAACTGATAGGACTGACATGACAGGAGACACCTCTCCACCCGGAAAGAACCGGAACGAGGGAGGCAATCGTCCCAACAAGCGCCCACCAAATGATAACGATAACGCCAAATTCGAGTGGCGGCGCACTTTGCGCACACTGACGATGTGGGTTTTGATCGTTGTCGTAGCTTGGATCCTTTTCCAACAATTTAAAATTTCCGACGGACCGGAAATTCAAAAATCGTTTACGCAATATCAACAATTGCTTGAAAACGGACAGATCGCTTCCGCTGAAATTATCGAGCGGGAGTTTCACGGCTTGCTGAATGACGGCACCAGCATATTGACAATACTACCATTTATTGACGATAATATGCTTGCCGAATGGGACAGCCTTAAAATTGACTACCAGTTCAAGGAAAAGACGACCAACTGGTTAGGCTACCTGATAACCTCCATTTTGCCGTGGATCGTTATCATTGGCTTCTGGATCTATATCATGCGCCGTATGCAAGGCGGCGGTGGCGGACAAAAAGGACTTTTCTCGTTTGGGAAATCCCGCGCCAAGTTAATGTTGGAGAGCAATCTGCGCTTGACATTTGAAGATGTCGCTGGTTGTGATGAAGCTAAAGAGGAGCTCCATGAAGTAATAGAGTTCCTCAAAGATCCAAAGAAATTTTCGCGTCTTGGTGGACACATTCCGAAAGGAGCATTGCTTCTAGGACCGCCCGGAACGGGCAAAACATTACTCGCGCGAGCAGTGGCTGGCGAAGCCGAAGTTCCGTTTTTCTCGATGTCGGGAGCGGACTTCGTTGAGATGTTCGTCGGTGTTGGTGCCGCCCGGGTGAGGGATTTATTTGAACAGGGCAAAAAAAGTGCGCCCTGTATTATTTTTATTGATGAAATTGACGCTGTCGGCAGGCAGCGAGGCGCCGGACTTGGCGGTGGACACGATGAACGCGAACAGACTTTGAACCAATTGCTCGTCGAAATGGACGGCTTTGAATCAAACGAGGGCGTTATTTTAATCGCCGCCACAAACCGCCCGGATGTTCTCGATCCCGCGCTGATGCGCCCCGGCAGATTTGACCGGCAGATTGTCGTTGACCGTCCCGATGTTCGCGGGCGTGAAGGCATTCTGAAGGTTCACGCGCGGAAAGTACCACTTTCCCCCACCGTTCGCCTTGATGTTCTCGCCAAGGGCACACCCGGCTTATCGGGCGCTGATCTGGCAAACCTCGTCAATGAGGCAGCCCTGCTCGCCGCGCGTAGCAACGCTGACTCCGTGACCATGCTTGATTTTGAGAACGCCAAGGACAAGGTAATGATGGGCACCGAGCGTAAGAGTATGCTGATTTCAGAAGATGAGAAACGGCAGACTGCTTTTCACGAGGCAGGGCATGTGCTTGTTGCTAAGATGACACCAGGCAGCGATCCGGTTCACAAGGTAACTATCATTCCAAGGGGCAGAGCTTTGGGTGTTACTCACTACCTGCCAATGGATGAGAAGCATAATTATTCACGCTCTTATCTTCGCCAGAACCTCGTTCATTTGATGGGTGGTCGAGTCGCGGAACGCATTATTTTCAACGAGCTTTCGACTGGCGCGGGCAATGATATCGAACGCGCCACTCGGATTGCCCGTAAGATGGTTTGCGAATGGGGAATGTCTGACAAGTTAGGTCCCGTCGCCTATGGCAAGAAACACGAAGAGGTCTTCCTCGGCAGAGATTACCATGAGCAGCGAGATTACAGCGAAAAGACCGCGATGGAAATTGACACTGAAATCCAGAAGATTGTCACTCAGGCCGAGCAGCGTGCAGACAGACTGATCCATGACAACATCAGGAAGTTGCATAATCTGGCTAAAGCTCTGCTAGACCGTGAAATTCTTGCCGGGCCGGAAATTGATGCGATTCTCGCGGGCAGAAAATTACCTCCGGTGGTAATCAAGCGACCGGATAATGCCGTCAGGCCACCAGCAAATGATCGAGCAGCTGACAGAACGAACGACCGCGTGAATGCCCGTCCGAACGATCGAGCACCTGACAGAACGAACGACCGCGTGAACGTTAGAACAAGGCCTCCCGTGGAAAGGAAGAAGCCAGTTGTTGCGAGAGAAGACAATAAACCTAAAGTAGAGCACCCTGAAAAAGGTGCAAGTACTCAGTCAAGAAGGGCTTCGTCCAGATCTCAATCAGCTCGCCCAAATCCTTTCGGTCTGGCTAGTAGCCGTGATCCGGGCAACAGGCGGCCTAGTTCGCGAGAACTATCAAAGATGGACACAGAGAAACCTTCACCTTCAGCGGATAAACCTGAAGACAAGAAATCATCATCCAATGTCAGTCGCCGTCGCTCCGCTCAAGCTTCTGGGGCACGACGACGTCCCAGCCGCCGACCAAACATCAGAGCAAGTTCTGGTGACGAACGGCAAGCTCCGAAAGTAGTTGCTGAAGCCAAAGCACCGGAGAATGTGAAAGCCCCTGAAACTAATGGGAATGACAGCGTTGAAGCAAAACCGGCAGGCACCGGAGCGCCCAGAAGAAGGCGACCATACTACCACAGAAGACGCCCGTCAAATTCATCAAGCAGTGGTGAAAACAAACGAAGCGACAACAGGAATGATTCTAATGGCGGTTGATCAAGATAAAATCAGGAATGCAATCAAGGATATCTTGGTGGCGATTGGCGAAGACCCTGAGCGCGAAGGACTGATAAAAACACCAGAACGCATTGCCAAGATGTACGCTGATATTTTCTCTGAAGTAAATGTCGATCCTGTTGAAGAGGTCTCGCTATTTACCAGCGAAAATCATGACGAGATGATTGTCGTTAAGGATATTCCTTTTTACTCGATGTGTGAGCATCATCTTCTGCCGTTCTGGGGTCATGTTTCGATTGCCTACATCCCGGGCAATAATAAAGTGACTGGCTTCTCCAGCCTGATTCGGCTGGTGGATGCCGTCGCCAAGCGACCTCAGATTCAGGAGCGAATGACGACCGAGCTTGCTGATGTACTGGTCAAACGCCTTCAACCGCTCGGTGTGATGGTGGTTATCAGAGCTCGCCAGCTTTGCATCGCCATGCGCGGTGTCAAGAAGGAAAATTGTGAGACCATCACCAGCGCTCAGCGCGGCTACTTGCGTAAGCAGATCACACGGCTGGAAGCCTTGAGTCTATTTAAAGGATGATGAGCGATCTGATAACCTTCATTTCGGGAAGAATTCCGCTGGGATTCTGGCTACCAATTTTACTTGGCGTGTTTGCCAGCTTGACTTGGCTTCTCGTCTGGGCGGGAACCGGATTCTGGGAACGGAAGCAATTCTGGCGTGTTCTGACGAGAATCTGGGTTATTTTGATTGCTTTGTATATTGCGGCGTGGTTTGTTAATCCTTCCATGCCGGTACCGACGAGAATCCTGGTCACTTCCGGTGAAGACGGGAATATCACCGATGGTGACTGGGTTTCGACCGGTGTGGCAGAATTGATTCGCGATGGCGTGAACCGCTCGGGAAAAGCATTCACGCTGTTGGACGATGATATTTGCCCCGGATTGACTGGTTTGACAGCGAACTCCAGCGCATTCGACAGCCTGGCACTCAGGCTGAAGATTCGCTTGCTGATTGACGTTCAGCAAAAAGAAAATACTATCGTTGCCACAATGCGACGATCAGGCTCCAAAGGATACAGGGTGGTTGACACGTTCAGCCGCCCTGTTTCCGCTTTTCGCACTGATGGCTATGCCATCGCTTCGGATGTGATGAAAGTCCTCGGCGATAACCGCAGCCTCAGCCGCTCGAAAATTCCCTATAAGAGCGCTACCAATAGCAATTTCCGCGAACTGTTCACCGCTCTCAATCGTAGCAGTTCTGACCAGCCTGACAGCGCGTTTGCAGCGTTTCAACGGCTGGAAGTTGAATACCCAACTTGGCAATACTTGAAGCGTGCTTACGCCAAGGCATTAATAGCCGACGGCATCAGCGCCAACCGTGAACATATCCGCTCCCTGTTGAAAGAGGCAATGGCGCAAGACCCGTCAGACGGCGAAGGCATGATTCTGCTGGGCAGGATATTTCTGGAGTTCCGCGACTGGGAAGCGGCGGAATCATCGTTGAAGTTGGGCTTCAACTACATGTCCAGCGATCCGCAATTGTATTTTCTGTTATCGCGGCTTGATGTAAACCGCCTCAGCGATTTGAAATTCCACACTCACACATCACTATTGGAACGAGCACTATATCTGGCACCGGGCTATGAAGATGCGCGATTAGAACTGGCGAAGTACTACATGCGCCAGCGTTCGCGAGTCGAGGCGCGTCAGACGCTTGAAGCTGGTCTGGCAGTTGATGGCAGGTCGATTGCCTTGCGCCAGAGTCTTTCGGCTACGTTGCTGGAGCTAGGCAAATCTGCACAGGCGGCTCAAATCTGCGAAGAGATCATTGCCGCAAATCCGACCCATGCCAGCGCGTATTATAATCTGGGCATCGCACGTATCTATTTAGAGGATTTCGAGGGCGGTCTCGCGGCGCTGGATAGTTCACAGACTCATGGCGGGTCGGTGGATTGCTATTATTACAAGGGCGTGGCTTTGCAACGCATGGGCGAATGGGAGCGGGCGATCAAGGAATTTCAGATGCGTTTTGTTCATCCCAAAGACAATGAAGACAGGGTTGCGATTTCCGCGCGTGAGCGTGTGCAGATGTTGCAACGGTGGATTGCGGAGCGGGACTCGACGGATAGATTGGACAATTAGACTGTCGTTCCTGCGAACACTCTGTCATCGCTCGAGAGACGGGAGCGGTAGCCCGGAAGTGACTGTATCCCGGGGGAAAAAACATACGGCACCCGCTAGGCACGAGGCAACGAAGCAATCTTTTCGGCGGGGTGGCTCGCTCGAACAAGCCCGGACATGTTTCTCCTAACGAAAACAGCGGAAGAATTCCGCCGGCATCCCAGCGAAGGCTGGGAACCAGTGCTTTCATCCTGTCCCTCGTCTTTATTCCATCCGGACAAAAATCTCCTCGCAAGACATGTTCTTACGAGGAGATTTTTGTAAAAAGGTTGCTGAGGAAGTTACAAGGAGTGTAAATTTCTACTCGGAATGCGGCAGAAGAAGTTGATCCGTCACTCGGAAGGCTCTAATCACACTGAGAGGGCAGAGTTATCCCGGGGGATTCGGAAGAAACGACTGGCGAGACTTCGAGAAGAGTTACGCCGCGCGCCGAAAGTAGCGATGATGGAGACCGCCGAGAACAGGCATTTTGATTACCTCTCCCCTACTCCAAAGCTCGACAGGACGCGATTCAGGGCAATCTTTGTCAAGTGAAAGATGCGTTCGCGAGATATTGTAATATCCATCGACATACTCTCGCAGAATTCTTCGCAGATGCATCTCGTTGATTATGATGAAATGGTCAACAATCAATTGCTGCCTCAGCAAGAGAATTTCAAGACCAAGCTGTTGCCGACTTTTAAATGATCCGAGGATCGCATTTGCGAATTGAATGATTGATTTTAGCATGCTTTGAAAGTAACCTCAAATGCTCAAGATTCCAATGCTGACGGGGCGGATGATAAAAAGACCAGGCACAGGGGACACCCTGCAGCACACGAATCCAGCTGTAAGATAAATCCATCGCTGAAGGATTGACAGACAGGAATGAGTTCTTTGATTCATTTGGAAGAGCGAGTTTGTCATTCCCGCGCACCAGACTGTCCGAGAATGGATTTCTGCCCGCCGTCATCCCGAAAAGTCGGGATGACGGAAAAACAATAACTTAACTGGCAGACGCCCCCGTCTGCCAGCGGGAATTTGGTATTCTCAGACACACTGGCAGGCGGGAATCCAGAAAAGTTTGTTATCTAACAACATTACATTTCCTGGATTCTGGCTTCTCAGACTGTCTGAGACTGGGGAAATTACTGCTGTCAATCCTCTGTAGTTGACAGCAAAGCACTTGAATATTAAAATTATATGGTGTCAGCCGCAGAGGGCTGACACCGCTTATATATCATTCTCGGACAGGCTGTTCTGCCAGAATGACGACCATAGAGTGGATAATTCAAGAACTCAAGAATGTCCGCTCCACCATTTGCAGGCAGGGACGCCTGCGCTACCTGGACTGAGCAAGTGATCCCATCGGATCCCAGGGAGGCAGCACTATCGGCTTCAACTTCAAAGCTTTCTTCTGATCGTCCGAGAGATATTTCCGGTTCACAACCACCTGGAAGTTATATTCATCGAACCACTTATCGCTCATCACGAGAAAGCCTTCCTTGCCGGCTTTCTCGCCCCAACTGTTCTCCACCTTCCAGCGGTTCGGTTTGCCATCGACGAGATTGATACCAGTGAAAACCATGGCATGCGTCAATCTGCTCTCTCCGTAATCCAGTCTGCCCGTCTTATTGAGGTCGAAAGTCAATCCCAGCGCATCCTCGTACAGGAACAGGTCGGGATCGATGACTCCCTCATTGCGATCAAGCATCTTGCCGACATCACAACCGAACCAGACCGGTTCGTTGTCCATAAGTTGAGACACGGCAAGGCTCTTGAGCGTTTCATTCTCCACATTCAGGTAGAGGATATCCCTGCCGCCTCTCACGTTCCCCAGGTATTTCACCGTGTAGGTCCGGTTGAAGGGTTTGTCCTCAGTGGGCGCATTGATGATACTTACATAGTCGTTTAGATCCCATTTGACATATTTGCTGAAAAAGTCCTGCGGCGTTAGATCACGATCCTGATGGAATTCCTTATCCTCGTCACGATATTCGAAATCGAATCTTTTCGGGGGTTCGCCGAGAAAGAATGTCAGCATCCGGTAAACTTCGCTCAGCATGCTCTTTTTAAGCTTCTGCAACTCATTGTGTTTGCTGCCGTTCCGGTGCTGTTTTCTCAATGTTGATGCATATTCGCGCAGTTTCAGCGTGAGCAGTTGATTCATTACCAGTGAATTGCTGCTGTGGTGGCTCTCGGGCATGACATATTTCGGTACGATGCCGTACTTTTCGATCAGGTTTGAGAACATATCCCACTGCCCACCGTCATTGAGAGGTAACTGCAGGAGCCACATAACGATACGGCTGTATATGTCTTCATCGATGGTTTCGAGGATATTGTCGAGGAAATAGTGTGCTTTCTCAAGCTTATCCCAGAACATCGGATACGACTGGGAGAGCTCGAAGTCCTTGATTTTGAAGTCGGTTGCAACCTTATGCCGCATGGCATTCAATCCGGCGAACAGCCAGCACCTGCCGCTGTGTTTCTGCGAGGTGATCTTGCCGGTTTCGATCTCAAGAGAGAAGCTGTTCTGCATGCGGATCAGTGCGTCGTTGTTGAGCGTTACGTTTTTTATTCCGTTCTTAATTATCGCATTCTTAAGTATCTGCCTGCTCTTATCCGCATGGAAATCTTTGTGAAACCGATCGATCATCCCTGTGGTTATCTCGTTGCCTGCTGGCATAATATTCTCCCCTGTTGTTTGATGTTGAGCTTACATTACGTTTCTCGCCCGTGTTAAGACCGGCGAGCTTGTCGGGCTAAATATAACAAGATAGAGCAGGATTTTCAAGTGGTTTGCGGGAATTTTGAGGACGTGTCCCTCGTCAAAAGTCCATCCGAGCCAAAACCTCCTCGCGAATCACATACTCACGAGGAGGTTTTGCTTGTGAAAAGTTGCTGAGGAAGTTACAAGGAGTGTAAATTTCTACTCGGAATGCGGCAGAAGAAGTTGATCCGTCACTCGGAAGGCTCTAATCACACTGAGAGGGCAGAGCTATCCCGAGGAATTCGGAAAAACGACTGGTGAGACTTCGAGAAGAATTAGGCCGCGCGCCGATAGTAGCGATGATGAAGACCTTCAGGAATTGGTAGCTGAAATACATCGCCAGCAACTGACCAAGGCATTTCAAAGCCGGATGGAATATTGACGAGGCACAGGGCGCGGAGAGTATAAATTGAATCGGAATAAGGCAGAGTTATCCCACTGAATCTGCTTCGTTCCTCACGACGACAATTACATCTCATTACTTTTGGAAAGCTAAGATGTCTCTCGCATCAATTGTATTTAGAAACAAATTGGAATAGTTTTCATCCACTAGCTCGATTATATCATTTGATCATCGCTATTTTGGAAACTTTTACTCTTCCTGCCGCCTCCAATCTTAGCATATAAACGCCAGTTGGGAGACCCGCGCCGTTCCAGATGACCTGATGCCAACCGACCTGCGCAACGTTCTGGTAAAGCGTCGCCACCTCACGACCTCTGATGTCAAAAGCTCTCAATACTATTCGTTCGGACTTGTCAGACCCAAACACGATCGTTGTCATCGCGTTGAAGGGATTGGGATGAATTGAATTGATCGAGAATTCAGCGGGCATTAATTCTTTTGAATTACTCAAACCATTTGGCGGGAAGGTCATCCTAAAGCGTTCTGTACATTCGACCGTATCCTCATTCGCAATGGCATCAACCCACCACATTATAGGCCAAGCCGAATCGTAGGTCAGGTTGAGTGTGTCAAGAGCAAGGACTATGTTATTGCTTTCAATCCCGCTGACACTGATGGAATCTCTCCCAGACTCCATCCATAATCGATATTCAACTTGATCTTCCGGGTTGGGATCAAGCGATTCTGTCCAACCGAAGGATACCTGACGGGATACCAGTTGATAGTTATCCGTTGGCGTGATCAGCTCAAAATTAGAGGGCGGCGCTTGAAGCATAAAGCTGAAAGGCTGATTGCATTCAACAACATCGCCTGCGCTGGAGGCTGTCACTGACCAGGTTGCAAAATTTCGTCGCAGCCAATCCATATCGATCAAAAGTTCGCGGAGATCAATGGCTAGGGAGTTTTCATCAGTTTGGAAATTTATCTGATCATCTCCCATATTCAAGACAAAATTGTAAGTTGTTTGTTCGCTCGGATTTGGATCATCGGACGCTTCCCAGTTAAAATCAACCAGAGGATCATTGACGGAAGCCGCATCGGGGGGTTGCAGGAGACTAAAAGACGGTGGCGGTAAATCTCCCAATACTCTCATGTTAACCAATACATGCGCCTTGCCACTGTCAGCGTTATGATGAAATAATAACTCAGCTTGAAAAAGGGTGTCTGGCATATTTGTTGAATCGAAATCGAGAATGAATTCCCTCGATTCACCGCTACCAATGCGACCGGAATCCGCATCTACCCGATTTTCATTTTCCACCACATCCAATGAATACCAGTCATTTCGCGCATCCAGTTGCCAAATATCAATCCGGTCATTATTGCCTTCATTTGCAACGCAAACCATTACACTATTGAAGCAGTCAAACTGCGTGCTTATGAAACATCCTTCCGGTTGACCACCTTCTTCGGGGAAGAGGTAGCTCGCAAACTGATTGACTTCAGGATTATCAACATTGACTTTATTGACTGTCAGGTTATTAGTGCCAATTTCTTTGTGGTAAATGTATAAACCGCAGTCGTTCGGATCGTCTTGCCAATATGCCATGCCGTAAATACGCATGCCTGCGCGAGAGATTGGTTGGAAATCTGCGCGTTCACCATCTCGAGTGTAAGCCACTATGTCAGAAGTGATGTTGGACATCCACAGTACTTCATGTTCAGAATCCCACGCTATCGAAGTGGTCGGACGGAAAGGACCAGCAAACTGTCGAACGACCTCGCCATTATCCACAGAAATGCCAAACACCCTATTGCCACCTGAACCCACGCAGCCCCAGAGCAATTCCCCATCCCAGGCAAGGTCTCGTATACCGCGAGTATCACCTTCGACTCGCGGTTGAGCGAAACTCCTGATCAACTCACCCTCCCGGTTGAGCACATATATCATTGGCTCATCATCATTTGATCCAGAGACGAAAAATTGATTGTCCGCGAATACAGCGCCACGAATCTTCGAATCCTGAAGTGTTTGTCCAATGGGATAACTTCGTCGCAATACCCATGGATCAGGTTGATCGTCAACCAGTAAGTGCTTTTCAACACTCCAATCAAGTTGACCATTGCCGGTATTTCTTAAGGTGAACCGACGGGTTAAGACCATGTCAGGATCAATCTCAACATTCAGATCCCAATCTGTGGAAACTAGTGTTGGATGGAGCAAACCAAAGTTAATTTCAATTTCTTCGCCTTCTTCAAGATCGAGTTCGGTAAATGTTGAATCATTCCAGCCCTGTTTCCAGGCAGTTATGTCAAATGGAAGCGCGTATGCGTCGGGGATACCCCAGTTTCCCTCTGCGTCGGTTAAAGAGATTTGACCGTTGGAAGTTCTTATCAGAACTCCTTCCATTGGCTGATTGGTTTCCACATCAATAACATTGCCGAATAGACCACCTGTTAAAGCCTCCGTAGAGGAGGTAAAAAGGAGAGCGAGTTGGTTAGTGAGTGGCGTAGAAGCTGCTGGGTAAACGTTTCCACTGCAGTAGTTTATCCCATACTTGCCATTGGGACTGCAAATTCCCACAGAGCAATAGGTCGGAGCGTTTCCACGAACCAGAGGCCTTATATCTTTATATTGAAAAGCAAATAACGCGTCATCGTTAAGCGTCTCGTAGAATTCCTCATCGAATAAAATTACTTGAAACGTTGATCGCTCATTGGAGTTTACGCAAGGGATATTATCCCACTGGACTATGAAAAGGTTATCCTCTTCGACGTACTTCCAATAGATATTAGCCTCGACGGCGATTACGGTCAAATCATCCCAAAAAGGCGCCAACATCCCGAAGGAACCATTTATCATTTGATCGAGAGGTGAATCTTCGTACATAACACACCTTTCCAGATTGTCACCCAATGCCAGGAAACCGTTTTCGCTGATTGTGACCCGATCGAATCGCTCACCGTAGTACTGAAATTCAAATGGTAGTTCAATCTCCCAAATCTGATCAGGGAAATTGTGTTGGAACCGCAGTTGGATGCCGTCGAAATCCCTGTCACGATCCGTCGGATCAATCTCGATCCAATCATAAGTTCGGGCTTGCGCCCACTCGTTGTCTGAATTATCAAAGCAAACGTACCCATAACCATCAGGGCCATTAGGTCCGGTGCGTCTCGGTTCATCTATCTGAATTGAAAATCTAATGGTATCCTTGGGCATATTTTCTTCAGCGCCAAGTAGAAGCGTCATTGGTACTACCAATCCCGGCGGTGCGAGGGAGAGCGGATTAATTAGAAAATGATCTTGCGCTTGTTCGCCAGCGCTTCTGGGCGCTAAGGCTTCGTAAGAGTCATACGCGTCGAGTATCTGAACCCAGGGGGATTCCGTTTGAAGTTCGGCGGTGAGAAGCGGGGAATCGACGCTACCAGTGTTTTCAAGCTCAATATCGATTTGGGTTAATCCTGGTGGAAGTACAAAACCAGGTCGCAAGTCATCAAAAATCAGACAGGAGGCTTCAAATTCGACTTCAACCAAACTCAACCAATTTTCCTCACCATCGGTTAACTCTATGCTTAATCCTAAATCGGTTCCCTGAAAAGCTGTTGGTGATAAAGTTACTCTAACTGTTTCCTCGAATAGAACCTGCTCCCCTGGTGGAATCTCTTCAAAGTTTAGCTCCACATCTTCCACAGTAAGCCAGGGTGACGAAGAAGTCAGAACGCCTGAGATGTTTTCTGCAGTAACCCGATCGCTGCTGTTGTGCGCAACTATCCTGAGGAATGCGGTTTCTCCGGGATTTAGAATTCCATCGTTATTGCCGTGTTCTTCATCATCAATCTCATCAATTGAGCCAATGAGATAAAGTTGAGACGCTAAAGTTTCCACCTCATTAAAAAATGGTAACAAGCCGTCGCCGGTGACGGTGAGAAGGCACTCATCCGGCATGCCTTGCGGAAGCGTCAGGCGACAAAAGCCATTTTCATCGGAATATCCCCAAGCCAATAATTCTCCGGGCACGGTAAGCGTAGCCATTGCGCTTGCGACAGGCGTGTTTTCATCGTCGTCCAGATTAACGAGCACGTCGAAATAATTCTGGTCGGGTGAAACGAGATCATCGTACTCAGCAACTATTCTCGAAGGGTGCCCCAGCCAGACTTTCTGGCTAGGATCACCAAGAACGCGAAATCCACGGGCAAATTGGTCGAAAGATCCCGAAACGCTTAGATCGAGCATCAACATGGCGTAGGCTCGCGCCCAGCCCAATGGCATGTCTTCGATTAGCAATCCTCGAGCCATCCCACCACTGAGCACATTACAGGGTAAAGAAGCGGGATCGCGTCCAGTGCCGGTTAAAATGGATGGTCCTGATGGCGATTGAATGGAGCCATTGTTCCATATTGCATCTATGCTTTCAGGTGTATGACCGCCACCGACCGATATCCAGACGGGGAAAAAGCGACCGTTGATCCGAATGCTGTAGCTTAATCCTCTTTCGAACACAAGGTTTAATCCCGTATTGATCCATTCATAGGGGGTGTCACCACCGTCATTGACAAGATGCCTTAGAACTTGAGGAAATCCGGCGCGTCGCTCGGCTTCAGCGATCCAGGCTACCGTATGATCGAGAGCGGGCGTTCTACTGCCGACGAGGTGAGCCATAGCTCCAGCGCGGTCAAACCAATTCATATTTCCAGTCCAGGGTTCACGTTGGTAACCTATGGCGCGGTTTATCACAACCCCGGCACGATTAGGACTTGTAGCTCCCAATCGACCGATAGCGACTTCGGCGATATGGTCATCCTCGCCGTCAAGGCAGCCATAGACAACATCGTCATTGGGAACGTTGTCGCTAAAGGGGCCAATAATGCAGGCATACTCCAGTGGAGGATTCCAGTTCTGGTAGCCTTCGGCAATCTCGTTGTCGCGAAGGTTCTCGCCGTTATCCTCTCCATAAACAATCTCAACATAATGACCGCAGGCGCGTTTCCAATCGGCCAACTGGTCAATGTAGGGTTCGACCTGATCACGAGAGAGATTCGTGGCAATCAAGTATCCCCCGAGAGGAAGCTGGTCGCCCGCATCGTCTCGGTTTGGTCCGTTTAAGGCGATGGCATTTAGGAATTTGTAAGTGTCCCGCGTCAAAGCGTGGGGAAGCAAGTCATCGACGGATTCGATATCGTCGCCACTCGCTGAAGAAAC
Organism: uncultured bacterium; assembly: GCA_964484805.1. Lineage (GTDB taxonomy): Bacteria > Electryoneota > AABM5-125-24 > Hatepunaeales > Hatepunaeaceae > CAZAGU01. Next base: position 15,552 of record CAZAGU010000053.1, read on the forward strand.
TCGCACCGCTACCTGTATATTCTGATGAAGGGTGTAGGTTTGTTGCGAGGCATCATATTGGACGGGGTGAAAGGTGATCGGCACCAATCTAGTGCCTCGGAAAGTCTGAGCGGTTCCAAGGGCGACAATGTTGCTCGGATAGATTCCGTTTAGATTCAGGTTGGGCTCATTTGAAGTAAAGACTGTATTGTCTGTATTATCGACATGAAAAACACGAGGTGGCGCTGAGACTTGGATGGTGGTGGTTTCATCTGCCAGTAATTCTATCTGGATTTCACCGTCAGATGGAACTATTACGATACGTGTTACAGACGGTAAATCAGGGAATCCGTCTTCGGCGAGGCTGTTTTCGCCTTCCAGCGAGAAATCCAGAAAGTCCTTGCCGTCGATTTGCATGGTCTGGTAATCCAGCGAAGGCGTGTTAATCGAAACCACCAGATCGGTTGGTTGGTTCGCCAGGAGCGTGATTAATGGCGCCGATTCTGGAGAGTTACTCGCATAGGTTGTAATGCAAGTGGCAAGAAGTAAAACCAGTAGCAAGTGTTTCATATCAAAGCCTCCCGTTCATTGTTAGTTGCTGTTGGGTTAGCGCTCTCTGGAATGTGCGATCAGTATTTTGGCGAGATCTTGCCTGATTCACAACACCTTAACGGGAAATCAAAACTTCGGTTCAATTTTGAAGTGTGGGTCTGACCATGCCAAGATTCTTGAGTTGAGAAATCGCAATTTATATGCCAGGATTGATTTTGGTTTTGGAAATTATAATCTACTTGACGTGTACGAGCTAAGGAGCACAGGTATTGACTATCGCGACTATAGCAATGAGAAGGAAAATGTATCTTGTAAATAAACAAATAATTATCACGCCAGCATGTCAAAATGGTTAAAATTGAAAAGTCTTTATTTATAGCGATTGCTCATTTATAATTAACCAAAAAGAGTTTTTGGAATATTCCAAAATAATTCCAGATAACTTAATAGGAATATAGTTTCATAAGGGAAAACGGTTGTTGAGGGGAGCTCTTTTATGCACAGTCTGGCAAACGTTGCGTTTACTTTCAGTGGTTACCATCAGAACCTCTCTGGCAAAATATTTTATGGAGTCAGTCGTGTTTTTTAGGATCGCCAAATAATACATTGAAATAGATGTTCAAATTAAGGTGTCTTAAAAGAATGATTTCTGTTCTTAAGAAATAATTGTGAAATTTTTTTAAGTAATGCAACCTTTGCAGAACGATTTGAAAACTCCAAGCCACCGTTGGAGTGAAGAATTAAATCTCCACGTCACTGCCTCTCGTCAAAATCTATCCAGCACGGAAAGCCGGTACGCTGTGAACACTATGTGAGGGCATTTCATATTTTTAGGGTTGCTGAATAGGAGCGGAATCAGTAAACTATCGGTTGTGAGGTGAGCTGATAGAAATATGCGTCTGACTCTCAGGTGGGATGAGACGAAAAGGGCGGAGTTATCCGCTGATAACATATGAGAAGAAAAGCAGAGAGGTCACGGGAGTACCCAGTCTTATGCCGCGTACTGAAGGTAGCGATGATGAAGCCCACCGAGAATTGGTCGCTGACCAAGGCATTTCAAGGTCGGATGGACTTTTGGCGAAGGACAGGGCCTGTTATCTCCATATCTTTCAACAATTTGGAGTACTTGTGAAAGTGGTGATGTGAGTAAGTCGTCTGAGCACCGTGACGACGACGTTTTGGAGTCAAAAGATCATGATCGCGCAGGAGATCGAAAAAACGATCTCGAC
>CAZAGU010000054.1:0-17227 GCA_964484805.1 uncultured bacterium
ATGCCGTTGTTCAGCATCATAATGGATTCGAAGATGCTCTGAACAATAACCGGTTCCATCACGTTTAGCTCAAGCTGACCGGCTTCAGCCGCCAAAGTGACTGTCAAGTCGTTGCCGATGACTTTGAACGCAATCTGATTGACGACTTCGGGAATGACGGGGTTGACTTTTCCCGGCATAATTGATGAACCCGGTTGCATCTTGGGTAAATTGATTTCATTGAAACCTGCACGGGGTCCTGAAGACAGCAAGCGAAGATCATTACAGATTTTCGAAAGCTTGACAGCCAAACGTTTAATGACCGACGAATACATCACGAAAGCGCCTGTGTCCTGCGTTGCTTCGACGAGGTCTTTGGCAAGGCTGACGTTTAAGCCCGTGATCTGGCGAAGGTGTTCAATCACACAATTGCCATAATCGGGGTCGGCGTTAATGCCAGTGCCGATTGCCGTGCCACCCATATTGACTTCAAGGAACAGATCAGCGTTCAGAGTCAACCGTTCGACTTCATATTTCAACGTTTGGGTGAAAGCATTGAAGGTTTGCCCCAGAGTCATGGGAACGGCATCCTGAAGCTGAGTGCGTCCCATTTTTAGAACGTCCTTGAACTCTTCACCTTTGGCTTCAAACGAGCTAATCAAGCCTTCTAAGACTTCAATCAAGCCACGGTTAGCATTAAACAATGCAATCTTCATTGCTGTAGGATAGGCATCGTTTGTCGATTGAGACAGATTAATATGACTGTTTGGATGGCAGTATTGATACTGTCCTCTCTCATGGCCAAGAATTTCCAGAGCGCGGTTGGCGATAACTTCGTTTGCGTTCATGTTGGTTGACGTGCCCGCCCCGCCCTGAATCATATCAACGACGAAATGCGATTGCAGTTTGCCGTGCATAATTTCGGTGCAAGCCTGAACAATAGCATCACAGACGGGTTTTGAAATAAGTCCAAGGTCATGGTTTGCCTTGGCAGCGGCAAGTTTCACAACCGCCAGAGCCTCAATGATGACCGGGAAGTGCGAAAGTGCAATACCGCTGATGTTAAAGTTTTCCAAGCCGCGCATGGTCTGAATACCATAGTAGTTTTCAAAGGGAACTTCGCGCTCGCCGAGAAGATCATGCTCTGTGCGCGTAAGACCTGAAGCATATTGAGCACCGATATTTATTACTTTGAGGCTTGCCATGCGAATTCTTCGAGATATAACTCGCGCCGTTGCTGACAGTACTTTAAAACCGATTGAAGGATGTTCTTTGACAATTTCATGGAAAGCGGATCGCTCCAGAGTGAGCACTTTCGATTTTAATGTCGTTCGTGCAGATGTGGAGTGAGGATAGTCATCCATCAGTGCGCCTTCACTGAGAAAATCAAATTTGCTGAAGAATGTCAGACGTGATTCACGCCCATAGACAGACTTTTTGTAAAGTTCGACTTCACCCTTGAAAATGATGAACATGCCCTTGCGCGGACTGTTTTCGCTGAAGAGCAAATCGCCTTCATCGTATTCGCGAATCTGAGTGATTGATGTTATCAGCTCAAGTTCATTGTCATCGAGATTTTTAAAAAGCTCAATGTTATGCAGGAAATCCCGAATAGCGTTATGATCCATTTATTCCCCCGAAAATATGTTAAAAGTCGAGTAGTGTTGGTTTTGGAGTTAAGTGTAAATATATATTGTCAATCATATTGTAGCAAACAAAAGATAAAAAAATCAATAGCTTAGACAAATTCTTCACCTGCTCATTTCCTGATATGTAATGTATTGTATATGCAGTAAATACAGCGAAAATTTATCTGATCTTCAGGGTTGCTGAGAGCGAAATTGTTAAGAGTATCAAAAATGCCTGATATTTGCCTGATATTTAAAGACAAAACGCCGAACATGCGTTCGGCGTTTTACGAATTCGACGTATGGGTAAAAGTTTATGCGCGGTGAACATTATCAAATTCGTCCCTGATGGCATTGCGGGTATCAATGACAAGCTCGCATCTCTCAGCGAAGATGTTATGATCAACCTTCGAGTGTCTGGTAGCAATGACCACCAGGTCAAAGTTCTCAACATCTTTTAAATCAATAGATTTTTGCCCGGCAAGGTGAGCATGCTCGCGTGTTCTGGGGATAATAGGAATGAAAGGATCATAGTACGAAACTTCCGCGCCCTTCTTGGTGAACAGGTCTATCAATTCCAGCGATGGGCTCTCGCGCATGTCGTCAACGTCGCCTTTGTATGCTAATCCAACGAGGAGCAATTTGTGACCTTTCAGACATTTGCCAATTTCATTCAGTTCTTCCATTGTCCGCTGAACGACATAAGCCGGCATGTGTTCGTTGATCTCGCCTGCCAGTTCGATAAACCTTGTGTTCACTCCATATTCGAGGGCTTTCCAGGTTAAATAAAATGGGTCAATGGGAATGCAGTGACCTCCCAGACCAGGCCCTGGATAAAACGGCATGAAACCGAATGGTTTGGACTTTGCGGCATTGATGACTTCCCAGATGTCAATGTCCATCTTGTGGAAAATCATCTTCAGTTCGTTCACCAGGGCGATATTAACCGCGCGGAAGATATTTTCCAGCAGTTTTGTGGCTTCAGCCGCCGCGCAACTCGACACCGGAATGGTGCGGACTATTGTCTCGCCGTAAAGCTCAAGAGCGGCACGGAGACAGTCACGAGTATAACCGCCGACAACTTTCGGGATGGTGGCAGTGTTGTAGTCTTTGTTGTTGGGGTCTTCCCGTTCTGGAGAAAACGCCAGCCAGAAGTCATCACCAGCCTTACAGCCTGAAATCTCTTCGAGCAGGTCTTTCAAGAGTCCTTCAGTTGTGCCCGGGTAAGTTGTGGATTCGAGGACGATGAGTTGATTTTCGTGAATGTACGGCGCAATCATTTTGGCGGTGGAAATGATGAACGACATGTCCGGCTCATGATGTGATGTCAGTGGTGTTGGCACAGCGATTAATATTGCATCACATTCTGAAATTCGTTGAAAATCCGTCGTCGCCACGAGCTTTCCACTATCGACAGCGGCTTTTATTCTTTGCTTCGGGATATGCTTGATGTAGGTTTCGCCGGAATTGAGCGCTCCGACTTTTTTCACATCTATATCAAATCCAAGCACAGAAAAGCCTTTTTCTGCATACTCCAGCGCGAGCGGCAATCCTACATAGCCCATTCCAACAACCCCGACGACACACTCGCGGCTGTGGATTGACTGGATGAATGTTTCAATGTTTGACATTTAAGTTTACTCCAAGGTAACGTATTCGCACTTCATCTTAAACGTGGGAAAAATCCCAGAAAGTGCATTATCAGAAAATTATCAGAGCTAAACACAGTTTGAAAAAGTGTAACTCAGATAATGAATTTACTCAATTCCCCAGATGAACGCCGTTATCAACCTGCCGGTCTGGCTGAGGCTTTCCGGTGAACATTTGTCAGGGGTATCTTCAAGCGTATGCCAGTAGGGGTATTCGAAATCAATGATGTCGATTGCCTCGATCCCTTTGGCAATAAGTGGCACATGATCGTCCGAGACGGCGGGTCCTGGCTCATCTTTGAATGTGTCTAACCCAAGCTCGTCGGCAAGGCTCCAGAGGTAGTCCTGGAATCCTTCACAATTCGCCATCGAGAACAATTCTTTCGCCAGTTCGAGGTCAGAATCACCGATCATGTCCAGCAGTATCGCTTGCGAAGGTTTTTCGGGAATCATATCCTGCGCCCAGGCTTTCGATCCGAGTGCGAATTCCTCGGCATGCGTCGAGCGCCCCATATCTTCGCCGTCGAACAGTATAATCAACAATGGTCGTGGCGGAGGATTCTCTGAGGCAAGCCTGGCGATTTCCAGCAACACCGCAACGCCGGAAGCGCCGTCATTAGCGCCGGAGATGGGAGTCTCTCGATTTGCAGGATCAGGATCAAGATCGGCGTGAGCTCGCGTGTCCCAGTGCGCACATAATGCCAACGCGGGAACGTCTGAAGTGCCTTCAAAGCGTGCGATGATGTTGGTCATATTGTGTTGCTTTCCGGTCAATGCCTCCGTTGCCGTGAAGCGATGACGGTAAACTTCGCAGGAAAGTTGTTCCAGATGTTCTATGAACCAGTCCAAACATTCCGCATAGCCTTCAGAGCCGGGGTTGCGGGGTCCGAAGGCGCATTGGGTCAGCAGATATGAGTAAGCGACATCAGCATCAAACTCGACGGCTTTACTCGGTGTTGGTATGGACAACATCAACAGGAGAATCGCTGTAACAATAAAGTATTTTTTCATTAATTGCTCTGTTCTTGGAGTTCATCAATCTTCTTGCGAGCGGCGCGACCATAGTTGCTGGCTTCGCCGGTCTGCTTAATGATCTGCAGGTACATCCGTTCTGCGCCTTTGCTGTCGCCAAGTTTTTCGTAGCAATTTCCCGATTGATATAATGCCGTCAGCCCCCAATCAAGCTTGGTTTTGCGACCGAGAATGGGAACCTTGAGATATTCCAGTATTGCAGTGCGGTAGTCGCCAAGACCAGTGTAAGCTTCGCCAATATAGAATTGAATCTCGGCTTCCCTCTCCGCATCCGCAAGGGGAAGGAGTGGGCGGTACTGGCGGACAGCGTCCTCCCACTGGCGGTTTTGCAGGAACATCTGAGCGATTTCCATGCGTCGGTCAATGGCATCTTCCGCATTCGGGTAACGGCTGATATACTCACGGTTCAGACGGGTCAGCGCATCGGTGAAGTTCAACCGCCGGTATAAATCTGCAAGAGATGCGAAAGCCGGCAACCATGCTCGGCGACTGGATGTGTCTGACCAAGCTTGCCGCAAAGCTGCGACCGCTTCGCTGTATTTCTCAAGCCTCGCGAAGGCAAGTCCAAGGCTTAGCTGAACATCCGGGATGAGATCGCTGTTTGGATAATCTTCCCGCAGTTGCTCTAAAATTGGAATGCCATCTTCAAATTTGTTCTCTTTGATGTACGAGCTTCCAATGGCAAGCTTGGCATCGTCCGCCCAGCTCGTGAACTTGAAACTTTTCAGCACTGTCTCATATTGCGAGCGGGCTTCGTCGAAGTTCATCATCCGGTCGTAGGACATGCCTTTTTCCAGATAGAAACGTGCTTTGACCTCGTCCAGATCGTCGCGGTCTTTGAACCGCTGGTACAAATTCTTGGCTGACTCTTTGGCGGCAGTAAGTTTGTCCTGTCGGTAAAGGCAAACGGTCGCCATCTCGGAAAAATACAAGGCGCTGTCTTCCTCAGAAGTGGATTTCAACAATTCGAGAAAGGCGGCTTCAGATTCACTGTATTGCTCTTTAAGAAAAGTAAGTTGAGCTAGATTGTGAGATGCCAGTATTGCTTCCTCCGAATACGGGAATTCTTCCTGTAATGTGCTTATGGAGCTTAAGGCATCATCGAGCAATCCAAGTTGTGAGTAGATCAAGCTTAAAAAATACAGCGCAGATGCAGCATACTCGCCCTTATTGTCGGCATTAAGCACACTTTCAAAGCCGAATTTTGCCCTTGTAAGGCTATCCACTGCGAAATAAGCTTTCGCTTCGCGCAAACGGGCAGAAATATTCGGCGTTTCAAGAAAATCAAATTGTGGGATATTCCAACTGTAAATTTGATATGCTCGTTTCTCCGAAGCCAAAGATTCCAGAGGTTTGTTTAACTTATCCAGCAATTGCGCACGTTGTCGATAGTATTGAGCGGCGTTAATAGCGTAAGGGCTTTGATCAAGCAAGTTGTCAAGTTGAGTCAATTTATCGGAATCGCTGATATTATCCTGATCCTGCAACCACCAGATCATCTCAACGGCTGAAGGCGTGTTGCTAAAGTTGTTGACGATGCGTAGCGCCGTCCTGACCGCAGAATCTGAATGCCCCGTATGCGACAACAGTCTGACCATGTTTGCCTGATGAGCGGCTTGAAACCGCTCGTCGCTCGTCAGGGTTGTCACATGCTCAGAAATGCGCAGGGCATCCTGAATGAATGTCGAGTCTGGCTCGCCAAAGTCGATGATGTTTCTGATGAGCCGGGCAGTCCACGCTGGTGGAAGCTTTTCCTCGCGGTACCGATTCACAACCTGCCAGCCATCATCGAGGATTGCCTGAATGACTTCGGAATCGTCGGAATGCCAAAGATAATCGGCATTGTTTGTGCGAACATGCAGGAGCATTGCGTCATCGCTGAAAGAAGTCAGTTTCTCAAAATAATCGAGCTTAGCGTGAACGGAATCTCCATACAGCCCCACCGCGACTGTATCTTGTTCGCGAATTGCGGTTTCGTACAGGCAGAGATAGGCATCCAGCGAATTTCGGAAAGCATGGACACGCTCATCGGTCGTGGCGAGGACGTCATCGAGGATGGTGTCGTATTGATCAACGGCTTTAACCGGGTCTTTGAAATCTTTCAGATAAAAATCACCCCAGTCGAGCGACCATGTCACGGCTTTAACACTGCCTTGCGGGCGGGATGAAAGCTCAGCCATGCGCTCTACCAGCCGGTTGCTGCGGAGCTTGTTGTGCTGAAGAAATTCGAGATTGTCATTGGATTCTTTAACGTACTCTGACGCAGGATACTTGCTCATGATCCGCCGGTAATACACCGCCGCCTGATCAAAATTCTCAAGTCTTTCCTGATAAACAGAGTAAAGATACTCAATGTCATCTGAAAACGGCAGAACTTCACCAGAAGATTCTATCTGCTTGAAAATCTTCTGGAAAACGGCATGCGCCGCAGGCGTTTTGTCGGTGGCAAAATGTGTAGCGGCTGTGTAGCGGAGTCGGGCGAATGGATCATCGGTATTCAGAACTAGAAGCTCAACCCACAATGCGGTTGCCTTGGCTGAATGCCCCAGATTGGCATTGAGTTCAGCCGCTCGAATACCGGAGATCATTTTGTCTGAGGAGTCGCTGTTGTATAGATCGCTGTAAATCTGGAGTGCTTTCTGAGGACTGCCAGCACGTTCAGCCGTCCAGGCGGCGCGAAGTTTGGCTTCTGACGCTTTGGAACTCTGATAATGGTTAAATGCCTTGGTGAGTTTCACCTTCAGGTATAAGGCATCGCCGGTCAGCAATTCTGCTTCATCGAAGAAAGGACTGGCGGAATTTGCGACCAGTGGTTCCAATGTCTTAAGCGCCTGATCCAACAGTCGTTGCTCAATGTATAAGCGAGCGAGCTCGATTCGGGCGAGGCCGCCGGCAAAGCCGGAACTGTCCTTATTCATCGCGGCAAGGAAGTTTTCTTCGGCATCCTGTAACAGCCAGCGACTGCGCTGAATTCTGCCAATTTCGATCAATGCTTCAGCGGCAATGCTGTCCGCTTCAGACCGCTCGGTGATCCGTTTCAGATACAGCAGGCTGTTGTTCACATCGCCACGCTGGCAAAGGCGTTTGGCGAGGAAAAGTCGCGCTTCATCTGCGGCAGTGGATCGCCCGTGATGCTGGGCCAGAGCGTCGGCGGCAATTTCAGCCTGGGTGGTGTCGCCAATAAGGAGGCTGAGGCGCATGGATTCTGTCAGTCCTTGCGTTGCCAAGGGAGATTCGGGGTAGAATTTATTGACGCGCTTGAAGGCATCGGCGGCTTCACCAGCTTCACCCATTTGCTTGAGCGCTATACCTACATTAAACAGGGCTTCTGGAGCGCGAGGAGATTGAGGATAGATGATGGCGACGCGCAGGAAAGCCGCGCGGGCTAACTTGGGGTTGTCCGCCTTAAGATAGGAATCACCCAGCAAGAATTGCGCCTCATCGGCTTCGCTGAAGTCTGGGCTGTCCTTGAGGATTTTCTCCAGTTGCTCCGCCGCGAGATCGAAGTATCCCTCGTCAATGAGCCTTTTAGCGTAGAGGTAGTCATCTTCAGCGGATTTACCCTGTTGTGCCAATGCAGATGGGGCAATAATCAGCATCAGCAGAATGATTGCCAAAATCAATCGTGTCAGTTTATGTGAAGCTTTAGTCATCTGTCGTTTTGTTTGGATCTGGAAACATCAACATCTCTACAATTTGCAAATTACACAATAGTTTTACAAGGACATTTGCAAATTTGTTCCGTTGTTCAGGCTTTCTCAAGCCTGGCATAGCGTAAAATTAGCGTCTTCTTGCCAACTTCGTCAAAATCTACTATAACTCGCGAGTCTATACCCATTTTCTGGAAACTGACAATGACCCCCAAGTCAAACTTGCGATGCTTGACTAACAGTCCTTTCTGTAGCTCATCAGGATTGAGTTCAACACCAGCGCCAATGCCATCCGATTCTTCAAGCGCGGATTTTACTGAGGACCGAGCTATATTCTTTGAGGCTTTAGCAGGAGTCTTGGCTTTCTTGCCGAATGGAGCTTCACGGAACAGCTCAGGAGGGATCTCACGCAGAAATCGCGAAGGCCCATTCCACATGACATTGCCCCAGCGGAGCCGGTTCACAGCATAGCCGAGGAACAGCCGGTCTTTGGCGCGGGTTACTCCCACGTAAAACAACCGCCGCTCTTCCTCGATGTCCGAGTCATCCTTGTCCTGGTGCATCAATGGCAGCAAGCCTTCTTCCAAACCACCGATGAAGACAACCGGAAATTCCAATCCCTTAGCCGTGTGGAGTGTCATCAACTTGACTGCGTCCTTATCGGGGTCGTAGCGGTCAACATCGGTGACCAATGCCACTTCTTCGAGGAAGTCGTTCAGCGAACTTTCAGGATGTTCCGCCGCAAAGCGGTGAATGTCTGCTAGGAGGTTACGGATGTTGCCAATCTTGGACTCGGCTCGCTTGGTGTCGCCCCTCTCTTCCTCTTCATAACGGACTTCGAGATTTGTGCATCGTATAATTTCATCGGCAAGAACCGGAAAGGGATTTTCCTCGCTAAACTTGCCCAACGATGCGATCAAATCAACGAAACCTTCCAGAGCTTTTCGGCTTCTGCTGGTGATTTGACCCGATTGCAGGGTTTCAACAATTGCTTCGCTGAACGATGTATCTTTCATTCTGGCGCTAGCCTGAATTTCTCCGAGCACGGTCATGCCGATGCCTCGCGGTGGGTAGTTTATAACGCGCATCAAGCTGACATCATCGGCAGAATTAACTATCACACGCAGATAGGCGAGCACGTCCTTAATTTCTTTGCGTTCGTAGAACCGCACGCCGCCGACGATCTGATATGGAATTTGCGCGGCGCGGAAAGACCGTTCAAACGGCAGTGATTGAGCGTTGGTGCGATAGAGTATCGCGAAATTATTGTAGGGGATGCTATCAGTTTTATGAATTTCATCAACTATGCCCACAAACCGCAATGATTCAGCTTCGTCGTCAGGGGCGTTAATCAGCTCAATGGGTTCACCCTTCTCACGCTCCGTCCAAAGCTTCTTGGGATGACGAACTTTGTTATTGTGAATAACTGCCCAAGCTGCCTCCAAAATGGGCTTTGTCGAGCGATAGTTTTGCTCCAGCCGAACGACTTTTGCGTTTTTCCAATCACGCTGAAAATCAAGGATATTCCGCACAGTTGCCCCGCGCCAGCCATATATAGCCTGATCGTCGTCACCGACCACTGCAAGATTGCCATGGGCGGCGGCGATGTTCTTCACCAGCAGATATTGCACGCGGTTTGTGTCTTGATACTCGTCAACCATCACATATTTGAAGCGGTTTTGGAGCATCTCCAGCCAGCCCGGATATTCTTCAAAGGCTTCCAGTGGGCGCAACAGCAGGTCGTCAAAGTCCATGCCGTTCATTTTGCGCAAGCGTCGTTGATAGACCTCATAAACAATCGCCGCGCTCCGGTCGAACGGTTGGGTGGCTTGTTTTGCCATCTGCTCCGGGCTGATGAGATCATTTTTCGCCTTGCTGATCCTCCAGTCCATCAGGTTTGGCTTGGCATAGTCGCCGACGATGCTCTTCTCTTTGATGATAGCTTTAATCAGGCGGCGGCGGTCGTCGGTGTCGATGATGGTGAAGTTCGGATCGAGCCCGATGTTCTGCCCAGCTTGCCGCATTAGGCGAGCGAACAGCGAGTGGAAGGTTCCCGCGGCTATGTAGTTTCCTTCGATGTCAACCATATCTTCGACTCGGGATTTCAGCTCTGCCGCGGCTTTATTCGTAAACGTCAGGGCGAGAATCTGGTAAGGCTTGGCAAATCCGCCGTGAACAAGATGAGCGGCTCGGCTGGCGAGCACTCGAGTTTTGCCTGATCCTGCTCCGGCAAGGATGAGCAATGGTCCTTCGGTGTGTTCAACTGCCTCTCGCTGTGGAGCGTTCAGTTGTGCGTCGTTAAATTTTGCGGTAGTAATGGTGACTTCCTTCGAGCATCAGTGGTTAACGATTGCGTTTCTTTCGAGCGACTTCGTTCCGGATTTTCTGGAGCTTCTTCTTGTCGCGGATATGTCCATTGTAGGTGCTGTTAAAGTAATGCGTCCCGTCGCCTTTAGCAACGAAAAAGACATAGTCTGACGCGGCAGGGTGAACCGCGGCGTACATTGCCTGTTTTCCCGGGTTGGAGATTGGTCCCGGCGGGAGCCCTCGATACATGTATGTATTGTAAGGGCTGATAATTTCCAAGTCCTTATTCAACAAGCGACGCGGCCCGTCGGGAATAATGTACTGAATCGTTGGATCCGCCCCAAGCTTCATGCGCTGTTTCAGGCGGTTATGATAAACCGAAGACACCAATGCTGCTTCGCTCCAGACCATGACTTCACCCTGGATGATGGTTGCCAGCGTCACCGCCTCGTGTTCAGACAGCCCAAGCTTCTTCGCCGCTACTTTCATATTGCTATCGAAGGTGGCGTGATAATGCGCAACCATGCGCTGGATTATGTCCTTCTCGGAAGTCTGGCGGTAGAAGTTATATGTCTCAGGGTATAGATAGCCTTCCAGACGATTGGCAGGAATGTTCAGCGATGCGGCGAAGGTATCGCTCTTGCAAAGTTCAACGAATTTCGTCGAATCTATTCCCATTTTATCCGCCAGAATCCCCGCGATCTGACGCACGGTCAAGCCTTCCGGGATGGTGACGTTCTGGGTTTGAATGCCCGGTTTCATCAGGATGCGCAAAAGTTTCAAATTGCTGGCGCCAAACGGAACTGTGAACACTCCCGACTGGATTTTTCGCTCGGCTCGCATCAATCGCGCGGCAATTTTGAAGTATTTCCGATTTTGAATGATTTTGGCTTCAACAAGCTGACTTGCGATGGATGACAGCGATGCACCTTGTTTGATCTCGATGGAAATGCTACCATCGCCACCAGTTAGATTTGGTTTGAGAAATAGACAATTGCCAAAACCTCCGGCAAACACCAGCAGGCAAATCGTGAGTACGATAAAGATTGCGGAAAAGACCTTTGCTTTATTTGCCATATTTCGGTGTCCTTCTAATGTTTGGTAAACGCTGTTGATCTTGGCTTGCGCGCCAGAATCCGGCAACGCGCTCTCGGTGGGAATAGCCTGCCACTCGAAGCGGCTGATGGAATGTCCATCTTCCGACCAAATATCCACTGCCAGCACATGACCACCAAACATCCCCGGATGTGCTACCAGAGTATTGTTCACCTTGATCACTTCAGGCTCGATGTAACCGCCACCGCCCAGAATCAACAAATCAAGCTCCGCATAAGCCGAGTCATTCAGGTCAACCACTTCTGTGGGCTCGATGTACTCATCGGTTTCAATCAGGTTGCGGATGTTGATGGAAAGACCCTTCTCTGAGAACTGTTTCGGGAAAGGTTCGACAGTGTTTGAAAGCTCAGTGTGGTAAAATTTGCTCAATCCGTCGCCCATGCTGGCAAACATGAAGTCTTGGTCGAACGGGGCAGTTTGCAGGTCGAAGGTGTTTTTGCAAACCCCTTTCATGCTCATGATGTTGAAATGATCGTTTTGTCTGCGAAAATTCTCGATGCGGAAGACATGAAAGGAGTCCGCAGAAGTGAATGGTATTGGATAATCACCTATGATCAATTGTAAGGTTGAAACAGAGTCCTTATCGACAACGTCATGGAAATAAGGCAAGTCGAGACCTTGCAACATAAAGGGCAAAGGCAGGTAGGGAATATCTTTCAGTGAGTCTGTAAGGTTGGACATTTCTCTGAAATTTTTGCGTGAGCACATTGCTGAAAACCTTTGGCGATAGCGCGGATCATTCCAGTAACCGTGATCGCCGGTCAAAGTGTCATAGTAGGTGTATTTTCCGCCGAATGTCAGTTGATGATAGTCAATCAGGTAGCAGTTTACAAAGTTGTAGTAAATGTCCCGATAAATGTCCATCGTCAACGCCAGCTCAAGCGAATCCGGGTTCTCGCCGGTGATGCGTCCGCAGTCAATGACTGTGTTTTTGTATGGAGCTTCATGCTGAAGTTGCCGTATAATCGTCAATCGGCGTGCCAGACCGCCCGGTTGACCGTTCGGGCATTTGCAATCCTTGATTGCACCCTTCAGGTTGCCGGTGATGATGAACCGCTGGTGTTCAGTGGCAATTGATTGACCGACCGTCATCAACAAAACGAGCAAAATTATGGCTGTAGTGAGTCTTTGTGGAGTCAAGGTTACGCATTACGCTAAATTGTGAACGTACTATGTTCAGATTGTTTAAGCAAGTTAATCTTAGCATCCGCTCAAGTCAACAATGTTTGATGGCTTGCCCTGTATTGGCGCAATCATGCTTGTTACAAGGATAGTCTTAGGATTACCTTTTAAAATATGAATGAGCAAAGCAACACCATAAATCTGCTTAAAGACCGCAGGATGTTGACGATATTCTCCATATCGTTTATCATGATAGCCCTGTTGGTTTTATATGGGAGGCAGTTAGACGATGAGCTTGCTTCTGAGATTGAGGAAGTTTAATGTACATTGGTGAATTTGCCGCGCTGGGCGCCGCCTTCTTCTGGTCATGGACGTTAATATTTTTCACAGCCGCCGGCGAGCGAGTGGGAGCGTTTCAAGTCAATGTCATCCGCCTGACCTTTGCCGTTCCGATGCTGTTTATCGCGGCGATGATATTAATCGGCGGGTCGCCTCTCGAATGGTTTCAAGGTGGTAAGCCCTGGCTGTTGATTCTTTCGGGAGTGATAGGCTTGGCGTTGGGCGACATTGCCTTATTCAAATCATTGATCCTGATTGGGCCTCGCAAAACTACACTGGTTTTTTCCACAGTACCGATTATGACGGCGGTTATCGCTTGGTTTACGATTCAGGAGAAGTTGTCTTTACCGGCATTGCTGGGGATTATTGTTACTGTTGGTGGCGTGGGCTGGGTGGTGGCAGAGCGGACTATCAGTCGGTTTGATGGTAGCAGACGCAAGTTTTGGCTGGGTATTCTGGCGGCATTGTTGGGAACGTTGGGGCAGGCGTTAGGCTTGGTGTTGACAAAGGCAGGCATGGCTGGCGAGATGAATCCCTTGGCGGCTACGTTGTTGCGGATGGTTGGCGGCTTGGTGACGGCATACCTGATGACCGTGTTGGCAGGTCGTATCAAGCTGGTTATTTCTGCTATGAAAAACCGCAGGGCAATGGCGTTGATCGCTGGTGGCTCGACCTTTGGCCCCTTTGCTGGCGTGTGGCTGTCGATGATTGCAGTGCTGTACGCCGAAACTGGAGTGGCTGCGACCTTAATGGGCATGGTGCCGATTATGATGCTGCCGGTTGTGAGGATTGTTTACAAGGAAAAAATCTCACCCAGGGCATTATGGGGGACATTTTTGGCGATAATTGGTGTTGCATTGATCTTTAATAGATGAAATACACAGAGAAGTTTCATTCTTGCAACTAATACACCTACAAGGTGTTGAAAATAAGGAGTTCTTAGCCTTATTTTTCTTTTACCTGTCTTTTATAATTGCATTGGAAAGGGTATATTAGTTCCAATGCGATTGGGCAATACTGATCAAAAAGCGTGACTGTAACGACATTTCAGATAGATTTGAAGCAAAACATAGTGAGTTTTATGTACGCCATAAAAAATACACAAGAGCTTGCGGAGAGCGTCAAGGATTTCGACGTTGAAGCTCCCGTAATTGCTCGCAAACGCAAAGCCGGACAGTTTGTTCTTGTCCGTGTCAGCGAAAACGGCGAACGGATTCCATTAACTATTGTTGATTCTAATCCTGAAGCTGGGACAATTCGCCTGATTTTCCAAGAAGTCGGAAAAACCACTACCGAAATGGGCTTGCTCAAAGCCGGTGACAACATTATTGATGTTGTGGGGCCACTTGGAAAAGCCACTCATATCAAAGATTACGGCACAGTCGTTTGTGTTGGAGGAGGCATTGGAGTTGCGCCTGTCTATCCCATTGCCAAGGCGATGAAGGAAGCCGGCAACAAGGTTATCTCAATCATCGGCGCCAGATCAAAAGACCTGCTGATTCTCGAAAAAGAGATGGCGGCAGTTTCGGATCAACTGTTGATCACAACAGACGATGGAACTTACGGCAGACATGGCTTCGTGACCGATGCCATTCAGGGATTGATTGACGAAGGCGTGAAAATTGGTCATTGCGTCGCAATTGGGCCTGTTGTCATGATGCGAGCGGTCAGCAATCTCACCAAGAAATATGACATCGAAACTCAAGTCAGCCTAAACTCCATTATGATTGATGGAACGGGAATGTGTGGCGGATGCCGCGTATCCGTTGACGGGAAGACCAAATTTGTCTGCGTGGATGGGCCTGAATTTGACGGTCATCTTGTCGATTACGGCGAACTGATAATGCGCCAGAGCGCCTACGTTGAGATGGAGAAAGAATCTCTGGAACGTTATCAGCACATTTGTCGTCTTGGAGGTACAAAATAATGCCTGAAAATACAAAAAATGTCGCTCCCGTACAAAAAGGGAAGGTTATTAGGAAGAAAAAACCTAAAACCCCACGCCAACCAATGCCT
Source organism: uncultured bacterium (assembly GCA_964484805.1). Taxonomy (GTDB): domain Bacteria; phylum Electryoneota; class AABM5-125-24; order Hatepunaeales; family Hatepunaeaceae; genus CAZAGU01. Next base: position 14,839 of record CAZAGU010000054.1, read on the forward strand.
GAACAGCCAGCCGATGAGCGTCGTCATAATTTCAAAGAAGTTCCTTATGGCTATTCAGCCGAAACCGCGATGTTGGAAGCATCACGCTGTATTCAATGCAAGAAACCTGTCTGCATTGATGGTTGCCCGGTTGGGATAAATATTCCCAGCTTTATTCGCGCTGTTCGCGACGGTGAATTTGAGAACGCCGCCAAAATAATCAAAATGGACAATGCACTGCCGGCAATCTGTGGGCGAGTATGTCCGCAGGAAGAGCAGTGTGAGAAGGTCTGCGTGATCGGCTTGAAAGGTGAGCCTGTGGCGATTGGCCGCCTTGAGCGTTTTGTGGCGGATTGGGAGCGCGACAACAATAAAGTTACAGTGCCAGAAATTCCAGCGTGGACAGGTCGGAAAGTCGCTGTAGTCGGAGCGGGACCCGCGGGGCTAACGGTAGCTGGCGAACTGGCGCTAAAAGGGCACAAGATTACGGTGTTTGAAGCGTTGCACAAACCGGGCGGCGTGCTGATCTACGGTATTCCTGAATTCCGTCTGCCTAAAGACATTGTTATGGCAGAAGTTGACTACGTGAAGAAACTCGGTGTGGAAGTAGTTTACAACGCTGTGATCGGCAAATATCTGACGCTGGAAGAGCTATTCAAAGAAGAAGGCTTCCACGCCATTTTCGTCGCAACAGGCGCGGGATTGCCCTATTTCTTGAACATTCCGGGAGAGAATTTGATCGGTGTGTATTCCGCGAATGAATACCTGACCCGCTCAAATCTGATGAAAGCTTACGATTTCCCGAATTCAGATACTCCTATTGCTCGCAGTAAAAACGTGGCAGTAATTGGCGGCGGCAACGTTGCGATGGATTCCGCCAGAACGGCGTTACGGCTTGGTGCGGATAATGTGTACCTTGTATATCGACGTAGCAAAGCTGAGATGCCGGCGCGGATTGAAGAGTCTCATCACGCCGAAGAGGAAGGCATTCAGTTTAATCTTTTGACCAATCCAATCAAAATCAACGGCAACGAGAAGGGCAGAGTCACCAGCATGACTTGCTTGCGGATGGAACTGGGTGAGCCAGATGCTTCCGGTCGTCGTCGTCCAGTGCCAATCGAGGGCTCGGAGTTTGATTTTGAAGTGGACACCGTGATTGTGTCAATTGGCAACGGCGCAAATCCGCTATTGCCGGAAGCCACACCTGAACTTGTAACAAATAAATGGGGCAACATTATCGCCGATAAGGAAACGTGCTTAACCTCCATTCCGGGAGTTTACGCGGGTGGCGATATTGTCATCGGTGCGGCAACCGTGATTTTAGCGATGGGTATGGGCAAGCAGGCTTCCGTGGCGATGCACGAGTATTTGATGAGCTTAGATGTTGAGGTTCACAAGGAAGCTTAAGCCTGATCCAAACAATTTTAAAAGATACAAGCCCCCAAAATTTGGGGGCTTTTTTTTTCTGAGGTAGAAATGAAAATGAATGTATCTTCCCTGTGGCGTGGATTGGGGATTCCTTTGGCTAATTGCGGTCTAAAACGGAATTGATTTTATTAACCAATTCCATTAACCTGAAAGGTTTTTGAATAGCCGCACTTGCGCCATTTTTTAAAACGTGCTCGATCTCTTCTTCCTCAAGGCAACTGCCAGTAGATATAATGACTTTAACGTTCGGGTCAATCTCGTGGAGACGCCGGAGCGTTTCGGGTCCAGAAAGTCGGGGCATAGACATATCTAAGAGCACTACCTTAAAACGGTTGATGTCAACCTGATATTTCTCAAGGGCATCCAGCCCATCCACAGCGGCTCCGACTTCAAAGCCTGCGACTTCGAGCATAGATTGAGTGGTATCTCTGACGGTGTCTTCATCGTCAACGAGCAGTATATTGATGCGATCGGTTGTATGGGGCACTTGTTGTATTATCAATGTTAAAAGGTTACTAATCTTAAAATAAACGCTTCACTCGGATAATTTCAATATAAGATTTTTGTCTTAAAAATTGCAACTTATTCAATGCTTTACTCAAAGAAAAACTAAATCACAGGATAGTGACAAGACGTTTGTCGAAACTGCTGTCGCTCCAACGAAGACTGGAAAAATTCTTTCCACAGATGAAACAGATTGCGAGAAGCAGCCCGGAAGCGACTGCATTCCGGGGTTAATTATTAACTACAAAGGACACTAAGAGCACAAGAATCCCATGCAAATTTGCCTGGCTTTTCGCTATATCGTCATCGCGAGGCTCGAAATGCCTAAGCGATCACAGGAGAGTTCGAGAATGACCCTTGCAACTTGGTGAGCGCGTCAAAAGCACCCTCTCGCTGTCATACCCGCGAAGGCTGGAGCCCATCGCATTCATCCCTAGTCTCTAAATATCAAAGGGATTGCTTCGTTGCTTCGCGCCTC
>CAZAGU010000055.1:0-17021 GCA_964484805.1 uncultured bacterium
ATCGAGCACGTCAAACGCCCCCAACCCGTAGTACCGGCGAAAGCCGGTACCCAGAATTTCATTTTTAACGGTAATTCTTCCTTATGCCGTTCCAGCGGCGGGTGGCTTGTCCGGGCAGGTTTCTCCTAATTATTTTGATCTGTGTAATCGGTTTAATCTGTGGAGAAAATCTTCCCGCCTATACTGGTGTGACAGAACGAGTTCCATCACCATTCCGTCACCGTTCCGTCATATCGCAACTCCTGATTTAACAAAAGCATACCATCAAAATGTGACGATGTGACGATTTTCCCTCACCCCACCCCCTTGGACAAGAGCACAAATCCCCGCCCATTTTCTGAGCGGGGATTTTCTAAGTACTTTGTACGCCCGGCGGGATTCGAACCCACGACCTCATGCTCCGGAGGCATGCGCTCTATCCAGCTGAGCTACGGGCGCAATCGACAAGCCTTAAATATAAGCAGTCTGTCCTATCATGTCAATTTATCACTGCTCCAAATTAGCCAGAAATGCAGATTATAGCCCCATTATCCGTTCCAGACTGCCGAAATACGCCTCGCTGATCTCAGCCAGAGACACATCCAGGATCTCAGCCAGAGACACATCCAGCACATCCCGCCAGATAAACCGATCACCACCGACATCACCCAGCCAGGTGCAGGGAACGCCGTGGCTTTCGGCAAGCGGCTCAAATTCATCAGCCTGATCGAGAGGCATTGACACAATCACACGCCCGGGATATTCACCAAACAAATGCCCTGCCATGCTATTTTCAGCGCCAAAATTCACAGTCGCGCCAATTGCATCCGGCTTATTCATCAGGCAACATTCCGCCAGACAAACCGCCAGACCGCCGTCTGAAACATCATGTGCCGAGCTGATTAACTGCTTCTGTGCCGCTTCAACCAGCAAATTCACCAGCCGCCGCTCGTGGTCATAGTCAACCGGGTCAATCTGCCCGGCGATGCGGTCATGGACGATGCTCAAATATGCACTGCCGCCCAGCCCATGCGATGGAGCAGAACCGAGCAGGTAAATAGCGTCGCCCGTTTGCTTGAATCCGCCACTGATTTTGTCTTCGGCGTTTTCCAGAAGCCCTAGCATTCCTACGACTGGTGTTGGCGCTATGGGGGTGCCGTTGGTCTCATTGTGGAATGAGACATTGCCTCCGGTGACAGGCGTTTCAAATTTCCGGCAGGCTTCGCCCATTCCCGCGACAGCTTCGCGGAAATAATGAAAGACTTCAGGCTTGTAGGGATTGCCGAAATTCAGGCAGTTTGTGATCGCGACTGGCCGCGCGCCAACGCAGGCAACATTCCGGGCGGCTTCAGCGACGATTCTTGCCGCCCCGACCTTCGGGTTGAGCCGTACATAGCGCGAGTTCGTGTCGGTCTTCACTGCCAGAGCTTTAGTCGTGCCTTCAACCCGGATGACCGCGGCATCGCCACGCCCCGGCTCAACGGCGGTATTGGTGCGAACAGATTGATCGTACTGCTCATAAACCCAGCTCTTCGAGGCAATCTCCAGATGCCGCAACAGCCTGAGCAAAGTCGCCCCAGCGTCGGCAGGTTCGGGAAGTTTCAAAGGATCGAACGATGTCTTGTGTTCAATACTCGTTGGAGCTTTGCTCTCGCGAACGTATTGCGGAGCGCCGCCGCCCAGAACCAAATCCCAAGCGGGGATGTCGGCAACCTGCACGCCCTTGTGGGTGAGTTTTATCCTGCCGTCATCGGTTACAACGCCGATTTCCACTGCCTCAAGTTCCCAGCGTTCGAAAACCTCATGAATTTTTGCTTCATGTCCGAGTTTGCCAACGAGTAGCATCCGCTCTTGTGATTCCGACAGCATGATTTCCCACGGATCCATTTCGGTTTCGCGCAATGGTACTTTATCAAGATCAATCGACATTCCCACGCCACCAGCGGAAGCCATTTCGCTGGTCGAACAGGTCAAGCCCGCCGCGCCCATGTCCTGAATTGCCACCAGCGGCTCGGTGCCCGTCAGTTCGAGTGTGGCTTCAAGCAGGAGTTTCTCGGCGAACGGATCGCCCACCTGAACGGCGGAACGCTTGGATTCGTTGTCATTGCTGAGCTGATCTGAGGCGAAGGTGGCGCCGTGAGTGCCGTCTCTGCCGGTTCTGGAGCCCACATAGAAGACGGGATTGCCCACGCCCGAAGCCTTGGCTGTGGCGACTTTGTCATGCTTGACTACGCCGACCGCCATCGCGTTAATCAGCGGATTGCCAGAGTATAGCGGATCAAAGTGCATTTCGCCTGCAACGGTTGGCACGCCGAAGCAATTGCCATAGTGCCCTATGCCCTTCACCACGCCATCAAGCAGGAAACGGTTGTGAGCGTCGTTCAGAGGCCCAAAGTGTAGTGAATCCAGCGAGGCGATCGGACGCGCGCCCATGGTGAACACATCGCGCAAAATCCCGCCGACTCCGGTGGCGGCGCCCTGAAATGGCTCGACTGCCGATGGGTGATTGTGGCTCTCAATCTTGAATGCCACCGCCCAGTTATCGCCGATGTCAACCAGTCCGGCGTTTTCCGCGCCAGCGTCAGCGAGTAGCCTTCCGCCCGAACGCGGCAGTTTTTTTATTTCAAGTATGGAGTTTTTATATGAACAATGCTCCGACCACATTACGGCGAAAATCGCCAGCTCGGTGACATTTGGCGTTCTACCTAAGATGGTCTTGACCCGCTCAAACTCTTCTTCGTTCATTGTCTGTTCGAGAGCTTCTTCTAATGTTCCCTCGCGCAAGGGATTATGATTTGGCGTTTGACTCATTTTACCTTCAGAATTTTTTCAACATCTTTGTTGGAGTAAAAACAAATCTACAATTGGAAACAACGATTGACGGCTTAACTTTTGCCGTTTTGCCGGCGACTGCGTTTCAGGGGTTTGAATGGTCTCAGGATATTTATCAGATTAGAAATGTTCTCCTTGAGTTGTGGGCGGCTGACAATGATGTCAATGAACCCATGCTCAAGAACAAATTCCGCGCTCTGGAATCCTTCGGGCAAATCCTGACCAATAGTCTGCTTGATGACCCGCGGCCCAGCGAAGCCAATCAGTGCCCCCGGCTCAGAGATGATCACATCGCCCAGCATCGAGAAGGATGCGGTGGTGCCACCGGTGGTCGGGTTTGTCAAGACTGAAATGTAGGGCAAGCCAGCTTCAGCAAGATTCACCAGAGCAGCCGAAACCTTAGCCATCTGCATCAAAGAGTATAAGCCTTCCTGCATCCGCATTCCACCGGATGAGGAGATAATAATCAGGGGTCGTTCATCTTTGATGGCTCTTGCTATGGCACGGACTGCCTTCTCGCCAACCACAGAGCCGACGCTACCTCCCATGAAGGAGAAATCCATCGCGGCGAGTTCGACTGGTCGTCCATTCATGTCGCCAGCGATGCAACGGATGGCATCTTTGAGTCCGGATTTTTTCTGGTATTTAACAACTCGCTCGCTGTATTTTATCGAATCACGGAAATCGAGCGGGTCTTTGGATGATAAATCCCCATCGTGCTCAACCCAGCTATCAGCGTCCAGCAAAAGATCAATGTAGTCCAGCGAAGTAATCCGAAAATGGTAATTGCAGGTGGGGCATACTTGTGACAACCGCTGTAATTCCTTCGTAAAAAGAGTGTCACTACAAGATGGGCACTTCACCCATACACCATCGGGTATTGGGCGTTTTTCATCGCTCTTGATGAATTTATCAGACCGCCTGAACCATGCGGCAACTTTCTCTGTAACCAATATATTTTCCTTTATGCGTCTTTCAATCTCCACGCGGGAATTTTTAGACAAATTATGCTCAAAAACAACTAAAAGCCCCAGTAAAGTGGCTAATCTGCTCAAATCAGCAACCCAATGACTCGCTGCCGTACACCCAATAGAAAACAACAGCGTCCTCTTTATCCTCATAGTACTCAGGCAAGGATCCAACGGAGGTAAAATTCATTTTTTGATAGAGATGAATTGCCGCCAGATTGCTGATGCGCACCTCAAGGATGATTATTTTCAGCCTTGCCTGTAAAGTCAACTCCTTGACATGCTCAAGCAGGAGTTTGCCAATACCCTTGCATCTTGCTACCGGTGCCACGGCAAGATTAGCGAGGTGAACATGATCAAGTCCGTAGAACGCAACTAAAAATGCGATTAATTTACCGGAGTCAAAAACGCCGAGAAATGCATGCTGGTTGCGGAAAATATCCAGGAAGATAATCTCTGTCCAAGGATCAGAAAAGGAAAGCATCTCCATCTTCAGGACTTCAGGAATATCTTCCCGTGTAATATCCCTGATTATGTAATCTCCAGTATTTTCCATAATTTATGCGCTTAGTCCTCTCGCTAAACAGAATAAATATCTTTCACAGCATCTGCAACTTTCAAAGCATCCTTCACTGCTCTGACATCATGCACCCGAACGACATCTGCCCCAAAGATTGCCGCGCAGACCACAGAAGCAATTGTGGATTCAAGCCGGTTTTCAACAGTATTGTTCGTCAACATTCCGAGGAATGACTTGCGTGAAGTCCCAACCAGCACACCAGAGGCAATATTTTGAAACTCACCGCAACGACGGATGAGTTCCAGATTATGTTGGAGGTTCTTCCCAAACCCGATTCCCGGATCCACTAGGATATAATCTTGCGATAACCCGGCATTTTCAAATCTGTAAACTGCTTCAATGAGAAATCGCCGCACATCCTCGATCAGATTGTCATACGACGGGTTCTTCTGCATGGTGCGAGGTGTCCCCTGCATGTGCATCAAAATAACACCAGTTTTAAATTCTGTGACAGTGGCAGGCATTTCTTCGTCAAAGCTACCCGCGCTGATGTCGTTAATAATGTGCACACCGGCTTCAAGAGCTCGTCGGGCAACCATAGCTTTGCAGGTATCAATGGAAATCGGAATGCGAAGTCTGCCCTGCAAAGCTTCAATGACTGGCAACACCCGCCGCAACTCTTCAACCATCGACACGGAAGCGCTACCAGGGCGAGTGGATTCACCACCAATATCAATAATGTCTGCGCCTTCAGCTTCGAGCTTCATCGCCAGATCAACAGCGTCATTCAGGTTATAAGCCTTCCCGCCATCCGAAAATGAGTCGGGCGTGACGTTGACAATACCCATTATCAGCGTTTTCTCTCCGAGTGAAAACTGAATATCACGGGCGCGGAAGTTGCGAGTTAAATTTTGGCTTGTAATGTCAACCTCAAAGCGTCTCAATGTATATTATGCGGATCTCGCGACCGATTTGCTGACCAGTGCGAGTCTCATCGTTTAAATTTACGAGAATGTCCCTCAAAATCAAGTCTATTGCCAGACGTTCGCCAAATGACCATCGAACACCAGCGTTGAAATAACCATGTCCATCGCCCAGAGATTCTGTCAATCCCTGATCGTTAATAGCCGCAGAGTACTCGGCAATAAAGGCGATCTGCTCATTTATATGATAATCACTTGCCAGCCAGAAATCCAGTCGGTTATCATCGCCTGTCAGAGCATTCTGATTTAACCCGCCGTGAAGACCAAATTCACCGAGTCCCTTAAGGATAAAATACTTGCCTGTGACGGCGTAAAAACCTTTGGCTTTGTAAAGATAGCGATCCAGTTCTTTATTCCACTTGCCGTATCCCTGATTGATGAATCCGATTGCAATCGCTGGCATGACCGTTGACTCATCAATAAGGCGGTAGCTGATCGAAACGCCAGGAGCGGGATTCCACTTGGGTTTGCTGTATCCGAGCACTTGTGAGCCACCGTAGGAAATGCCTAAGGCAAATCGAGGGAACAATCCCATTCGGAAACCAAGTAAAATACCTTCTTCAGGAAATGCTCGCAAAGTAAAATTGTAGTTCCGTGCCTCAGGTCCCCCTGCCGTAGGGCAGTCTATTAGCTGGTTCAAGGGTTTGACTGCCAAATCCTGCGCCGAAGCAGTATTAATTAGCAACAGAACAGCAAAACACAGCATAGCGATACATTTTATCCGCATCTGGAGTTCCTCATTTTGGGGACGATTCCGATTTTTTTGTGCAAGGATCAACCTTCGATAATCTCAACATTTGCCCGTGGCAACACAATCCGGCTACCGTCAGACAGTTCAAGCTCAAGAACGCGGACTTTTGCGCCAGTTTCAAGCTTCTGCAAATCAGAGGGCAAAGCCGTAACCTTGCCAATCTTGCCGAAGTAAGGTTGGCGAATAACACGCAACACATCGCCTATTTCAAGACCCTTGACTTCTTCGCTCTTTTCGGGGATGTCATCCATTTTCTCGTGAGGGATTATAACCTCAGGTCGAATTACACCGGCGCGGATTTGAGTTGCTCCAGACACAGAAGCATTCCGCCCGTCATTTTCCTTCAGTAACTCAAACGTGCGGTGAGCCATGGCGATATTGCCGAAGCCTTCAGTTAAAATTAGCGTGGTCTCAAGGTCTTCCTGACCAGTGATTGCCACACCTTGCTCATATCCAAGCAGATTTTTCAGGTCAATGTTCTGCATTCCACCAGTTACGATGGCAACTACGCCACTTTTCTCGGCTTTCTTGTAGGCTTCAAGAGTGACGATACTGCCGCCAACAATCACACAGCCTTTGCAGTCCGTGGTGATATGCTTTTCTTCGAGCTTTTCATCGGCGGATTTGACAACAACTTTCAGTTTGCCATAGCGTTCGCCAGCCACGCCGAAGATACCTTGAATGAATGCGCCGACAGATTCCACTTCGATGCCTTCATTGGGAAAAATCTGAGTCACCTTGCCATCAATATAAGCCGAAACTTCAACCGGAATTGGAGCTTCGCGAAGAATGAGTTGCCCGGTTACAGGTGATGCGCTTTCCAGAGTGCCATCAATTGGTGATTCGACTGTGGATTTAAACATACCAAAGAAGGATTTGGACATCGCAATGGTGTTACCCTTCTTAATGGCCTCACCAGGTTTTATGACGAGATGCTGTGCTATGTCAGCCGGAACGATTCCCAGTTGTCCGGCGCAGTTTACCGGGTGAACGTTGCCGGGTAGATGAGTGTCAGCAACCACATCGAGTGCAGAAATTACATCACCAACTTTAACTCTAACCGTGCCTGTTAAAGGCAGACGGCGTTCCTTTTTAATGCGCGTTGAATTTGAAACCCGCAAACCCGGCGTGTATGAATGTGCCATGAAAACTTCCTGAGATTATCCAGAGAACTTACAGTCAATGAAATAGCAAATTTCCCCTGAAATGTCAAAAAAAACAAATTTATTTTTGGGCTGTCAAAGAAAAACAAAAAAAATCTGTTTTTTCGAACCGCCTGAAAATGCCGCTATGATAGGGAAAAATCCTAATCTTTAATTATAACATTAAATTAGGTCGAAAATCAAGGTCAGATTGTCTCTAAAGTTGTTTTGTCTAACTGCTTGACTTAGAACATCTAATATACTATATTTCGTTCATGTTAAAAGAAATACTATCCTCAAAGAATATTTGTGGTGTGATTACCGCGTTAATCACGCCCTTTCAAGGCAGTCGCGCCGCGAATAAAGTGAACCTGGATAAATACCGGGAGCTGATTAAACTTGCGGCGGAAGCGAAACTGGCTGGCGTAGTCGCGCTCGGCACTACCGGCGAAAGCCCCACGCTAAACGGCGACGAACGTCATGCCATCATCCAGACTGCCATAAATGCCGCTCCCGAAGGGCTGGCGGTAATAGTAGGCACAGGAACAAACAACACCCGCACTTCAATCGAGAATACTCGAATGGCAGCGGAGCTCGGCGCAGATGGCGCTTTAGTGGTAACGCCTTACTACAATAAGCCGACACCTGCTGGCTTGAAGGCGCACTTCACAGCCATCGCGGACGCATCGCGCATTCCGATTATTCTGTATCATATTCCGGGGCGGTGTGGAGTGGGGATTCCGGTTGATCTGGCTCTGAAACTTGGTGAACATCGGAACATCATTGCCATCAAGGAGGCTGGTGGAAATGTCTGGCGCTCTGGGGAAATCGCCCGGCAAGCGCCGGAGAATTTCGCTGTGCTGTCTGGCGATGACAATCTCACCTTACCGCTGATGTCGGTTGGCGTGGTTGGAGTTATTTCGGTAATTTCCAATATCAAGCCTAAGCTGTTTAACCACATGGTGCAAGCCATGCTGGATGGCAGGCTGAGCGAAGCTCGCGAATTACACTACAAGCTTGCTCCATTGCTGAATGCCTTGTCGCTGGAAACTAACCCAGCTCCGATCAAGGAGGCAATGAACCTGATCGGGATGGACACAGGTTCAGTGCGTTCGCCGCTGGCAGGTGTTTGCTCTGCGACCAAAAAAGCCTTGCAGGTAGTGCTGGAAAAAGTGGGAGACGACCAATGATTCAAGCGGCGTTGTTCGGGGCATGTGGGCGAATGGGACGGATAATTTCTGAAGTATTTACCGCATCCTCTTCCATTCAGTTTGTGGCAGGATTAGAGAATACTGTACACCCGGCGGTTGGCTCAGAGATTGACGGCATTCCGATTTTTGGCTCAATGGAAGAGCTTCCGGAGTGTCAGGTCTGGCTGGACTTTAGCCTCGCAAATGCCGCCATGGAGCATTTGCAGGAAGCTGCAAAACGAGCGCTTCCGATAGTCATCGCCGCGACTGGCTTTGATGAGGAGCAATTAGAGCTACTGCACGATGCGTCTCAAAAATGCCCGATTCTTCTCGCGCCGAATCTATCGCTTGGGGTAGGAGCAACAGATAAACTGGTTGCGCTGGCAGCGAAGATGCTGGACAGTTCATATCAGCCTGTCATAGTTGAGACTCATCATAGCTCAAAGATAGACAAGCCATCTGGCACAGCGCTCAGGCTGGCTCAGCAGATTACTTCCGAGCGAGATAAAGCACCGGAGATACTCTCGGTCAGGGCAGGTGGCGTGATCGGTGAGCATCGCATCACTTTTTATGGGCAGAATGAAGAAATCGAAATTGTTCATCGCGCCTATTCTCGAAAAGCCTTCACCAGTGGAATTAAGCGCGCTTTGAAGTTTATCCTTGAACAGGAGCCTGGGCTGTACACCTTAAAGGAACTTTACGCGGATGTGTGAGGCTAAATCCCGTCCCGTGATAATTCAGAAATTCGGCGGGAAACTGCTTGAAACGCCGGAAAAAATAAAGCAGGCTGCGGCGTACATCATCAGCAAGAAAGAATCTGGTGTTGATCCGGTGGTTGTGGTCTCGGCTCCGGGCAAGACAACTGATCAGTTCATGGAAATGATCACCCAGATCACCGATCATCCGACCGAGCGTGAGACAGATATGCTGTTGTCGGTTGGTGAACGGATGACCATGGCATTGCTTGCTATGGCGATCAATTCCGCAAGCTCGCATCAGGCGGTCTCATACACGGGCTCACAGGTTGGGATCATCACCGACAACCGGCACACGCGGGCGCGAATTCTTGAAGTCAAAGGCTACCGTCTCAAAGAAGCACTTGCTGTTGGGCAGATTCCTATTATTGCCGGCTTTCAAGGGGTCTCGTTAAACAGAGAGATCACGACCTTGGGGCGTGGCGGATCAGATTTAACCGCAATGGCGCTGGCGGTCGCTTTGCGTGCTGAATATTGCGAACTTGTTAAAGAGTGTGCCGGAATATTTACTGCGGATCCGGAGATTGTGCCAGAAGCCATTCGACGGGATGGAATTGATTACATCACCTTGTCTGAGCTGACATCTGCAGGCGCTAAGATCATTCAGCAGGAAGCTGCGGCGATAGCCGAAGATCATAAGGTGGCGATTACTATTGGAGATATAACCGGCAATCCAGGCACTATGGTTTCTGAAACGAATTTGTCTGGCGGATTGGTCGCAGGTTTGGTGTTGGAAGAAGGGTTGCAAGTCATTCGCTCTGCTGAATTTCCACGTGACCTGCAGACTCTTTCGGGAGTAAAATATGCGTCCACCAACGGGAAAGAATGTTTGACCGTAGCTCAGAATTGTGGTGATGAAGCCAGCCAAGTTGCTCTTTTAAACGTCATTGGCTGGGGTGGATTTCTTGATCCTGTGGTCATCAATACCTCCCTACAGTATTTCAGAAGTTCAGGAATTGTTTACCTGAGCGCGATCATGTTGCATGGCAAATTGAGTATTCTTGTCAATGCGGCTGATGGCAGGGAAATTTTGCAAAAAATCCATTCTCTCTTTCAGGAGAACGGATATTTCGATTAACGAGTACAAACAGATTTATCTGGAGACGATACAACTCGAATTTAGGTACAAAGTGTGAAAAAACATTTGCTTCAGATTATTTTAGCATTAACATTATTAGTCAGTCCATTTTTTTTCGAGGGCTGCTACTTTCGTCAATTTAAACCAACAGATAGTACAGAGGAGGTCATGGCAAAACCGAAATTACCGAAAGTTAAAGGACAGGGACAGTCGAGACGAGGCGACAGAATAAGAAAACGTGAGCTTGAAGGACCAGATCCCGTAATCAGAATCGGTCTGATGGAAGAATACGACCGGATAGATTTTGTTCTACAAGGGCCTTTTGATATGGTTGATCTCGAGGATAACATTGTAGAAGAAAATTTCGAGTCCGACCAGCGGTGGCACCTTGTCCCGGACCAAACGAATGAAGCTCGCGCTGTTTATAGCGTATTAACTACTGCATTTGCCAGGAAAGACTCTGCAGACAAGTTGAGGCGTGATTTAACTCATAGAAAACACGCTGCAAGAATTTTAGAAGTTGGAGAGGAAATCTCCATTGAAGGACGGCTGATTACCAACAATGTGAAATATCGCGTTTTGGTAGGACGTTGGGGAACTGAACGGGAAGCTCGTGCGAACCTTGCGGCATTTCAGTCTGAATTTGCGCCGAGGATCGTTCGACAGGTTATTAAACCATCAACTGGCACGTTAGAACTGTTTGATGAGGATTTTGGCACAAGCCGGAATATTGAAAATGGTCTGCGTCTGATTCCCAAGTCATCCGAGAGCAAGGTCGTTTTGTTCAATGTTCGTGAAGGCACTGGTTTTCATTGGGAGCGGGAATCTGATCGCACTTATGATGGCATTATTGAGATACGTTTGGATCCACGTGCTCTGCTGATGGCACTCACCGAAATTTCACTTGAGAGATACTTGAAAGGCGTTGTGCCATCGGAAATGCCGGCATCTTATCCTCTGGAAGCCTTGAAAGCACAAGCCGTTGCGGCACGTAGTGAAGCGCTTGCAAAGATTGGCGTGAAACATTTAAACGATCCTTTTGACTTATGTGGAACTGTTCACTGTCAGGTTTACACTGGTTGTACGAATCTCGCCGACAAGACCTCACAGGCAGTCGAGGAAACTTGCGGTAGAATGCTGATGATGAACAACACCGTAGTTGAGGCTGTGTTCAGTTCATGTTGTGGCGGGCACACCGAAAATAAGGTCAATGTCTGGAATCCACCAGAAGCGGCTCACCTTGAGGGCAAGTGGGATAGCGAAAACGGCTGTCCTTACGAGGAAGAACTTGACCTTAGGAATGAGCTTGATGTTACGAAGTGGATTACCGATAAACCAGATGTTTGGTGTAATGCGTCGGCACATGAGGATTTGCCAAATATACTTAATCATTCGGAGAAGTACTTCCGGTGGGAAGTCGTTTACACAAGGCGCGAGCTTGAAGAAATAATCCGTCGCAAATCTGGCGAGGATATTGGGACGTTGATGAACATCATCCCACTTAAACGCGGAATTTCCGGCAGATTGATGGAAGTCGAGATTCAGGGAACTCGCAAAAATTTGAACATTCAACGGGAATTAAACATCCGACGAATGCTCTCTTCAAGCTACCTGAATTCAGCCTGTTTTGTTGTTGACGTTGAGTTTGGCGAAGATGCCAGACCAATCAATTTTATTTTTAGAGGCGCAGGTTGGGGACACGGGGTTGGTATGTGTCAGGTTGGCGCAGGCGTAATGGCTGCAAATGGAAAAACCTATCAAGAGATTCTCGCACATTATTACCCTGGGACAACAGTTGAAAAGGTCTATGGGGAATAAAGTTACGGATTAGAAACCATCAGCATGGGGCTGTTCGTTATTTGAGCAGCCCCGTTTGTTTATAGATAAAGATTGAATGATTTAGATATAAAAACATGTCCTAACAAAGAAGTTGAGGTGTTTCGACTGCATGCTACACTGTTCCCTATCTGGCATTGGCAGATAGCATCGCCATAATCGACAGATACTACAATTCGCGCGGCATCGGGATTGACAACGGCGGGAACGGATTGTCTGTGCGCAAAAGAAAATAGATATTTTGTCGTAAGTAGCTATATAGAAAAAGGAGGATTATCTACCTCTCTGCTATATGTGTCAAGAAAGTCAGATATTTCGTTACTGATAAAACCTTGCTTAACTGAAATGTATTTTACCAGAGTAGTAGGACCAATGTATTTTTTGTAGAATGGTGAGATAATGAATACTTTGCCGTGTTTTCCAACTTCAACACAGTGCTGAGATTCTCTGGAAACTTCAATAACATTAAATTCTTGCCCAAAGAAACTTGCAGATAATACAACATGATTTTCAATCACCATTAAAATAAACACATGTCCAGCTCTCCATCCAACCAAGTCTACAACACCCATTTTTGGGGAATTAAAAAAATTTGAACCTCTTATTTGCATCATTTCTCGAACAGACGCATCGCGTTCCCACATGAAACTCCTCATTCTTATCGCACTGTTTGAATTAATATAATCGGACAAGAATAGAGTCCCAAAGCCAATGGCAAGCTTACTTAGAAACCTATCTGCAAAATCAGGCTGTATTGGAAAAGAAAAATCTAATTTTTTTGAAATCTTTGTTAATATTTCATCTTTAAGAGGTATTAAGTGATTAGGTAATTTTGTAATACCAGATCGAGGATCAAACTCAGCAATTGGATTACCAATGTAAAATACTGTTTTCGGAAACTGATGATAGATTGACCTTAAAACAACACTATGCCAAGCGGTATTATTACTACTGAAAACTATGAAAACAAATTGGTCACCTGATTTTGATCTTGGTCGAATCCCAGTAGAATAGATTCTGTCTTCCGAGTCGTATGGCTTGTGAAAATGAAAAACATTTGTTGCTGCAGGCGCGATCCAAACATCACATTCAAGATCATGGCAGTTTTCAAGAGATATGGCACCCATGTACATTAATGGTAAAATTGGATCCTTGCGAATATCAGCATATTTTAAATAATTTAATGTCTTGGCGTTTTGGAGGAACCACGACTTGCTAAAGACGGCATCAATATAGATTCCAGCAACATTGTTGCACTGTTTACAGACATTCTTTAGCTTGAATGGGTTTGAAGCATCATTAATGCCGCCGCCTAATGATCGAGGAATCACGTGTTCTGCTGTCATCTCCTCAGGAGATTTGGTTTTTCCACAGTATGCACACTTCACATTGTTTCCTTAATTAATTATGAATAAACTAAATAATAGATTTTAATACGTTTTGTCAAGTAATTTACTAAGGTAGTTCGATCTCACTCTCAACATTTCCATGAGTCCACTCGCCACCGCATCCATTGCCTTCCAGAAGATGGTCATTATGCTGAAAGAGATCAAGCAGGTCGCCCGCGAAATCCTCGACTGGATATTAGATGACTGGAAGGAGATGAAGGGATATTTCGACAGCGCGTAAGATGCTGGGCATGGACAAGGTGAAAGAGGATTCTCGTGTCCTGAAGCAAGAGAAATCGGAGTCTGAAGGAATGTACTCCTCGCCCAATGCAGGTCATATATGTGATGAATGTGGGTTCTTTGATGCTGAAAACAACTTCTGTCTGAACACCGGCGAGCGGCGAGACAGCCTTGCTGCGTTGGTGTTGGCTGTGTTGACTGTAAGCTTTCATGCAATTCGCGCTGCGATTTCCAGCCCAGCAAAAGCGCTTCGGTATGAATGATGCACAGTGAACTTGCGGAATTGGCTTGTGTTAGTTATCTTTGGAAGCAGATGGCATTAACGAAGGCAGGTGGGAGCTTGAAATCTTTACCAGTAGTTTTAGAGGAGAAAATGATAGATGGGTGAACTGAACGGAAATATTCTTGTCGCTGAGGATGATGAAGATATTCTCATTGCCTTGCGAATGTTGTTAAAGCGACATGGCGCGCGCGTTCATACTGAGCCCAACCCGGAGAATATTCCTTCGCGCCTGAACGATGTCAAATATAATGTCATTCTTCTCTGTATGAATTTCACGCAGGACACTGCCACCGGCAAGGAAGGTTTTTTCTGGCTGGAGAAGATATTGAACCTTGATCCTTCGGCAGTGGTCATACTAATCACGGCATATGGCGATGTGGAGATGGCAGTGCGGGCGATTAAAGCTGGCGCTGTGGATTTTGTCACCAAACCTTGGCAAAACGAAAAGCTGATCGCCACAGTAAACTCTGCTCTTAAACTTTCCTCCAGCCGAGCTGAAGTAGAAACACTTCGTAGTCGTCAGAAAATGTTGATCGATGACCTTAGCCACGGTCATCAGGATATTCTCGGTTTTTCATCAGCGATGATGAAGGTGTTTTCTGTCATCGAGAAAGTAGCGGGAACGGATGCCGATGTTTTGATCCTTGGTGAAAATGGTACAGGTAAAGAACTTGTCGCGCGGGCTATTCACCGCCAGTCTAGGCGCAAAAACGAAGCCTTTATCACGGTGGATGTCGGCTCGCTGACGGAATCGCTGTTTGAGAGCGAGCTGTTTGGTTATGTCAAAGGGGCATTTACCGATGCCAAGCAGGATCGCCCCGGTCGTTTTGAGGCGGCTTCAGGCGGCTCTATCTTCCTCGATGAAATCGGCAATGTTTCTTCTTATCAACAGTCAAAGTTGTTGCGGGTGCTGGAATCGCGACATATTACGAGGCTAGGCTCAAATGCCTCGCGACCGATTGATGTCCGGCTGATTTGTGCTACCAACATGCTGCTTAATAAGATGGTTGCCAGCGGTGAATTCCGTCAGGATTTGCTCTATCGAATCAACACTGTGGAGATTCCTCTGCCGCCACTGCGAGAACGAAAAGAGGATATCGGCGTTCTGTCAGAGCATTTTCTGGCTATATATGCTAAAAAGTATCGGCGGGATAAACTGAGGCTCCCCAAGAGCACGATTCAACGCCTTGAACGCTATCACTGGCCTGGCAATGTGCGAGAGTTGCGCCATGCCATTGAGCGAGCAGTAATTATGGCAGATGGCGACAGGCTTGAGCCTGCTGACTTCTTCTTTGCACCGTCCGATTCTTCAGATGATGTGTTGCGGTTAGACAATCTGAATCTGGAAGATGTCGAGCGCAAAGTTGTGCTGAAAGCTATGAAGCGCTATGGTGGCAACATTCTGCACGCCGCCAAAGAGCTGGGGCTGACTCGCCCTTCATTATACCGAAGAATAGAGAAATATGGTCTTTAAAAGCTTTCGCATTCAGGTCATTTTTCGCACTCTTGCGCTCTCGGTTGCAATGGGGTTGGCGATCTATCTGCTTTTCCAGGAGGAACTTCCGGCGACGACATTTATCATGCTGGCGGTTACGGTTTTGCTCTTTATTCATCTGATCCGGTATATCGAGAAGACACGTCGCGAGCTGGCATTATTTTTAAACTCAATCCGATATGACGATTTTCTCGATTCTTACCCGATTTTGACCAGCGAAAAGTCGCGCCATAAAAAACACTATGACGAACTTCATGAGGCATTCGCAGGAATTGTAAAAAACTTTCAGGCGGTTCGACTAGAGCGCGAAGAATAATTTCGATTTTTGGATACTATCATCCAGCATATTGCAATTGGAGTTATCATTTACAACGCCGATGGTGTCATAGAGCGCCACAACAACGCGATTCGCCGATTGCTGGGTGTGCAGAGATTGTCTGAGTTGAGCGATATTGAGCCACAGCATCCAGCCTTGGCTGAAGCTTTGCGGGAAAATAAACCCGGACAGCGGCAGGTTGTGGAAACGACGGTCAACAATGCCACATTACAGCTCGCGTTAGATGGGACGATGTTCCGTTCGGGTGCTAAACTGATGAAGCTGGTGTCAATTCAGGACATTCGCAACGAGCTTGAAGAGAAAGAGATGGAGGCATGGCAATCGCTGATGCGGGTGTTGACGCATGAAATCCGCAACTCGATTGCGCCGATAGCGTCCTTGGCGGGTTCTGCCGAAGAGCTTCTGATACCGGTGAAAAATCAGATAGAATCAGATGATCTTGAGGATATAAAACTTGCGGTCAGCACTATTGGCAAACGTAGCAAAGGGCTGTTGAAATTTGTCGAGACCTTCCGAGAATTTTATCAAATTCCGAATCCTGCCTTTGAAATTATTTCCTTAAAAGACTGGTTTTCCAGCCTCGAAGCCTTTTTCCGCAATCAGGCTAAGAGTGTCGAGGTGGAATTGACATTTTATATTGAGCCAGAATCGCTTGAATTGACAGCTGATTCTCATCTTGCCGAGCAGGTGATGATTAATTTAATTCTGAATGCAATACAGGCGGTGACAGGGCGTGCTGATCCACGTGTGTCAATTAAAGCTTGTCTGAACGAGCAGGGCAGAGTGGAGATCAATGTCACCGACAATGGACCCGGAATACAGCCGGAAGTCATCAAGAAGATATTTGTCCCGTTCTTTTCGACTCGCTCTGGTGGGTCTGGCATTGGATTGTCGCTGAGCAAACGCATTATGAAGCTTCATAACGGTACGATCTTCGTTCAATCCACAGCTGGCGAGGGAAGTCAATTTACTTTATTGTTTTAAGTGGAATTCCATATCTGTCAAGTGTGAGCGTATTTTGTGCATTAGGTCGAATATATTCCCCCTTGACAACCCACCGGTATGTTTGTATATTACGGTTTGAACGCAAGCTTTCGAGAAAGCACTTGACAAACCGTTGATTTTTTTACATTTCGATTTAGTTGTGCGTTTACACGCCGATGGCCGTTTCATTTTTTTATCCCGATTGCCAAGTTCGATAGCCAAGACATTTTTAGATAGATTTTCAGTGGATGGCAATATGC
>CAZAGU010000056.1:0-17005 GCA_964484805.1 uncultured bacterium
TCCGGGCAAGCCGGACATGCCACCCGCATCCGGCACTTTCATCCTGCATTTTACTAATATAAGCAAATCACCAAGAAATCAAACTCTGTAACCCAGTGAGTATCAGATTATCAAGCCGTAACAGCAAATCCGACGAAAATCCAAGTTGATTCCGACGCTCCATGTCATACTTTCCTTGCTTTTAAGACAGGGATAAAGTATTTTTCATGCTGGTGTTTGCTTACTTTTTTAAAGGATGGTTAGTTGCGGATTTTAATAGCAGTCGGACTTGGCGGAATATATTCGGGTGGAGCTCATCAAGCATACAATCAGCTTAGAGGGTTCAAACTCGCAGGCTACGACGTTATGGCAGTCTGGGGTCCCGATGTGAACGGCGACCCGCACGGATTTGATAAACTGAAGGAATTGGACATTCCCTTTCAAATCTTTCCGATTGACAGAAAAAGGACACTGGACTCTCTAAAGCAGTTTCGAAAAATATTGGTTGATTATAAACCTGATGTCGTGGAGTGTTTCAAGAGCGGGGCGCAATACCACGCTCTCTATGGAGGCATAGGGCTAAACCGTCATGCATTGGTATTCTACAGGGGAATCGGGCTGAATATGGATGTTTGGCAAGGGTTGAAATACCGCTTGAACCGAGTAGATCGAGTTGTTGCCAACTGCAATGATCTAAGAAAGATCATGATAAAAACAGGAAAAATTCCTGCGGATAAAGTTGATTACATCTATGGTGAATACCATTCAACCCTCCAAGACCTTGACAGTGTTGATATAACGACCCTTCGGCAGGAATTAAACATTCCGGAATCGGTTACTCTAATTACGCAGTTTGGCAACTGGGCTACCTGGCGAGGTCAGGGTACAACACTCGAAGCTACACGCCAGTTGAAAGAAAAAGGCTACCAATTTCATCTGCTGTTTTGCGGAAGTGGAACAGATAAGTTAACTAAACAAGTTGAGCGACTCGGTCTGCAAGAACAGGTCACTCTTTCACCCTATCGACGCGATCCTGAACGTGTTTTAAAGGCTGCTGATATTATGGTGAATGCGTCAACGAGCCACGAGAGCTTTCCAGGATCACTGGTGAACGGTCATGCGGCAGGATTGCCAGCAGTAGCTACCACTATGCCCGGTTCAGGTGAGATTATTGTGGAAGGCGAGACAGGATATTTGATCCCTATAAACGATCCTGATCGTTTAGCTAATGCGCTGGAGAAAATGTTAAATTTGAGCCCAGAAAAACTAGCACAAATGGGCGCAAATGCTCGCGAAAGAGCATTGCGACTTTTCTCTTCTGAAGTTCGCACCTCAAAGCGGTTGGAGTGCTATGAAAAGGCGATTGCGCACCGGCGAGGTTAGGCGTTTCTTGAAACTTATGTTGTATAGCCTTTCGCCAGTCTGTCTGTTAATGCCGGATCAATAAACACCACGTCGCTCCAGCGAAGGTTGGAATCCAGATTTTATTTTCAGGTCATTCTTCCTTGTCATCCGTAGCCCGGAAGCGACTGCATTCCGGGGCAAATATTGGTCAAAAGTAAATTATGCCACATGAAGATAATTGTTAGACAGGCTGGTTGCGCTGGAGCGACAGCACAATGAGCGGTTAGGTGTCTCGATATGAGTGAGTAGTTGCTTGGACAAACAAAGCCTGTTTCGCGACGACGCAAAGTACAACTTGTCTTTTTTAATGTAATTAAGCTGAGAATTGTCATACACTGTGAGTCTTCAGTGAACGGAATTAAATTCCGTTACTTTTAACAAATTCTATAAATGGTTTCCTGTGCGAACCAGTTCGACCATTTACCCCAATGCATTGTTTATGCTTGTAAAACTTGCCACTCCCAATTAGCCAGAACACTTTGTCAACGGCATAAGCATCTGTTTCATTGTTTTTTGCTATCCTCTGTATTGCTTCCAATACAACATGATCTTCTTTATTGTCAGCTAAATTTAATGAGGAAAAGATATTTTTTATATGCACGTCGGGTTTCCCGAAATTAATGTAACCCAGTTCTTTTAAGAAATCACAAGCAAGCGCAAAACCAAAGCCATGAATTTTAGTTTTTAGTAGCAATGGAAGTGCTTCACGAGCGCGTTCATCATCATCAAAGAATTTCACCCATTCGTAAAAATCTTTGGAGTCTTCAAATTGCGACAAGAACTCCGCGCCCTCAATTATTGAGCCACAAAATCTCACCCAAAGGCTATGTGCCCCATCATTAACTTGCCCCTTAAGGGTGAGCTTCTCCTTCATGTCGTTTAAGAGTTTTAAGCTGAACTCTTTTCGATTTGGGTAACTGCCATGCACACTTTTGGGATCAAGATCAGATAAAAACCGACTCAGTCCAGAAAACCCTGTTGGTATTGATTTACCTATCACATTGGGCATACTCCCTGCATTTTGTGCTGATTCCAGAAGTCTGCGGTAAACACCCGGAATATTGCCGGGTTGTGGTTCAGGCTCCATGTAAACCTCAACTATTGCCTTTGTCACGCCGGGAATATCGGCTAAATATTTCTTTGCAAAATCAAAGACTAATTTGTCTCTTCCTGATTCTACCATCATTCTCTCCAATAACAATATTGTAAACAAACTCTCCCTACCCGTCCGTTCCCACTTCGCGAGGTATTTCCATTCCAGCGATCGTATAACCATCCATAAATTATTTGCCGTTGAGCTCGCTGACTATGCGGACGAGTTCCGAGATGTCGTCGATCTCATAATCTGCTCCCGAAGGACTCTCCAGCTTTCGCCCGCCATAACGCGCGAAGACTGTGCACATGCCGGCATTGTTGCCACCCACCACATCTCGGTCTGGCCAGTCGCCAACCATCAGGGCTTCAGACGGAGTGATGTTTAATTTGCTCATCACTAGTTGAAATGGTATCGGTGATGGCTTGGTAGTGCCAGTGTCTTCAGGTGTAACCACTATGTCAAAGAGATGCTGCAAGTGCAGATAGCAAAGCCGTAGCCATGCCTGCTTGGGCGGCGCATCTGTAATTAACGCCAGGCGGATGCCCTGCTTGGCGAGTTTCGACAGCGTCGCGGTAACGTGAGGGTAGAGAACAAGTGTGCTCTCGCGCGAACGACGGTAAGCTACCACCGCCGAGGCAAGTATTTTATGGTCAATGAAGCCGAGCCTTTCGGTCAGAAAAAGATCGAACACTTCCTGATATTCAATGCCTTTGTGCTGATAAACCTTCTTGATCCCGTCCCTTGCCAGCTCGAAATCCATATTCAAGCCCGCGTCGATCATCGCTTCCACAGCGGCTTTAATCGCTTCACTTTTCATTCTGAAGAAATCGACAAGTGTGTTATCGAGATCAAAGATAACGACCCGGATCATAATCCCCCAAGCTTTTTATGTTTATGGCATTTGTTCAATGGCTGAGCGTCTTCGCGGAACACTTCCCACTTCCGCACCGGGCAATATGGTGTCGCCAATTCTTTCGTTTCGTCGCAGATTTCCAGCTTAACGACATCGCGCGGCATCACAAAATCCTGATCTTCCCAGCCGAGCGAATCATAGACAGATTTCATGAACACTGCCCAGATTGGCAGAGCCGCCCGCGATCCTGCCTGGCCAGGCCCCAGGCTCTCGGATGGGTCATCTAGTCCCACCCATACTCCACACGCCATGCGAGGCGTGAAACCCATGAACCATGCGTCGGTGAAGTCGTTGGTCGTGCCGGTTTTACCGGCGGCGGTCTTGTAAAATTTATACTTCCAGCGTACTGAGCCGCCAGTGCCGCGGTTCATCACGGTTTCCAGCATATTTGTGATGATGAACGCCGTCGCGCTGTCGAGGGCAATCTCACGAGTGATGGGGTAGGATGCAATTTCATCGCCGAAACGGTCTCGAATTTCTGTAATGCTACGCGGCTGGCAACGGATCCCACCATTGGCGAGTGCTGAAAATGCTGATGTGATTTCTATTGGATACACGCCTGAAGACCCAAGCGCGATGGCATCCACCGCAGCTATCGGTGTGGAAATGCCGAGCTGTCGGGCGTATTTCCGAACCAGTCGAGGCGGAACGACCTCCTGAACGAGGCGAACGGCAACAAGATTCAGTGAACGCCGCAACCCCTCCCGCAGGGTGGTCATTCCACCGTGGGAAAGATCATAATTCTGCGGCACCCAGCGTGAGCCATCGGCGTTGATGATCACAACGTCCTGATTCAGCAGTTGGAAGGTCGGAGAATAACCGTTATCAATGGCGGCGATGTAGGAGAATGGCTTGAACACTGAGCCCGGCTGCCGAATTGACTGCACTGGTCGGTTAAATTTTGATTTGCCAAAGTCCCGACCACCAACCATCGCCAGTATATCGCCTGTCGATGGTTCTACGGCAACCAAAGCGACTTGCACCACAGCTCTTGTTGGGAAGAGCAGGTCAATCTGGGCGCTGTCTGCCAAAAGTGAATCGAGCGAAATGTTCACTTCGCCTCTGCTGTTCAGCACTGTCGAATCATGCAGGGCTAATGCCACTTCCTTCATGGAGCGTTGAACGAATCGGGCTCGATATTTCGATTGAAATGGGTCGAGATGCGCTTTGACCGAGCTGTCTGCAAATTGTTGAACGCGGGCATCGAGTGTGGTGTTAACGGTCAAGCCGTCTTCGAGGTAGCTGAAGCCAAGTCGCCGTCCTTCTTCGGAAAGTTGCTGACGTACCATCTCGGTGAAGTAGGGGCCAATACCCCAGTCTTCAAATGTTTCGCTCTTTGGGATAAGATGAATGGGGTTGTTGATGGCTGACGAATACTCATACTTGCTGATGACACCTTGTTGACACATCCCTAATAGAACCAGATTCCGCCGTTCCAGAGCGCGGTTATAATGAAAATACGGTGAATATCGCGAAGGAGCTTTGGGAAGCGCTGCCAGCAGAGCCGAGTCTTCAATCGAAAGTTCCTCGACCGACTTGCCGAAATAATACTGAGTCGCTGAAGCCACGCCATAAGCACCATGCCCGAAATATATCTGCGTCAGGTACATCTCAAGGATTTCGCGCTTTGAATAGTTCCGCTCAATCTGGATTGCAGTCAGAATTTCTTTGATCTTTCGACCGAAGTTCCGCTTTTTAGTTAGGTATAAATCTCTGGCAAGCTGTTGCGTAATTGTCGATGCGCCCTGTCTCATGCTGAAGGAACTGATGTCCACCACCGCGGCGCCCATTACTCTGACAATATCCATGCCCCAGTGCTCGAAGAAGCGGCGGTCTTCTGTTGCCAGCAGTGCATCAATGGTATGCTGAGGGACATTTTCCAGTGGTGTCACCAACCGACGTTGGGTAAACAGCTCGGTTAAAACCTCACCGTTGCGGTCGAGAATTCGCGTGGTGAGATGCGGCTCGTAGTCTTTGAGCTGGGAAAGATCGGGCAGGTCTTTCGACAGTTCAACGATAATCAAGCCTAAAAGCACCATAAAGGCGCAGCAAAAGATCAGGCTCGCCCAGATGACGCGTACAAACGGGTTGGGTCCCAAACTTCGCCACAGGGCTGAGATCGCTCTGGGGATTACCTTGAGCGGATTGGATTTCGGTTTTTCTTTATCTTCACTCATTGAGGTCGTATGTTTTCGTTGCTAAGGATCGGGTTGGCAGACTTATGGCGGATTTTACATTGAGAATCTCGATCAGAACCGTCAAAGTCAAAATTGGAAACTTGAGATAATATAAACTGAATTCACCACAAGATCAAACGAGCAATCCAGCGTAAAGAGTTCGGATGTTAATCAATTGTTCAACGATTAAGGTTGTAGAGCGATTCATCTTCACCTCGGTCTGTGTCTTGAGGGTAGCAATACGGGCATGGTTTCAGTTCACGATCTAAGGCTTCGCCGTAGGTCATCTCGCGCTCATCACCGCGAATCCGCGGGCAAGTCGGCTGATGGTAACGTAGGTCGCGTTCTGTGACGATGACAAGCATTTCACTTCTTTGCTCAGGATTCTCGTATTTTTCAAGTCGAGAAATAATCCTTTGCATTTCACTTTGCAGGATGATAATGACGATGATGAATAAAACGCCAATCACAATCGGAGCGCCCCAGCGGATGTATTCCTTCAGGGCAGAATCGGATTTGCGGAGTGGTTGCTTCTTTTGCCAACCGCCCTGATGAATGTTCACATCTGGAAAGCGGTGCATCAGTAGATCGTTCCTGTTTCGGCGATTTTTTCCATAGCCAGTAGCCTTCCTTAAAAAAACATCTCATCCACAGATTGACACAGATTGACACAGGTAATGAGCTCCTTCCCCTGCGTCATTGCGAGGACGGCTTCAGCCCGCCGAAGCAATCTCATGAGAGTTCGAGTGACATCCTCACCACCTTCGAGCTCGTCAAACGTACCTGGCAGTGTCACTCCCGCGAAAGCGGGAGTCCAGATTTGATTTTCAGGAATTTCTTCCTTGCAAACACTCGGCGTTCCCACGCTGGAGCGTGGGAACGAGTAAACAATCTCGAGAAAAAAAGATGGCGAAACGAACTCGCCCCGCCATCTTTTTAGTCAAAAATATAGACCAAAACCTATTTGATCAGCACAGCTTTTTTGACAGCCTTCTGTTGACCAGCTTCCAGCATCAGGAAATATACGCCAGCCGGCAAAGCTTCAGCGTTCCAGGCGATGGAATGACTGCCAGCGGATAAGTATTCATCCGCCATTGTTTCAATAGCTCGACCGTTAAGATCAAACACGCGAAGTCGGGATTCCATAGCTTTAGGCAGTTCAAAGCGCACCATCGTCCGGTTGTTGAACGGGTTCGGCGCGGGATTTTCCAAAGCAAAACGATGCGGCATAGGTTCAATATCACCAATAGCGCTCGTGTCCGGTTCTTGCTGTTCGCCGATGTTGAAGAAGATCGGAATGTCAAACCGATCTCCAGCCGCGTTGTGGAATAGCTCGAAGACGACGTAATAATCGCGTTCCGGCATGTCGATTGCCGAGAAGTTAATCGTGTATTCCTGACGTTCGCCAGCGGGAATCTGTCCAGACTCGGGCTCGTAGCGGATCCATGTCAGGTTGGGCCCCAGTTCCCAGCCAATGAGATGTTCGCCGGAAGCATGGTTGACCAGCCCGATGAATGTCCATACCATGGGATCGTAAAATTTGGTGATCACACAGCCTTGCGGTCGGTCGTCAAGGGACATGCTCTCGAAATCCAGATAGCGCAGTGTGTAGAACTCGCCGGTTGCCGGGTTTATTTTTGACAGTTGCAATCCGGTGCCGCCGTTATCTTCATGGGAGCGGTTATGGCAGAACAGATAGAGATTGCAATCATTCTCGTCTTCCGTAAACCAACTCATCGCCCTGATGTATCTGATTTCCGCAGGCAGATCAATCCGATTGATGACATTGCCGTCCACGTCAATCTCATACAGAATGTTTCCGGCGATGGATTTAGTAAAGTATGTGCCGTTGACCGGATTATAAACCAGCGATTGCGTTGGATGTTCTGGCGCAGGTGTAACGCTGACAGAGTCTCCATCGGTGGTAATTTCGATGATATTATTGCCTTCGACGGCAATCAGATTATCGTCCTTGAAATCCATCTCGTAATATCCGCGAGATGTCGTTGAATCAACAGTAAATTGATCTATGTCGCCGACCAGACTGCCGTTTTTATCCAACATATAGATTTTATGCGGGAGTACGCGCCGTTCGAGTTGCCCGGAAATGTAGAAAATCTCCCCATCAAACGCCATGCCGTAAAGCCCAGTGTCGCCCACGGTATCGCCCACAGACCAGTCAAAGAGGATGTCCCACTCCTCATCGCGTTCAGGCTCTTCAGCTTCGTAATTCAGGAAGATGTCGTAGTCAAGAGGTCCATTGCCTTCATTCCAGACGGCGAAGCCGGCGCTGCCGATGGAATCTGGCCAGAGACCGTAGCGAATATCTTCGACATCAATGTTAAATGTCGGGTAGGTCATTTCAAAATCGATCTGGAAATCTTCTCCATCCTGAATCTGAATGTCAGCGGCAGTGCCACGGTTGAAATAGCGTTGGAATGCCGTAACTGAATATGTTCCAACTGGCGCTTCGGTGATGGAGTAACCGCCATCGACATCGGTAACGGAGAAGAATCCAGTGCCGTCAAGCATGACGCGAACGTTTGGCATTGGTTGTTGAGTCTCGGCGCTGATGACTGTTCCGCTGACGCTGCCCTGCTCGGTGATGGCTCCGGTGGTGAAACGAACTGACATGCCGCCTTCGAGACCAGCGGTGTGCGGATCCCATTGACGGGCGTGGGTGATGGTCATGCCATCGTCGCGATCTGGCGATGTGAAGCCGATAGTTACACGTTCATTGGGAACAACATCGCGGGGTGGAGCTTCGTCGTGACTTTCATGATAGACGAACACGAATTCACTGTCGCCAGTGCGGGTGATGCGGAAGCGCGGATTGTAGAGCTGAACTTCAAAGCGGTGCCGACCTTGGTTGTCGGAGAAGTTGCGCCATTCGACGATAAACCGACCGTTCTCTTCGTCGTAAGTGGTGTAAACCGTGCCGCTCCAGAGGTCATTCCAGTAGGGCGCTAGCATGGCGGTAGCGTCGAGACCAGACCCCATGGGCTGGTTGTTCCAGGAAATTAAGCCTGATGCGCCGAAAGCCATCCAGCCGTTAGTTCCAATGGTGATTTGGTTAAAAATCTTGCCGAAGTAAATGAACTCAAATGGCAGGTCAATAGTCTCGCAGTCACCCCCAATGCCATTAACTGATCCAGCATCATTGTTATCTGTCATGCGGATTTCTGTGTCACCGTCCAGCCAGTCATATTCGGGCTGTAGTCCGCTGGATGTATCGCGATTGTCAATAGCCCAGTATCCGTAAGGCGTTGGTCCTTGAGGGCCAAGCGTAGGATCACCGCCGAGCATAATTTCCAGAGACAACTGATCGGTCAGGCCTGCTTCGTCGCTGAGAGTGAGGCAGAGGCTGACCATCTCGCCGGGGTAAGCGTTGGCGCCAGCAAAAATCTCGAAAGGTTGTTCGACGTTTCTGACGGTCTCACCAGCGGTAATGACACCAATTAAAGACTCAGAATCGGAAATCTGAATTCTTGGGTTGGCGCAGGTCAATGTGGCTCTTAAGGATTCTGTGTCCATGTCGCCGACATTCTGGATGGTAACGATCAGGTTGTCGGTCTCACCGGGAGCAAGTTGCTCAACGTTGACAAACGCCCACTCGTTCAGAGCCAGATGATAGCCATTGACACTGAAGGAGAAGGCTTCATCCCATTCTTCATCACCGTGGGTCACATGCAGAACGCAAGAAATTACTGATCCGTGGGGAGTTCCGGCAGCCATTGACAGAATGAAAGGCTCTGTTTGTCCTGCGCTTTCGCCGGGTTCGGCTGAGGCGTAGGTAGTGGCTCCGCTCTGAAGTTCAACCCAAGGGGAATCAATGATAAGCTCAACATCGGCTTCTTCGCTGCTCTCAGAACCAGTGTTGGTTAGATTGACGGTCAATTCAAAAGTTTCACCCGGATTGACAACACCGTCGCCGTTGCCCGCTTCTTCGTCGTTGACAGAATACTCTCCAACGGTCAGATGAACAGGTGCTTGATTTACTTCAACCGTGCACAGGATCGGAATCATATTGGGACCTGTCACCGTCACCAGATATTCACCGGCTTCGATTGGCGAAAGCTCAAGTCTGAGGATGCCATTCTCGTCTGTGTAGCCACCAAAGTGAATTTCGGTGTCGTCAACAACTTGATAAAAATGAACGTAGGCGTTTTCAGCGGCTCGGTCGTCGGCTGTGAACAGCACATTGCCTGTCAGCAGTGTTGAACCGGCGGCGATTTCCACAGGGAGGTCGATGGAAATTTCCTCTGGGTCTCGTGTCCAGATTTGCAAGCCCGGATCGCCAAGTATATTATAGGTATAGAAATAGAAACCGACTGTATTACCATCGCCCATGCGGCGGGAAGATGGGTATGCCTTGTAGAGGTGCATTTGTGATGCCGCACAAAGTGCGCCCAAGGTGTGAATACCGCGGTTGAGTAGGAGGTGATAATACTCACCGTTTAATACGTTGTTAAACCACGTATGCGTATAGAGATCGGTGGGCCCCCAGCAACTGATTCCGCCTCGAGGGCCATTCGACCACGAGAGAACCCATGCTTCACCACGGGATTCAGGTTGAGCGTCAACCCAAGTGTTGGTGAAGTCGTTAGTTGCACAAACCATCCCCGTAACCGCCGGCATCATGCCACGGTTGTTAAAGCCGTGAATGGTGTTATAATAAACGCCACCCCAGGTCTGGTAGCCGCGGAAATTGACGAAACCCACACCGCCATTAACGCCATTGGCGATGGTGTTCATATTGGGCAGTTGTGGGTAAAATGAATAGGATTCGTGAATATTGCCGCGCTCATAGCCAACATTGGTCATCAACTCGCGCACAGCCTGATTGGTGGTTATGCAAGATTGAACCCCGTTGGCAATTAGCACGCCGCCTTCAACCCAATCGCTGTCAACATAAGGGTCACTTTCGTAAGCGAGGATTTTTGCAACCATGTGTTCAAGATCGGAGGGTCTGGGCGCGGGCAGTCTCCCGATAAACCCCTCGGCTATCCATTCCTCAAGATCAGTGTTGCCATCATCCCAGCAGACAAACTGATGATCGGAAGCGTGCCAGCTTGTCTGTACCTGCACGCCATCATCAAAGTAAGGATTGGATATTTCACCGGTTACATCGCCAGTTAGCAGAACGAAGTTTGGCGGGATTTCCCATTCATTCCAAGCGGCAGTCAGCCAATCTCGCAGGTCTTCACGGTCATCGCCGATTTCTTCAAGATTGGCGATGGTGACCATGTAGCCCATGCGACGTTTCCAGTCAACCAGTGGTTGAATGATCTCAATCAGTTCTTCATTATCAATGACGATTACATAATGACCTAACAAGTCAAGTTGATCTGGTTCGTCGCGACTGATCCCAGGGGAAAGGGCTCGCTCAAGTTCACGATAAACTGCGGCATTCCGCTTGTTGGATTCTGGCGCGGCATTGGCGGAAGATTTAAAAGATATTTCTACCTGAATCTCATCAGTCAGAGTGATGCTCTCGCCGGACTCACTCATTTGGAAAGGAAAGATGTCCAGAAGAGTAAAGTATTTTCCGCCAATCAACACTGGTTCAGAAATTGTCGCGACAGAATTACTCACAACATTCTTCTGTAATTCCATTCGGTGAAATTCTGAAAATTGTTGTACGGTGTTGGTGTTCTCAGGCGGAGGGAAAATGGTCAACTGAGAAGCCGTTGACTGAATTTCTCGTTTCGAGATTATCCGTATTTCAGGTTGTTTCCCAACAGGCACTTCGATCCAGCGACTCCAGGCGGGCAGAGCTTCGCCCATGGTGTGGATCGCAATTCCCACATCACGTAAGATGTTATCATCTTTTTCGTTAGTTGAGACCTGCGTTACTTCTGTGTTATCTGGCGTGTGACATGTTATCACCATCCGATCCGTCGAGGATTCCACAACCGTGAAACCCTGTATGTCGGGAGCGCTCTGGACAACTGAAACAGAAGCAGATATTAATAAGCAAACTATGAAAAGAACAGTATTTCTACGCATTTTGGATCACTTCCTGAAAAACAGCAAAATAAGAATGGAACGACCCCTCGCTTCACCGTGGCTTCTTCAATCCCTCCGCTCCGAATAATCTGAGAACTTACAGTCGTTCCTTTTCAGCTTCCAAGGATTTCTGCTGACGAGCAACTTTGTTAATGGCATCTTCAGCAAGTAGGAGAGCTTTTTTCGCCAATCGGCGCGCCTCATTTATATCGTCCCGCTGAAGAGCGTCCATCGCCTGCACATAATAGTCTTGTGCTTTTGTAAATTCTTCTTTTGCCGCAGACTCCGCGCCTATTTCAAGCGCGTGATCCATCATTTTCTCGGTTGCATCCATCACCTCATCAATTGGTGTGGAGCAACCTCCTAAAAAGAGGAGTAAAACTGCAACAAAGAAATAACCAAGTAGATTACTACGTTTTACGAACATTTCTTCCTCCAAGATGATCTTGTTAGAAATTACGTTTGAAAATTGTGACTACCGACCGAGTTGGTCCATTTCATCTTCAAGAATTTTGTGCCGTTCTTTAGCTTTGCGCATGGCATCTTCAGCTTTAAGCTTGGCTTTAATGGCAGCCTGCCGGGCTTCTTGAATGCGATTGTCTTTTGATAATTCAGCAGCTTCGTTCATCAAAGCTTCTGCTGCGTTGTAATCATCGGTTGCGTAAGCGTCGGCATTATAATCTAATGCTGCGTCGAGCGCCTTCTCAGCGCGGTTCAGCTCTCGTTCTGCTGAAGTATCGCAACCAGCAAGGATTAAACTGGAAGCGAACAGAATCAGAACTAAAACAAAAGGTAGTTTTCTTAACATTTCACACTCTCTCTAAGTAGGATGCGTTTTGGAATTTAATGTATCATTTAAGGAATGGCAAGGTGATTATCCTGAAACGAATATAAGATAAATGTTCGCCTAGAATCCACTCGCTACACCTTTCAACTTTATAAGGTACAAAATTCAGCGGGAAATTCAACTTTCAAGTTAATTATCTCGCGCTTGTAAAGCTCTTCGACCCAAACGAATCGGCACAAGGATCACCAGCGCATTCAATGCCGCCACACCCAGAATTGCAATTAACGCTCTGTCGGCTGGTAAATGTCCGTTGCCCATCAAGTATAAAAAATATCCTTTTGCTGGCCAAGAGATAATCATCACCATGATTGCCGCGTAAAAAAGACTGAGGATAACCGTGATGACCCCGCCCGGAGTAGATGCTATTTTCATGGGGCTCTCTTCATCGAAATCCGGGAACAAAGCTCCCATTCCAACGGCAAGACTTGTGAGAGCCACGCCCATGATGAAGGTTCCGACGGTTGTGATGAGCATCATTATCTCAGTTATGTTCAACACGCGGTTGGAAAACCACACGATCAGCTCACACAGTCCCATGAATACCACAAATGCCAGGAAGAACTTCTCCCAGAAGAGCAGATTAACCGACACCGGCGCGCTCCGCACCACCCAGAATCCTCTGCCCTCGAGGCTGATGAGCGGAAAGATAAACCTGACGGACAGCGTTGCCAGTATAAACGCCGTAAAGGAAAAGTTCAAAAACATCACCAGCGTTTTCCAGTATGGGCTGTCAAAGTTCAGTTTGCTGGAGATGTACATCAGGTTAATGAGGTACACCAGCAGGAAAGCCACCAGAATTAAAAACTGCCCCCATTGGCTTGGATCGCGCACGAACTGGAGCAAATCCTTTCTCAGCATTGTGAAGAGAGGATTGAACCGCCCGCCATTAACAAATGCCTCAGCAGAGCGAGTTGGAGCTGATTTGTTTTTTCTGCCGCTGATCTCTCCGAACGCCGCCCAACTGGAGTAATAGACTCGTTCAGCTAGCATTGCCAGCCATCGGAGCCAGACAATTGCTGTTACAGTCAGCAGGATGTTGTAAAACAGGGCATCCTTTGAAAATCCTTTGCGAAAGTCGCGCATGGCAATGCTGAGCCAGTGACCGGGTGTAATAGGTGGCAGCGAACTATGCCCCAATGAGCCGATGTACCGCTCAATAGTTGATGTTCGCACTTGTCCTTCAATGAATAGCCCGACAGTCCGCTTCTGGAAAGTCATTCCTAAAATGCCCAATGTCAATGCAACCAAGATGAGCAAAGTCGTCCGCGCCGAAGTATATCGAATCAGGAATACTATGCCCATCAACAGCACAGTGCCAAGTTCGGCGGCGATGAAAACCAGTGGAACCAAGCCGAAAAGCACCAACAACAGAATGATCCAGGCTGGCATTTGAAATGTCAAGCCCCATGCAACAATAATGGGAACACCGAGAATCGCCAGTGACCAGGAGCTATAGGCAAGGTTGTCAATGAACCGGCTGATAAAAACTCGGTGATGAGCAATTGGCTTGGTGAAGAGAAAGGCAATCTCTGGGCTACGATAGATTGTGGCAATGCCCGTGATGAGTGTGCTGACGACCAGCAAGGCAAAGATTGTTACCAGTGTGATCGTGATAATTCTCCACAGGAGCGGCTCGCCGATGTCCGGCATTGTCAGTAGCTTGGTAAAGACTATGTTAAAGAACAGGGTTGCGCCAATTCCGAAAGCGACAATGATGATGATCGAAAGAATTTTCCCGACCCGCACAACCCATGAGTCGAGTGACAATGCACCCCACAGCATCCTGATTTTCCAGCCGACATCCGTGCGGGGAAAACGATTCATTATAACGGCTCACTCGTTAGCGCCAGGAAGAAGTCCTCAAGCCGCACATCTTTCTCCACGATATCATCCTGTGAGCCTAAGGCAATTAGTTTTCCTGATTTTATGATTCCTATCCGTTCGCAAACCTCTTCGGCAACAGATAGCGTGTGAGTCGAAAGGAATACAGTTCCGCCTCCCGCTGTGAACTCCTGCAAAACACCCTTGACTAGTTTTACTCCGCCCGGATCGAGCCCGACCATCGGCTCGTCAATCATTATGACGCGCGGGCTGTGCAGAAACGCCGAAGCCATCACCACTCGCTGTTTCATGCCGTGGGAATATTCGCCAGCGCGATTGTCTGCCCACTTGCCGATCTTGAATTTTTCAAACAGGCTTTCGACCTGTGAAGAAGTTTCATCATGATTCATTTTATAGAGCCCGGCGCAGTAGTAGAGAAATTCTCGTCCTGTCAAGCTGTCATAGATGTATGGACTGTCCGGCACAAAACCGACCAGTCGTTTGGCGAGGATCGGTTCTTTCTGGATGTCATGTCCGGCAATTATAACATTCCCTTCAGTCATGCGAATCAGCCCCACTGCCATCTTCATGGCAGTGGTTTTGCCGGCTCCGTTTGGCCCTAGGAAGCCAAAAAGTTCGCCAGGAGCCAGTGAGAGATTCAGGTCGCTGACGGCGAGGTTTTTACCATACCTTTTGGTGGCATTTTTAAACTCAACTAGCGGTGAGTTTTTATTTGTGATTGCCGAGGTAGTGTGAGTACCGTCTGAAGATGGTGTCAAAATTTACGATCCCCGTTACAGCGGACTATTGATGTTTTCCTTGACCGCACAACTTAATAAGTTAATACGAATGCTCCTGAATGTCAAACTTTGAATTGAATGTAAAAAATTACGGTTTGATTCAAATAAATAATTTTTTACTTGACATCTTGAAGCAATGAAATTAAATTGAGGTTCTTGCTAATATGAAATGGCTTCGATAAGCTCATTTTCACAGTTGGCCTCATCGTCTAGTGGTTAGGACACAGGGTTTTCGACCCTGCAACGGGGGTTCGATTCCCCCTGAGGCTACTCAGTTCACCTCAGTTATGCTGAGGTGATTTTGTTTTTGCCTCATTCTCCCGCCTTCAGACCATATTCACGCATCATCGCTTGAAAATTCCTTCGTTGCATTCCCACCTCCTGAGCGGCATGGGTTACATTGCCATGTGCTTTCTGTAATGAGTTAATCAGGAATGTCCGTTCAATCTGCCGTACTGCTATTTTTCGCAGTTCTTTTTTCACTGTAATCAGTTCAGAAATCGTCGTGGGAATTTTCCCTTCCCAGAACCGCCCGGAACTGCCTTCCATTGCCGTTTGGTAATGTTCCAGTAGCAAAGTGTCATCATCGCAGGAAGAGACCATGCTCTCGATGCACCGTTCCAGCTCGCGAACATTGCCAGGCCAGGGATGAGCGATCAAGCGGGTCATCAGGCGGTCATCAACGACTTCGATGGTTTTGCCGAAGCGAGTGGCATAGAGCCGGACGAAACGATAGGTCAGAGCAGGAATATCTTCCGCCCGTTCTGCCAATGACGGCAGGTAGATTGGAAAAACAGCCACATCCTCATAGAGTTCTTTGATGATATCGCCATGTTCAGCACGGGTTTTAAGGTCGGAGCTTGTTGCCAGGATGAACCGGCAGGTTGCCGACCGGGGTTCTTTGCTGTTCAACGGGAAATAGCTCCGCAATCGAATGGCATTAAACAGTTGTTTTTGACCCCATTTATCCAGCGATGATATTTCGTCAAAATAAAGGGTGCCGGCTTCAGTGGCTTCAATTTTTCCCGGAATATAGACCTTATTCCCGTTTTTGGTAACTACTTCACCGAACAGTCGTCGAGAGAGTTCAGCTCCTGATCCCATTCCACATTCGAAGATAAAAAAGGGCTCGCCCCGCCTTGAGCTGATCTTATGAACAGCGCGGGCGGCGAGCTTTTTGCCAGACCCAACAGGGCCTATCATCAGCACAGCGACTCCGGTTGGAGCGGCTTTAAGGATCAAGTTAAACACGGCGCGCATGGCGGGTCCGTTGCCGATCAGCTCGCCGAATTCAGCCACAGTCTCGTTGGTGCATGAGCTTCGCGCTTGAAGCATCATTGTTCGTTGCTGGAGGGCACGGTTGAACGCCACAAACAGCGCTTCGTTTGAAATGGGTTTCATCAGGAATTCATAGACACCATAGCCGAGTACTTCAGCGGCGGCGAGCGATGCGATGCCGTGCATGATGACGACAGTAGTGGTGGGATGCTGTTCTTTCAGGCGTTCCAGAATATGAGAACCACCGTGGCGGGAAAGCTTGAGGTCGAGGAATACAACATCGTACTCATTACTCTGCAAATTCACGAGCGCTTCCTGCACGGTCAGGACAGAATTAACCTCGTGACCGGTTCTGGTCAAGTATTTGCTAGCGGCTTGAATGACAGCGAGTTCATCGCCGACAATTAAAACGTGGGCTTTCACTGTAATCTCTTGAAACAGATCTTTTATTGCTAAACTTATGGAATATACGTAAAATCATCAATATCCGCCACATTCAGACCGTTGAAATAAGATAAGGTTGATTTGACACACTAAAGACAGTAAATTTTAGTGTTTTGGTGGAAAACAACTTGCGTATTTGATGGGTGTGGAAGCGACGCATTCTTGGTCGGGTGCTAACCACAAAGCGCACGAAGGGAGTAAGGCTAAGGATGAATGCGGTGGGTTTCTGCCTTCGCA
>CAZAGU010000057.1:0-16845 GCA_964484805.1 uncultured bacterium
ACTTCTTAAGGAGAACGCCATGAAATCTGTTGTCACCAGTTATCTATTATTGATTTGCCTGATGTCTGGCATTTTCCTGTTTACATCATGTTACGAACCAGAAAACAATGCGCTCGAAGAGCGCGAATTCAATCTAACAAATGATGTTACTATTACCCTGGTCTGGATACCATCTGGATCATTTGATATGGGCAGTCCTGACAATGAGCAGGATCGTCAGGGCGATGAGGATCCGGTGCATCGTGTAACATTTGCAACGGGCTTTTGGTTGGGCAAGTATGAGGTGACCCAGGTTCAGTGGGAAGCCGTGATGGGGGATAATCCATCGTATTATGACGGCGCTAATCGCCCTGTAGAGAGAGTCTCCTGGACGGACATCCAGAGCTTTGAATCAGCGTTGGGTAATGTACTTCGTTTACCGAGTGAATCAGAGTGGGAGTATGCCTGTCGGGCTGGAACCCAGACCAGGTTCTATTGGGGCGATGACCCGAACTATACAGAGATAGACAATTATGCAGTTTACGGAGGTAATGATAATGGCGGGACAGAAGAAGTAGGAACCAAACATCCTAATTCTTGGGGCTTGTATGATATGAGTGGTAATGTGAATGAGTGGT
This sequence comes from uncultured bacterium, assembly GCA_964484805.1. GTDB lineage: Bacteria > Electryoneota > AABM5-125-24 > Hatepunaeales > Hatepunaeaceae > CAZAGU01. Next base: position 618 of record CAZAGU010000057.1, read on the forward strand.
GTGAGGACTGGATTGGTGCATATCCGTTTGGTTCAGTTACCGATCCTCGTGGACCTTCGAGTGGCTCCTTCCGGGTCTGGCGTGGTGGTGACTATTACTACAACGCCCAGTACTGCCGTTCGGCGAGTCGCGGCTTCGTCGGCCCGTCGTCCCGGGGCAGCAACCTGGGCTTCCGCCTTGTTCGCGATGCGGCATCTGAAAACTGTCGTTGAAGGCAGTTTTGGAGTAGCCAAGGAACGGCATTGCCATTCGCGCGCGCGCTGTCGCGGATTGGTGAAAATGCAGATCCGGAGCTGCCTCGTTGCAGGAGTTCAGAACCTGAAAAAGCTTCTGGCATACGCCGGAAAATTCGAACGCGCAATGACTGGCTATGGCGAAGCAATTTCGCCTCTAAAACCGCCGATGACAGGCATTTTATCAGGTGTTTTTGCTCTTTTTGTGCCTGTAATTAAGTTTACAGAAAAAATTACGGACGTTTTTATGCCAAAGAGCGAAAAAACTGATATTACGGCGCAACCTGGAACCGTAACGGCGTTTTGCCTGAAGCTCTATCTTGCTTTGGGCAACAAGCCCTTGATCCGTTTCATCTGTAGTGAATTAAAGACATAAGGAAGAAAACCTGAAAATCAAAACTGGATACCCGCCTTCGCGGGTATGACAGCGGACGCTCGTCCGCTGTTTGAATACGTTATGTTAAACCTGTCCGGGCAAGCCGGCCATGCCACCCAACTCAACACCCTGTCGTTCCAGCGAAGGCTGAAACCCAGTGCTTTCATCCCCTCTTTTCCTCGTTCCCGGCTTGACTGGGAACCCAGATCGAAAGTTTAAAGGTATCTTCTTAATTCACAACAGAATTAACAGATGAAACGGATTTGGAAAAATGCAATTAGGAGAAACATGTCCGGGCAAGCCAGCCATGCCACCCGCAGATAGGGGGTTTTACCCCGGAATGCAGTCGCTTCCAGGCTACGATGTCTAGTGTCATGACACAGCAATAATGCTATGTGAAAACATTGTGTTTGACACTAATTATTAGTATCTTTCCTCAAGATTTCAGTATCCTTCTCTAAAATCTTGAGGAAAGTCATGAAAAAGTACATTGTTCGATTGTCCACCGAAAAGCGAGAACTCTTAACCAGTATGAAAGGCGTTGGCGAAACGACTGCCAACACGTTGATTGCGCAGATACCTGAGCTTGGATTTGCTGACCGTCGTCAAATTGCCTCACTGGTGGGGATCGCGCCGTTCAACCATGATAGCGGCAGAAAGATCGGCAAACGCTTCATTCAAGGCGGTCGGCATGAGGTGCGCAAAAGCCTCTACATGGCAACGCTGACAGCCATCAGGTACAACGAAGCGATCAAATCGATCTACGAATCCCTAGTCGAAAGGGGCAAAAAGAAGAAGGTTGCGATCGTCGCGTGCATGAGACACATGCTGATCTGGCTGAACATAATGGTCAGGGACAAAATTCTGTGGTCGCAAATGGACGTATGTAAAAGAGCAAACGAATCAATTTCGTAACTAAATAACTTGCGGTGAAAGACAGTAACTACTTCTCTGCCAGCTTCTCCTCAAGTTCTTTCACGCGCTTCAGCAATGCCGGAAGCTGTTTCATAGTCGCTTCCATGCGGCGCATTTCCATCATCGGGCGGGCTGGAGTTCCTGTCAGGAACACACCCTTTTGGGTTGACTTGGTGATCCCTGACTGCGCGCCGAGAATGCAGCCATCTGCTACGTCGATATGCCCGACAATGCCAACCTGCCCGGCAATTGTAACCCAGTTTCCGATTTTCGTCGAACCGGATATTCCAGTCTGTGCTGCGATAACCGTGTTTTCACCCAGTTCTACGCCGTGAGCTATTTGAATAAGGTTATCAAGCTTAGTGCCCTTGCCAATGCGAGTGGCACCTACCGTGGCGTGATCCACACAGCAGTTTGCTCCAAGATGAACATCATCTTCAAGGACGACCTGCCCGACTGGCCGAATCCTCTGGTAGCCATCAGATCCGCGCACATAGCCGAAGCCATCATAGCCCAGCACAGTGCCGTCGCCAACCCAGACACGGTCGCCAAGTATTACATTATGGCGGATTGAGACATTCACCCCAATGTGGCAGTCATTGCCGAGTATGGAATTTTTTCCAACGTAAGCGCCGGGCATCAATACACACCGGTCGCCAACGGACGCATTTTCGGCAATCACCACATTCACACCGATGCTAACATTTTCACCCAGTATCACGCCCACAGAAATATGAGCGGATGGGTGAATTCCCATCGCCTGAGCATCAGGTTCCGCGCCGTAAATAATGTCTATTGCACGGCGAAAGTCATCATAGGGGTTTTTCGACAGCAGGCAAGCCATGTTGTCGTCATGCTGGTCGTTTATGCCAATTATAACAGCGCCTGCCCGACAAGTGGGCAGGTGCTTTTTGTATTTCGGATTCGAGAGAAAAGTCAACTCATCCGGCTCGGCGACTTCAATGGCGTTTGCTCCGCGAAGCCGAACCATTGAATCTCCAGAAAACTGACAGCCAAGTTGTTTTGCCAATTCTCCGACCGTAGTAAAATCAGGCTTCATTTTTTTAGTTCCTCTAAGACTGCGGTAGTAATGTCCAGACCCTGTTTGGCATAAACAATGTTGCCGGCGACAGTATCAAAAACAAGATCAAGCCCTTTTTCTTCAGCCACAATGTATATAACATCATTCACGCGCGCATCAATTGGCTCCATCAGCTCTTTGCGTCGTTTGACATAATCGCTGTCCTCATCATACCAAGTGTCATTGCGAAACTTAAAGAGCAATTCACGCGCCGATTGAATTTCTTTAACCATGGTCGCGCGTTGCTCTTCGCTGAGGATCAGAGCGAGGTCTTCGAGCTCCTGCTCTTTGGTCTGGATGTTTTTCTCCATCTCATCGACATCTTGTAGCCACTTGCGGTTTTCATTGCGCAGTGTCAGATCGGCATCGCGATAGTCTGGGTATTCCTGTGAGATCAAATCAGATCGTATGTAACCTATTTTTAGATTGCCGCTCTGCCAAGGAAGAATTGAAACAGACGGTTGCTCGCCGCCGCCAGCTTGTGTTGCCTGCTGGCGCTGGGGAGCATTGCCAGCACAGCCAGTAAAAAGCGCCGCCACCAGCGCAAACAAAAATAATTTAGCAGGAAACAGCACCGAATGGTTTCGCCAGATCGATTTCATATTTTTCTCTGTTTACTTCACTATCAAGAAATTTTATCGCAACTGTCGATAATCTCAATCCCTACCGCTTTTATGTTTAACCCAGCCAATTACTTCTTTTCCAATTTTATCAGCAATTGATCGTTCAGATCCACTGGGTCTTTGGCGTAAACGACCGTGCCGTTGGTGGCATCAAAAATCAGATCAAAGTCGCTTTCTTCGCCAATCTGCTTGATGTATTCGTTCACTTCTTCGAGGACATCAGCCAGCAAAACATTGCGTCGGTTGGCAAAGTATTCCTGTTCCTCAGAAGATTTTTTGTTAATTCTCATCTGAAAATCGGTAGTCAAGGAATCAAGCTCATTTGCGAGCATAGCCTTGCGCTGTTCACTCAACATCTTGCCGTTGCGAAGATATTCTTCCTTTTTCTCTATATCATTTTTTAACCGCTCCATGTCGGATTCCCAAGTCTTCCGTTCCTGCTGATAGGATGCCATCTCACGCTGTAGTTGCGCGTCAACCTCACGGAAACGCGGATAATTTTGAATGATAACTTCCAGAGCGACCATTCCTGTTTTCATTTCCTGACAAATTGCCGATCCCGCTAAGGTCAACAACACAATTAAGGTTGAAATTAATGTTTTCATACGGGGTTCCCGCTAACTTACTTAAAATTTAAGAATTACAAACTAAAAAGTTCTTCCAAACTGGAAGTGAGGTTTCCACTGGCCTTTTCTAGCACCGGTTGTTTGGTCATAATAATCAAGACCGTAACCATAATCAAGCCCTATCAGACCAATTAGTGGCATATATAAGCGCATACCCAAACCAATTGATCTTTTAAGTTCAAACGGATCGGTCTGAGTGAAGTTTTTCCAGGTGTTGCCAGCTTCAGCAAACGCCAGCCCATAAATGGTGGGATTGTCCACCAGTTGCACTCGAAGCTCCATCGCGGCTTTAAGCTGGGATTTTCCACCATCAGCATAAGTCGTTGTGCCGCTGTAGGGGCCAACTGTTCGCTCGTCATAGCCACGCAGGGGTGTTCCCAGCGACAGCCCAGCGCCGCCCATATAGAAGTACTCAAGCAAGGGAATATCTGAGGCGGATTTTGATAGGGCATCCATATAGCCGAGCAAAAATTGATTATAGAAAACAAACTTCGGTTTGACTTCGGAGTACCATTCGAGCGAAACAATATGCTTGTGGTAGTTGTCATCGCCCGATAGCATCCCGCCAGCGAATTCCGTCGTCAAACTAGCCACCGAGCCCCTGGTGGGAAACTCAGGATAGTTTCGGCTGTCACGAGTGATGACTTGAGTGACCGAACTGGAGAAACGAACTTCGTCATCATCAATCGTTCGGTTTTCCTGAGCTTCAAAGGATTCAGAAAATTTGTCATATTTTGACTGCTCAAGACGATAGACCCAGTCGCCACGGAAGTAATCATCAGGCCAGGTAAATCGTCTGCCGAACCTGACCGACCCACCAATTAACGTCTCGGTGAATCCTTCAGACCAGCGCCGCCGAGTGTGATAGACCGATGACCCGACGAGTGTTTCAGTATCCAGTAGCCAAGGCTCTGTGAAGCTAAGCGAGAATGATCCATATTCCTGCCCGAAATTCCAGTCAAAGCTCAGCGTCTGACCTCTGCCAAACAGATTAGGTGCCGAGAATCCCAGCGCGCCAATGATGCCATCCTGTTCGGAATATCCGACCGACATATTTGCCTGATCCGTGGGTTTCTCTTCAACATTGACCCACAAATCGACTTCAGAATCACTTATATCTTCAACGTCAGGAACCACATCAGCAAAGAAATTCAGGATTATCACTTCACGCATTGAACGGCGAAGCTTGGATACATCAAATGTATCGCCCGGCTTAATAACAAACTCGCGCCGTATGACTTTTTCGCGCGTTTTGGTGTTGCCGGTGATGTGAATCTGCCGAACGCTGAACTGATTGCCGGGCTCAATACTGATCTCGACATCCAGAGTATCGCCACCAATCGGAACTTCCCGGCTCTGAATATTGGCGTAAATGTACCCTTTGTCATAAAAGAGTGAACCAAGTCGTTCACGAACGGACACTTCGTATTTTTTCTGATTGAAATACTCGCCGGGGCGGAACAGTAGTTGCCTTCTGAGCCGCTCTTCAGAGACTAAATCTGAACCGGAGAAGGTTACATTCCCGAAGTAATAACGGTTGCCTTCTTCGATTTTTACCTCTATAAACATCCGCTTGCGGTTTTCGGAATACCAGATCGAATCGCCGAGCACCAGGGCATCACGGTAGCCATTTTCACGGTAAAAATCAATTATTTTCAGCAGATCTGCGTCAAAATCAGAGCGATTGAATGACCCTGAGCGAATGAACATCATAAAGCGTTCGTGGGTCTTCTCAAGTTGCTTGCGGAGTTTGTTATCTGAGAATGCCATATTCCCATTAAAATCGATGGATTTGATCTTAACCTTTCCACCTTCCACGATCTTAACATGAAGTACTTTGCGGTCTTCGACCGAGCCATCCTGAATCTCAACTTCTATATCAGCGAGCAAGTAGCCTTTTTCTTCAGCGAGCTTGGCTAACTTTCGGCGCAACCTGACTGGTTCTGATGGCGCTATCACCTGCCCCGGCAGAAGGTCAATCACTTCCTCAATGTCATCGCGGTCAATTTTATTGGATGAGCTGATGTCAACGTATTCCAGTCGAGGGTGCTCACTGACTTTTATCAGCAGATAGGCTCCTTCAGGAGTAACCTGCTCGGCGATGACTTTAATGTCAGAAAACAGTTCCAAATCCCATAACTGACGTATGGCACGCTGAATTTTCTCGCCATTTAATTCCTGACCAACAAGCAAACCGCTTGTGGCAACGATCAACCCTTCATCAGTCTGTTGAGCCCCATCTACCGACAGGCCCAGCAAAATGATTTTCTGAGAGGGTTGCGCCAAGGACGAGTGACAGATCAGCAACGTGAATGCAGCCACTGTCAAAAGGTATTTAATCCATTTTTGCATAGTCTTTGAAGTTAAAGAATTGTCAATCGAGAAACAAGAGTTAGACTGCATGAATGTTGTTCCGTTTTCTTACTTGCTGAAAACTGTCAGAAATTTTGTCCTTCAGGTTTATCTGTGAATCTGAAGGCTTGTTACTTTTTGTCAAGGAAAAATCTGTAGCTTACACGAACACTATGGTTGCCAAGTTCCAGCAAACTGTCATAAGTGTAGCTATAATTGAGATTAAAGCGTGGAGCGATCTGCGGCATCCAGACGACCACCGCCCAGGAATGCACCATGCCCAATCGCGTCTCGTTGTAGGTGTCGGCACCTCGCTGAAGGAGTCCTGTGTATGAAACATAGAGATCCCGCGCTATATACTTGCCAACCGTCAGCCTTGACTGATCGAGTGCCATCAGATACGCTGCGTATTCTCCAGATACGAATGTGCTGTCAGCGCTAGGGTAGAGCTGCATGTCAATCAAGTTGCGTGTTACTCGCGGTTCAATCTCAAAGCGATCCACGCCAAACCAGCGTTGTAGGCTACGTTCCAGAGATCGTGTCCATTCGCGTATGGGAACAGCTCCTGACACAATAACGCTGCCCAGACCTGAAATTTTATCGACCATTTGATTGGGCGCATAGCCCATCATCGCGAGAATCTGCTCCTGCGAATGCCCCTGATCGTCTTCAAAAGCCAGAGAGAGTTCTTCCCAGTTGCCCGCTTCGGCTTCATTATTTTTGTTAAGCCCGATTTCTTTGACATCTCGTCGTAAAATCAAGCGGATTTGAGTTGGAATTCCCGACGAATCAATCACGGTTGTCGAGGCGGAGCCGTACATCATTGGCGAAAGTTCAGCCGGATTGAACACCAGACGCAAATCCTGCGGTGTGAACGAGAGGTCTAAGTAATCAATTCTGCCGCGCGATGAAGTAACTTCCCCGTCAATTCCAAAACTATCAACAATGGCTCCAGTAAAATGTACTCCATCCCATTGTTCATCAATAACTAAATCAAGCGATATTTTCAAATCAAGGTCAAAAAGCGGAGAGGAAATACTCTCCTGCACACCCTGAAGAAAGGGTATGTCGCCGAAACCGGAAATTTCGTTCACGTAGCGACAGCCTCGCTCAGGAATCAGCACGGCATCCCAGTTCATATTTTCCAGCACATGGAGAACGCCTTTCACAAATGGCGTAGGCGGTTTGCCATTGCCGGTTAAGAAAGGATAAGTGAAGGTGGCATTTCGGGCAGTAACCGTTCCGACCGCGCGTGGGCTTTCGGCGGGACCTTTAACCTCAAAGAAGCCTTGTTCACCTTTGCCTGAGAAGCGAAAAAAACCACCCCACTGTCGCTTCATCAGGCTGGGAATGACCAGCCAGATGCCTTCTTCTTGAGTTTTAAACTGAAAAATCCCTAAGTCGAAATCTCCAATTTTCAGCGTATGTTCGCCAGATTCAGCTTCAAATCGATTAGAGAAAGCAAAAGAATTGCCTTCCACTTTTCCGGTCAGTTTGTGTATTACGACCTGTCCTGTGCTATCGACTCGGATGTCTGCATTCAAACGACGAATCTCACTGACAACCTCAGGAAGCTGGAAGCCGCCATTGGTAAGCTGTAAACCTGCCTCCAACAGACGGGGTTTTGCAATCGTTCCGCCCAGTGTAAACTCAATCTCGCCGATTCCTTCAGCGTCGCGGAGGCTAGCTTCAAGGCGAGTCAGCCAGCTGAGCAATCTGCCTTTGATCTGACCGCCCACTTGAATATCATCCTGCGCCGTCAGTGGGATTTTACCCCAGACCAACCCTTGAGAATCGCCCCAATCTATCCTGACTGTGTCAAGTTCAACAACGGGCAGCCCTTCGTCAAGACCACTCACGTTGATCGCGGCGGTTAGCTCATCGAAGCTCAATGCAGTAATCATACCCGGCTTAATGTTCACTGCGCCATGAACGCTGTGCCGTCCATTTTGCCTGAGAACAAAAAAATTAAACCGACCTGTTCCAGCGAGAGGCTTGCCTTGAACGCCAGCAAGGCGGATTAATTCACCGACCTCAACTCCGTCGCCATGCAGATTTAGTTCAAAGTCTCGATCAACCCGCCTCATCTTGCCACCAGCGGCAATTAATCCTCTGATGTCTTTTCCCAGATCAAAACGCTCCAGCGTGTAGGCGCTATCGGCGCTAGAGATTTGCAGGTTTGCCCAGTAGCCAGATTCTGAATGAATCATCCCGGAGGTCAGATGAGCATCAAATGAGATTGCCGGGTTTAACGCAGAACCGTTTACTTTGCCACTGAAGTAAATTTTCCCGCCATAACTCGGTAGCCATTGCTCGCTAATGAGCGCGCTGTTCAGGCTATACTGAACATGCTCTATCGACAAGCCATCAATGGATACTTCAATGGAGTCGAAATCCTGTGCCGGAATATTGTAGCCGCCTTTCACCTGAAGAATCGACATTGGAGCATCCGGCTCGTCCTGATTAAACTGGTTAATAGCGCAGGAATCCAGCGTCAACTGCCCGTGGCTAAGTCCTCCATTCAGAACGAACGAATAGGCATCAAAGTGTGGGTTCAATAATTCCAGATCTGCGACAAACTGAAGCGAATCGCATCGCGCAACGAGTTGCATGTTTGCATTTCCGATTGTCTGAGCGGCAATTTCCGGTCGAATGTAGTGCAGGAGATCAAAAACTGGAAAATTATCGAGTGTCACATTGAGAGAATCTGGAGTATAAATCCTGCCGACTCCAAGCAATCCGAACACAACGTCGTGATATTTTTCTTTGCCGTTATAATTCAGCTTGCCGGCGATTGAGCCGATGGTCTTCTTATCGTCGCTCAGGAATTCAATCCGACTGACGTTAAATTTGCCGGGTTCATAGCTGAGTTTCATCTTGCCTTCAAGGATGTCGGCTTTATTTTGCCTCAGATTGAACCCGCCATCGAGTGTGATCTGTTTTTGTCCTGAATGGATGAAATCACCAGCGAAACTGCCGCTTCTGGTATCGTTAAGCCCATACCAATCCAAATTGCCACGAAGTTTGCTGAAATCGCCGTGGAAATCTGCATCAATCTTGAATTGATGCAATTCCTGGGGAAATACTGTCGGCGACAGAACAGGGCGGCAAACCCCAGCCAGGTCAACTCCCTGCACTTCGATTTTGTCCTTAACCCCGGAGCCAAAGTTATATCTAAGTTCTGCTTGAGCTTTTTCATCATCGGCGCTTACGATCAGACCAGCGATGAATTTAGAGTAGCTGAAGTTCAGCCCCAGCATTTTGGCACCGAGCTCATCGCGCAATGATCCTTCGCCATTCAACACAAAGCCTTGCTGCTGATAAATATCCGACTTCCCGCTGATGTTAAGCGTAGGCTCCTGGCAGATGATCCAATCGCCCAGGTCATCTTCGCTGAAACGGCGGGAATACTCCCAACTTAATCCCGGCGAAGCATTTTGTGATAAGCCTGACAGGCTGAGGCTTCCTTGTCCATATAAATCACCGCTCAATAAAGACACATGTGCCGTGTCAAGGTAGATATTTTGTGAGTCAAAGCCTCCTTGCACAAAGATGCCTTCCAGCGATTGAAACGGCGAAGCGCTATCTGCCTCTTCGCCTTTCAAGGCAATACTCTCGGAAATCAGGCTGAAGTCACCCATCCATGCGTCTGAGTGGACGCGGGAATACCGCCATCTTGCGAATTCATTTCCCATCGAAGCGTTTAGGTTGACGATGCCTTTGAATTCCGGCAGGCTGATACCGCCGACGCGCACTCGCGACAGGTCAATAGCGGGATTGGAAAACTCAACATGCCATTCAGGAGCGAGGAAACCGACGATTTCCGCTGAGATGGGAATGTCTATGCCGTTGCAGTTCAACGCTCCTGAAGCGGTAAGTTCCGTGCCGAAAAGGTTGCCTTGAAGGTTAAAGCCAGAAATTTGTATATTCTTCCCAACATTCAACGCCACATCATTTACTTTCAGAGATCCAATGAAATCCAAATTTTCTTCGCCGATAATTTCCACAGTACTCTGAATGCGTCCAGAGATAAAATCCACAGGATTGTCAGATTTTTCAGTGTTTCCACCAGCAACCAGCGCGGCTTCACCAATGATTTCAACGATAAATGTTCCTTCGCTGGCATCTGCCGAACCGTTTATCTTCAATCTACCGCCGGGGATAAAGGGGATATTGCCTCGCACATTAAGGCGAATATCGCGCTCGTCGAAAAGCAATCTGCCGTTAAGATCGGAGAGAATTTCTGTTCCCGAAAAATCAGATGCAACTGATGCATCAAACAAATCGAGGTAAGGTATAAACTGGAGTTGTGAAAGTTTGCGAACCACAAAGGGTGAATAGGTGAAGGATTTCTCCTTCTCTGGCGGAAGCATGCTTTGGTCTGGCTTAAGAAGCGTAACGACTGGTTGGTGGATTGCAATATGTGTGATGGAATTTTTGTAATCTTTCGGGGCAGTAATCAGATCAACAATGGAGAATCCGATTCTTATCTCTTTGACTTTAATGTCAATATCATAAACAGGGATGTATTTGATGTTGCGAACGATCAAGGCGTTTGGTCGCAGACCTATGTCTTCAATGAAAAGACTGTCACCGACGAAGGGACGTACTTCTTTCAGGATGACATTTTTAATTCTGTCATCGACACGGAACACCTGCCAGATCGCGATAAAGCTAACGAAAAGGAAAACAGCAAAGACGAGAAGTTTTCGGATGAGTCCCCAGAGGTTCATTTCACCTCAAGACAAGAAAAATTGGGCGGAACATAAAACTATCAGTCAAATTCGGGCGGAAAATTAATTGCTTAACCACCAGGAAACATTCGTCCCAGTGGATCAAACAGCCGTTTCCATTTAGGATCAAGCCGACCTGCTGGCTTCAGGTCTTCAGTCATTGTCGCTAAATCGTCCTCATGGAATTCAGTGAGAGGTCTGCATCGGAATAATGCCTTAAGAATGATGCCGGCGTGCCCTCGGCTACCGGTGAACACGTGCCGCAAGTCGTAGCCTGCCACGTCTTTAATGCAACGACTGCCAAACATGGCGGACTTGCCCGATGGCAATGCTATTTCGATCCCAAGCAACGATTGCACCCAACCGGAGCCGTGCTTTGTTGATGGATGAGATGAATGCAAACCCAGCCGACCGCCGATTGTTCCAGCGTTGAACCGTTTGAGTGCTGGAACATACAAACCTTCTGTCTCAAGTCTCTGGTTGACGGATTTGATCGAATGACCGGCGCTGACATCCAAAACCTGATCGGGAAATGAAATGTCAAACAGATCCACCAGACGAAAGGTCAGCATAATCAGAGCTTCAGGTCCGGGATTGAAATCATTGGGAAAACTCGTGCCGCCGCCGACGGTAAGAATTGATCCAGGATAATGCCGCAGAAGAGTGAGGACTTCTTCCGGAGTTGCCGGAGCAATAGCGGAATACTTACCTTCAACCCATCGATCTGCTTTGAGCAACTCGGTCAGGCGTTCTCTAATTCTTTCCTGCATAATCCACTTCCCGATATTTTGACCTGAATGAATAGATCACGATTGACTGCCGGGTTGAATCTGATCGCTCGTTTTGCCGAATCTGCGCTCACGTTTCTGGTATTCAGCAATACAGCGATAGAGATCATCTGCGTTGAACTCAGGCCAGAATTTTTCCGTTACAATGATTTCAGTGTAAGCAAGCTGATAGAGGAGAAAATTGCTGAGCCGTTGTTCTCCAGAGGTGCGAATCAGTAAATCAGGATCCGGCAATTCTGATGTGGCAAGATAGCTGGAAAACAGGGCATGGTCCACTTCAAAATCTGAACCCAGTTTGCCTAATTTACCCTCGCTGTAATCGGCCATCATCCGTTTAACGGCATTATGAATATCTGTTCTGCCGGAATAACTCAGGGCGAGAACGAGTTTGAGTCGTTTGTTATCTGCCGTTTCAACAATAGCCCGTTCCATCGCCCGGCGCGGTTGTTCGGGCAGGGCGTTAAGGTCGCCGATGACCTGAACCGAAACGTCATTTCGTTTCAGGTCATCGAGTTCCTTGTTAATCGAGTCGAGTAAAAGTTGCATCAGGGCGCTGACTTCAATCTTGGGACGATTCCAGTTTTCTGTCGAGAATGTGAAAAAAGTCATCACTTTCACACCGATTTCAGGACCGATTTCTAACATGCGACGGACGGTCTTGACCCCTTGATGGTGTCCCGCCGTTCGTGGCAATCCCCGGCGTTTAGCCCAGCGTCCATTGCCATCCATGATGAAGGCTATGTGCTGAGGTATGCCCCCTTTAGCCAGAATGCTCTCTTTGAGCTGTTGAACTGTAACTTTTCTCACTTTTTCCTGCTAATTCGACGAACTGACAAACTACTTTTTTTCCTGAGACTGTTCTTCCTGAGCTTGTTTCAATCTCGCCATCATCTCTTTCGCCTTAGCTCCCTGATCAGTGTTGAAGTAGGCACGTGTGAGACCCTGCAACGCTTTGATGTCGTTCGGCTCTTTTTCGATTACGACAAGAAGGTACGGAACGCCTTCGTCGTAATTGTCCTTGTCAATCAACATGATGCCCAATGCTTTATTGGCGTACATATTATCAGGCGCTCGTTCGATGATTTCCTTCATAATGGACAATGCGCCTTCGACATCATCGCGTCGCATCATCATCGTAGCGAGATTCTGTTTGAGCAGAATGTTGTCGGGGAATTTGCTCAGAGCATCCGCAATAATCGCTTCTGACTCAGCCTTCATTTCTTTGGCTTCGTAGGCAGTGACCAATGCATCAACAGCCCGCATATAATCGTCGCGACCATCTTTGTCGCGGACATCAATCATCGGAAGAATCACATTACCCCATTTAATCATCTCGTCAGTTTCTTTTCTTAGGGTATGAATGCTGAGAATGAGTCTTCTGACTTTAATATTAGGTTCGCCAGTCTCAATCTCAATTTCGCGGTTGGCGTAGTCGAGTGACACATCAAACAAGTCGCCATTGTAAGCCGCGATAGCTCCCTGGTGATAAAGCACGGGGTCGCTGGGATCAATAATTATCATGGTATCAATCAATGCCAGCGCATATTCCCAACGTGATGAATCAACGGCAGTGTTGAAACGTTCGGAATACCGGGCAATGTAATCATTAATGATGTCCTGGATTTGACCCTTATACATATCACCAAGAGAAGTTGATTTCCTGAAAGCCGTGGACATTTCTTCCAACTGTCCCAGTTTCTCGTGTGTGAAACCTTTCAGAAACCAAGCTTCTGCATTATTTGGGTTTTGTACAACCAATGAATCGAGATTACGGAGGGCACGATCAAAATCGTGCTCTTTAAGGGCTATTTTGCCAGATTCCATCATGGGATTTGGCAAACATCCTGCAACGATGACCGCCGCAAGTATTATTGTCAGTGATAGCCTGAAGAACTTCATGACATTCCTCTTCTTCTAACTTTTTTAAAGATTTTTGCTTAACAACCTTCTAATTTATCAAATTGAAAAGGAAATTGAAAGATTCCCTTGTCAGTGATAATGCCAGAAATTAATTCTGAGGGCACAATGTCGAAAGCAGGGTTGAATATTTCCAGTATTTTTGCCTCAATGTTGCCTCGATATGCTGTTTCGCTCATTTTTCCGTTCACCAGAATCTCAGATCCACCGCGTTGTTCGATGGGAATGTGTTTGCCGTCGGGGCAATTCCTGTCGATGGTTGAGTCTGGAGCGGCGACGTAATAGGGCACATGGTAGTGTTTGCATATTAAGGCAAGTTGAAGACTGCCGATTTTATTCGCCATGTCGCCATTGGCGGCGATGCGATCCGCGCCGATGATGCAGACGTTGACTTTGCCATCGCGAACCAATCCGGCGGCGGCTGAATCGACAAACAGCGTCACAGGAATGCTGGCTCGCGTCATTTCCCAGACAGTCAGACGCGCGCCCTGAAGCAGTGGTCTGGTTTCCGGTGCGAAAACGTGGATGTTTTTCCCGGTGTCTTTGGCTTTGTAAAATATCGCCGCGGCAGTGCCATCGCCTCCGGTCGCCAGGAAACCCGTGTTGCAGACCGTCAGAATATTGCAGTCATCGGGCAGGATTTCCAGCCCATTCGCACCAATTTGCTCGCACCGGTAAGCGTCGTCGTTGTGAATAGACAGCGCTTCTTCGAGCAATCGGTCGGCGAGCATTGGGTCATTGCCTGCCTCTTCGAACACTTCCCGCATTTTCCCCACAGCCCAGAGGAGGTTGATCGCTGTCGGACGGGCTGACGCGATTTCAACCATCGCTTTGGCGACGTACTCGCGGCGGTCAATGCCTTGTGGCACGTGGTATGCCGCAAGCGTCACCATGTAAGCGGCGGAAATCCCGATCAGCGGCGCTCCACGAACGGCAAGCGTCTTGATCGCTTCGACCATCACCCGCCAGTCATCCGTGCAGACGACATGCTCTTCGTTTGGCAGCAGTCGCTGGTCGATATATAACACATTCCCGTCCTGCCAGCCGATTGACCGGCGGGGCGGGAGTCTGTGCGCGTCGTTCATAAATCACGTTCCTCTTGGGAAATCTAAAACTCGACCATTTCCTGGAATTTGCGGAGGCGTTCGTCCAGATCATTGATGTTGATCTGAGCCAGCCGCAACACGCTGAACGCTTCACAGGTGAAGGATGCGGCGACGGTTCCATAGACGACAGCCCGTCGCAAATTCATAAAGCCGAGATCATTCGTCGCTGCCAGATAGCCCAACATTGCACCGGCGAATGTGTCGCCGGCTCCAGTGGGATCGATGGCATTCTCAATAGGATAGGCAGGGCAGAGGAAAGTGGGAACATCATTGCCAACGACGATGGCGCCATGTTCGCCCTTTTTGACGATGACGTATTTCGGTCCCATCTTCAATATCTTCTTCGCGCCGGCGAGCGGTGAGCGTTCGTCGGTCAGCAGGCGGATTTCTTCTTCGTTGACGGTGACGATGTCAACCTTGCGCAACATCTCATTGACTTCATGGCGACAACTGTCGATCCAGAAGTTCATGGTGTCGAACACGACCAGCTTGGTGTTCTTGACCTGCTCCATGACCTTAAGCTGGAGGTCTGGATGGATGTTTGCCAGAAGCAGATATTCAGCTTCGGCGGCTTCCTTAGCCAGCTTGGGGTTGAAGTCCTCGAACACGCCGAGCTCGGTCGAGAGTGTGTCGCGGTCGTTCATGTTCTCGTGGTAGCGACCTGACCAGCGGAATGTTCTGCCTTCAACGACTTCGATGCCGTTCAGGTTCACACCGCGCTCTTTCAGGAAGTCATAGCGAGCCATGTCAAAGTCATCACCAACGACTCCGACGATGTTCACAGGCGCGAACAGTGAAGCTACTGCGCCGATGTATGAAACAGACCCACCAAGGGCATCTGTGACCTTGCCGGTTGGGGTCTCTATTGAGTCAAGCGCTGCTGACCCAACTGCTGTTATTGTTCCGGGTTTTATGATTCACCTCATGGTTTTAAGTTTTATGTTGAAAAAATGTCGTTCCAGTGTATGCTGGCGATGTAGCCCGGAAGCAACTGCATTCCGGGGGAAGACCACTTGTCTTTACAAGCATTCAGCGTTCCCACGCAGGAGCATGGGAACGAGTACACTCCATCCCGTCGTTGCGAGAAGGGCTTTAGCCTGACGAAGCGATCTCATAAAAGTTCGAGAAGTATCTTCGCATGTATTGAGCGCCTCAAACACCCCCAACCACGTCGTACCGGCGAAAGCCGGTATCCAGTTTTGATTTTCAGGAATTTCTTCCTTATGTCATACCTGCGAAGGCAGGTATCCATCGCTTTCACCCCTATACACGCAAAGCTTTGTGCGTTTTGTGGTTATGCCAATAAACTCTCAATCTGGATTCCCGGTCAAGCCGGGAATGAGGAGATTGGTAATTTAAGCATTCTCAATTAATTGAGACCGTCAAATCACTCCAGCTCTGTCATTCCCGCGAAGGCGGGAATCCAGTTTTGATTTTCAGGGATTTCTTCCTTATGTCATACCTGCGAAGGCAGGTAT
>CAZAGU010000058.1:0-10153 GCA_964484805.1 uncultured bacterium
CACACTAATTAAAAACAAAACTACAAAAATGATGAAATAGGCACTTTCAAACTCAATATTTAGAAATGAAATAAAAAGCACTGTGGGCAAGGCAATATTGACTACTATCTTGCGTAATTCATCAACTGTTTTTTCAATTAAAAATTCTTTTTGTCGAATCCAAAACCCCAACGAAATCAATAGAAGAATTGGTAATACTCGGTTTACTATTTGAGTTGTCGGTTCCATATTCGTGCCCTAAAAGATATTCCGAGCTAGGTTGTTCAAATTACAGCAAGGCTAGTACTAGCCAAGTAGCTTCAGTGTTACTTGTTTTATTTATGCTATTTCGGAAATAACACTAATTAAATACTTAAACCTTGTCTCGCAATATGCGTAAACGTGGATTTTAATGCCGGATACAAATCACGATAGACCGGATAAAGCTTCTCGTACACTTCCTGGTCTTTTCCAGGAACAGTACTCCCTGTAATCTGGACAGTCGCATTACAGGCTTCTTCTACGCTTTGGAACATGCCCGAGCCTGCTGCTGCTAAAAGAGCTGCACCAAATGCTGCGCCTTCTGCTGTGTTGACAGTGACGATCTCAGCGTTGAATACATCTGCCAAAACTTGCCGCCACAGCGGGCTTTTAGCTCCCCCTCCCGTCACGCGCACCTGAGAAATATTATTAAGCCCAGAATTCTTCATCAATTCAAAGCTATCGCGTAAACCAAACGAGACACCCTCTAGCACAGCACGGGTCAGGTGCGGAAAATCATGACGCACCGTCAGACCAACAAAGGCAGCACGCGCCAACGGGTCAGGATGGGGGGTGCGTTCACCCGTCAGATACGGCAGGAAGAAAAGGCCATCACTGCCTGCACCAATGTCAGCTGCCGGCTCAAGCAGCTTGTCGAAATCCATGCCGGGTGCGAAGGTATCGCGATGCCAGCGTAAACTGCCACCCGCAGATAGCATCACGCCCATGAAATGCCACTTATCAGGCACAGAATGACAGAAGGCGTGTAAACGTCCTTCCGGCTCGATGGCCGGATAGTCGGTAGTGGCAAAGATCACGCCGGACGTGCCCAAACTGAGCGAGACCACGCCCGCGCGTACAGCGCCTGTCCCCACCGCCGCAGCCGCTTGATCCCCACCGCCGCCAAAGACAGGAATGCCTGCAGGCATTCCTAGATCATTTGCCACGGCAGGCGTCAATGTGCTGGTGACATCCGTCCCTTCGTAGGTTTTGGGTAGATACTCAGCCGGGATATCAAGCGAGGACAGTACTTCAGGCGACCAATCTCGTTTAGCAAGGTCGAACAGAATTGTGCCTGAACCACCGGCGCGGTCGCTAGCGAATTCACCGGTCAACTTGTAGCGCACGTAGTCTTTTGGAAGCAGGATATGGCGCGCCTGTTTCCAAATTTCAGGTTCGTGCTCCTGAACCCAAAGGATCTTTGGGGCGGTAAAGCCAGTCAGCGCGTCATTGCCTGTGATTTGAATCAGCTTCTCTCGCCCGATTTTGGTGCGGATATCGTCACATTGCGGGCCAGTGCGCTGGTCGTTCCACAGAATCGACGGGCGCAAAACATCCCCGTTTCCTGCTAGTAAAACCAGGCCATGCATTTGTCCCGTCAAGCCGATCCCTTTGACTTCATCACCCTTTATCCCGGATTTCGCCAGGACCTGCTTGATGCTTTCAACTGTTCCATCCCACCATAGTTGGGGATCTTGTTCGCTCCACAACGGTTGAGGTGTTTGATAGGTGTATTCTGAGGAAGCTACCGCCACCTCTTTGCCACTCTCATCCATCATTAAAGCTTTGGTAGCTGTCGTTGAGCTATCGATTCCAATAAAGTAACTCATCTTTTCACCTCATACCTATAGGAGGTCAACGTACACCTAACAGCAAATCCACCACCAGTTGATCTAATTTTTCATACTGCAAACCGCGGCGCCCCAAAGCCGGGCGATCAAACACCTGGACTTTCAGGGCTTTGGCTTTATCCTTTGAATAAGCACCAAAGTATTTATCCATCGTACCGTCATCCGCATTGATCTCTTCCAGCAATGCTTGGATTTCTTTATCGACATTGAACTGCCTGGCTTTCTCTTTCAAGATCAAATAGGTACGCATACAGCCGCGCGCAAAATCTTTGACACCTTCATAGTCTTCACTTCGGTAGGCATGGGCATCGAAGTGCCGGTTGCCGTCATAGCCATAATCTTCTAGCAGCTTGACCAGAAAAAAAGCGCTCTTCAGGTTGACAGCCCCAAATCGGAAATCTTGATCGTAGCGCCCAAAAGCCTGGTCATTAAGGTCAATATGGAACAATTTTCCTGCATCCAGAGCCTGGGCAACGGCATGGGTAAAGTTCAAACCAGCCATGTGCTCGTGGGCCATTTCGGGATTGACGCCGACCATCTCAGGATGATCAAGCGTTTCGATGAAAGCCAGCATATGTCCGGTGGTCGCGTTGTAGATATCGCCGCGCGGTTCATTCGGTTTCGCTTCCAGAGCAAATTTAAGATCATAGTCCTGATCTATCACATATTCGCAGAAGAAGTTCATTGCTTCGCGGGTTCGTTTGATCGCTGTGACCGGGTCTTTGCTAGCATCGGTCTCAGTACCTTCTCGACCGCCCCAAAAGACGTAGATCTTGGCGCCCAGCTCCACGCCCAAATCAATAGCGTTCATCGTTTTTTGCAAAGAATATGCCCGCACCTTGGGATCATTGGAAGTAAATGCGCCATCTTTGAAAGCCGGATCTCCAAACAGATTGGTGGTTGCCATTGGCACTACTATCCCAGTCTCATCCAGGGCCTTTTTGAAATTGGCTACGATCTTGTCACGTTCGGCAGGGGTCGCGTCAATCGGCACAAGATCATTGTCATGAAAATTGACGCCGTATGCGCCAACCTCTTCTAGCAAATGAACCAATTCTACCGGGCTTAACTTTTCTCTGACCGGGGCAGCGGAAAAAGGGTCGATACCGATATTTCCAACTGTCCATAAACCAAACGTAAATTTATGCTCGGGTTTTGGGGTGTAGTCAGACATGAAATACTCCTTTTAATTTTAGTGATTGCAATAACGCAATAGTGGAAAATTTGGTTGCTTATACTGTAATCTTTTTCTTTTTTAGCTCATGGTATGTCTAAAAAAGCGCAAAATATAATCATCGCGACCCATCGACAGGTCTGCAGCAAGAATGGCTGTGTTGACTTCGGTCAAGGCTGTATTTTTGATGACCAAGTTGTAATCGATAGCCTTGATTTCACTTGCTTTTACCTAGCTTATACGATCTCCTGTTAATACTAAAATATTGTGCCACATGGCTTCAACAGCCGAGATGCGATAAGCCACACTTGGTTCGATGAACTTCTGGCCTTCTTCAAGATCGTTTATGGTTGTTTCCAATTACAGCGGCTTTCGCTGACGAATAACAGCTGGATCAGCACCCTGGCCGCGCAACACCACGTTGGCACCGATTTCCAAATAACAGTTGGTAAGGGTGATCTGGGCTCTCATCAAAGACTACATAGTTAGATGAAATTACCCGAGCAATTCTTTGGCCTTGCGAACGGCCGCGTTGGCATCGGGAGAGAAACCATCCGCGCCAATTTGTACGGCATAGGCATCCGTCAGGGGCGCGCCGCCGACCATCACTTTAACCTGATCGCGGACTCCGGCTTCCTTGAGTGCGTCAATGGTAACTTTCATATTGGGCATGGTTGTTGTCAGCATGGCGGACAATCCCACCAGTTGAGCGCCATCACGTACTGCTTGCACAAACTTTTCGGGCGGGACATCCGCTCCCAGATCAGTCACATTGTAGCCCGCGCCTTCCAGCATCATGATAACAAGATTCTTACCTATATCGTGCAGGTCGCCTTTGACGGTGCCCATCACAATGGTGTCACTAGCCTGGCTACCCGGCTGCACCAGAATAGGCTTCAAAATTGCCAGCCCGGCCTGCATGGCCTTGGCAGAGATGAGCATTTCTGGTACATAATAATACTGGACCTCAAATAGACGTCCAACTTCACTCATTGCCGAAATGAGACCTTCGTTCAAGATTTTGTCAGCAGACAAGCCTGCATCAAGCGCGGCCTGCACGCCGTTTTGAACAGCTTCAACTTCGCCTTCGACAACTGAATCGTATAATGATTTGAGATCCATCTTGACCATCCTTAAATGATATTGTTACTTGTTATACACACCAAATTCCTGCACGGTATCCAACATGGCGACGATATTTTCTACGGGCACATTGCCCTGGATATTGTGAACAGTGTTGAATACAAAGCCGCCACCGGGCATCAGGTCGTTCAGGCGACGCTTGACATCGTCGCGGACCTGTTGAGGTGTTCCAACGCCGAACACACCCTGAGTATCCACACCGCCGCCCCAGAAAGTCAGATCTTTGCCGAACTCGCGTTTAAGTTCCGCTGAATCCATGCCATCGGCACTGACCTGCACCGGATTTATGATGTCACATCCAATTTCAATCAGATCGGGGATCACGGCGCGGATGGATCCGCAAGAGTGAAAGAAAACCTTGGCGTTGCTGTGCTTATGAATGTAGTCAAATAGTTCTTTGTGCCGTGGTTTGGCGATTTTTCGATAGGAGCGTGGGGAAATCAACATGCCATGCTGACCCGCAAAGTCATCTGCAGTAGCAGCAACATCGAAGGCATCGCCAATGGTGTCAAACATCTTATCCCAATAGGAAATCTGCATTTCCAGGATGCGATCCATGAACTTTTCGGCCAGCTTGGGGTTTCCAGCAAAATCAGTAAAGTAATCATTGAAACCTCGCGTCCAAGCATACACTTCCATGATGCCCGCCGACATGCTACCAACCACTACAGCGCGCTTCTCTTCATCGCGCACCTTCACGGCGGCTTCTTTAAGGCCAATAAAACGCGCAGGGTCGAGTGGGTCGGGCCAGCCAAATTTATCCACATCTTCAACGGTGATGTGCTCACCCGCCAGCGGATGGTCAAACATATCATAATACAGGCCATTGTCCTTAGGCATGCGCCAGCCGATGTGGAATTCATCGTAAAAGTACCAGTAATCGTCCGCTTCCTTGATGTCGATTTTGAAGGTAGCCGAGGAGCGGGGCGAGATGTTTTTCACATCCACGCCCAATTTTTCCAGCACATCATCATCCACTTTGGCGATTTGCTGAAATATATCAACAATTTCTGGCTCAATTTCGGGCAACCCCAGGTGTTTTCTCAACTTGCGATAGGCCTTTACGCTGATACCCGTGACAACGGTACCACCCATGTCAAGCGGGACCCGATCAGGTTCCTTGTGATTAAGCGCTAGCAGAGTGCGTTCACGTGAGTTCATATCCTCCTCCAGATTTATTTTTGTAAGGTTTTTAATTCGTTTAAAATGACCGTCATCAGGCGATCGACTGTTTTTTTAAAATGCTGCTGACCGAGTTCCAATGTGGCGAGACGTGGGTCGGCATGGGTATGTACTGTGCGATCCGCTGAGGGATGTCCACTAAAAGTCGGCGCATCAACAATTGCATGTTCAATATTTTGCAACGGCTGGTCAATAGGAGGTAACTTAGCCAGGTCAACCCGCTCAGTATTGAGAGCGAGGATGGCAGATGTTTCAGTAATGGTTGCATGTCCAGCGTCTTCATCTTGTTCGACATCTAGGTCAAAGGTATACAGTACTTTTGCCGGGCCACGCTGTGTGTATTCGGAAGCCAGGCGTTGCAATTGCTGAATCTGATTTGTCGCACCGTGACCATTGACCAACACTACCATACGGTATTCATGCAAAATCAGTTGTTCAAGTGTAAAACGCACGGATAAGGCAAAAACATCCTCACCATAATAATAGCTACTTTCCATGTTTGCAGGAAAGTCCATCCCTACAATCCATTCGTCGCCGTTAAATCCAATATCACGCAATAACGTGTCTGGGCGTTCACGTTCTGTGCCAATATACAGCGTGGGATGCACGACACCGCCAATTTCCTGTGCCAATACCTGAGCCGTATGCTCTGCCTGTAAGGGATCGGTGCCAAATGGCAGGTGAGGGCCGTGCCATTCCAAAGGTCCAATTGGCAGGTAAACAATCGGACAACGCTCACGTTCGATATGAATTTCATCAGGACGGAGCCATACCAAACGCACTTCACGTTTCATTCGATATCTCCTTTTGTCAATAATTGTTGCTGATTTTTCTGACCGATTAACAACTTAACCTGCGTCACTTCTTTTGAAACCTGATACAAATGATCGAGATTAATCACACCCAAGGGGCTGACATTCCCTAAATCAACTGAAGCAAGCGTCCGCCCAGCCTGATCAACCCACTCCAGCCTGAGCCTGCCCTCATCAAATGTGCCGAATCCGCCGCTGACATGAATGTAATCCCCATCCCGCCGCGCCATTAATTTGCGACCGATACAGCCGCCTTCGGTTACGTTGATGATTGGTCCAGGACATCTGCATACACCCCATTCAATGCTAAAGGTGGTTGTCTGACCGGGGTCAAGATATTGCAAGGGACTGAGAATTTCCAATTCCATCAAGTATATCTGGCTTTTACCGTAATCAAGATTGGCAACTTTGCCGCGACCCACCGTCCAAAACTCGACGCCTGCGCCGTTATCAGGATATTCCTGATCGGGATAAGCCTGATAACGCGCCGCGAAAACCTGTTGGGTAGCTTTGTTTGCAAAGGCCGCCCAGCCGGCACGGCTATCAAGTCCTACTTTGCCAATTTCCCACTTGTAGTTACCAATGAACAACCCAGACTGTTTGTCGGATTGCCACTGAGGATTTTTAGAATCACCGAACATAACATAATAACCAGCATCAAATTTGCTGTTCCGATTGAGCGGAGCGGTAACGACGCATTCAGTTTCGGGTGCAAGTTGCCCATCTGAGGTCAAGCGTTCGGCTTGCAACTGCACCACATCCCAGATACTCCAGCGAATTTTGCGCTGAGTAATGTTGTGAAACGATAGATCCAGCGTTACCCGTGAACTTCTGGGGCGAATACTGGCTTGTCGCGTGATTTGCACACCGGTAGGCGACCCGGTTGGGCTGGTCATTTTGATAGTGGCCGTATCGGCCTCAGTGCTGCAGTTATCAAGATGGTAACGCCCCGTGTCGAGAATACAGTCAGGAGGTCCGGCCCATTGGTTATCATTATCCCAACCCTGTGGGGATGGCCAGGTTTTATCGCCCCCATAATTTTTCCAGGCGGCTAAACTGCCATCACCCTGATTCTCCTCAGCGCTGAATAATTTTCCAGAGTAATCACGGTCAACATATAGGTAAGCGTAAGGTCCTAAGTCGTAAGCCATGATCCGTCCACCGATATCGGGCACTGCCACTAAACGTATAAGACCATTCCCAATTTCATAAGCATTCCAACCGCGAAAATTGATCTGCTGGCAGGATAGCTTCGTCAAAGATTGATTTCCCATTTCCGAATCCGCCACCATATCGGTCATGCTGTCACCTGGCTGGTTGCCAGCGCCATGATCTTGTTTTCTGTGATTTCAGCGTGTTCCAAAATGCCTGCTAGCCTGCCTTCGCACATCACCAAAATACGATCAGACATGGCCATGACTTCTGGAAGTTCCGATGATATCAGCAAAATACCGATACCTGCTTCAGCCAGATTACGCATCAACTGGTAGATTTCCGACTTGGCACCTACGTCTACTCCATGTGTTGGCTCATCAAGAATCAAGATTTGCGGGTTTGAAGCAAGCCAGCGCGCCAGCACTGTTTTTTGCTGATTACCACCACTTAAGCTATTTACCGGTGCATGGACTTTCGAAAGTTTTATATTGAGTTGTTCTACATACTTATCAGCAATCCGGCGTTCTTCTCGGCCTTTGATAAATCCGTTTTGAGCCATTTTTGGAAGCTGAGCCATAGAAATGTTGTACAAGATGGGCATATCTATAAACATTGAGAGTACTTTTCGGTCTTCCTGCACCATCGCCAACCCGGCCTTGATGGCATTTTGGGGTAGTTTGAACTTCACCGATTTTCCATCCACCATTAACTTTCCGGAATGAATGGGAACATCGCCAAAGATGGCACGCGCAACCTCACTGCGGCCTGCTCCGACCAAACCCGCGAAACCCAAAATCTCACCGCGATAAAGCGTGAAAGAGATATCCTCAAATCCGATACCGTTGATACTTTCTGCCTGCAGGAGTGGAATATCGGACTGAGCTCTAGAAACTCGCGTTTCGATTCGCACCTTGCGTCCGACCATCATTTCGATAATCGAGTCGACTGACGCGTTCTCTTTCTCCACTGTACCAATGTACTCTCCGTCGCGCAGGACAGAAATGCGATCAGAAATTTGCAAGACTTCGTTGATCTTGTGGGAAACGTAGATCACAGTCACATTGTTGTTCTTAAGTTGCTCAATTACCTGGAATAATCGTTCGGTTTCTGATTCGCTTAAGGATGAGTTTGGCTCATCCATGATAATCAAGTTTGCATCCATCGAAACAGCCTTGGCGATCTCGATTAATTGACACTGGGAAACAGATAGGTCGCGAACAATCGAAAACGGATCAAGCTCCAAACCAATTTTGGAAAGGTATTGCCGGGTCAATTGTTCCATTTTGTACCACGAGAGCAAGCCTCCCTTCACCTCCATGCGCCCCATGAACATATTCTCGATGACATTCAGCGTTGGGAGCATTGCCAGTTCCTGATGAATGATAGCAATGCCTGCTTTGAGTGATTCTATTGGGTTTGCAAATTGAACCGGCTGCCCTTTATGAACTACTTCCCCCGAATCCCTTTGAATAATGCCTCCAATGATGTTCATCAAAGTGGTTTTCCCAGCGCCATTTTCCCCAACAAGGGCATGAACTTCACCATAGCAAACGCCCAACGATATTCCTTTAAGTGCTTGTTCGCCGCCAAACCGTTTCGAGAGATCGGTTACTTGAATGATATTTTGATTATCTGACATTGCCTGTTGCTCCTTTTGCAAAGTGAGATTCAGGAAAAAGAACGAAATATACTTTCATACACTTTCATCGATCTCACTTGATCCGAATATACATTTGGGCGGGGATATGTCTACCCCCGCCCAAAAACTGAACATTATGTTTACGGAGCGGTCCAGAACTGGTCGATGTTGTCCTTGTTCACGACATCGGCTTTGGTAACCATGCGCCCACACTCGGGCGAGACGCCACCAACGATCATGTTGAACAAACGAACAACGGGATCATGACCCTGTGCAAACGGACCTTGTCCGATGGTGCCGAAGATAACGCCTGACTGAACATAGGCCATGGTCTCATCCACGAAGTCAAAGGAAACAACCTGAACGACACCAGCCTTGCCAGCCTTGTCCACTGCTTCCGCAGCACCAAATGGGCCACCAGCGGTCACATAGATGCCAGCCAGATCAGGATAGGCGGTCATGAAGTCATTCGCCTGTGTGAAGGCAACATCACCCTTGTCCTGGTTCTCGGCTGTGCCTACTACCTCGACATCAGGATAGTTCTCGGCGAGATATTCAATGAAACCGTTGCGGCGCAGTTCATGCGCTTCAACGGCCAGGAAGCCTGTGATGATAGCAACTTGGCCGTTACCGCCAATTGCCTCTGCCATCGCTTCGCCAGCCGCTTCACCCTGTTTGTACAGGTCAGCGCCCACGAAGAAAGCGCGCCCATTCTCAGTAGCTGTTTCGGAGTTGAAGGTTGCAACGGGAATGCCTGCCGCAACTGCCTTGTCGATGAACGGTGCCACGCCCGCTTCACCAGCAATGGTGGCAATCGCATCGTATTGCTGAGTTATCGCCGCTTCGATACCAGGACCAAACACGTCGCCGGTATGCTGTTCGCCCGGAACGATCCAGTCCACGGTTACGTTGTAAGGCTTCAATTCTTCTGCTGCCTTAAACACACCTTCCTTGACCGGGATCCAGAACGGGTTATTCTCAAGACCCAGCACCGCGATCTTCAACGGCTTTGAAGGCATGATGTCTACCGGTTTCACAGTGCCTTCGTCTGCGGGGGTGCAGGCAGAGTCGAACGCTGGCATGACTACTTCAGGAACTTCAGCAGGCTCATCAGAAGCACCAGGAGCGGTCCAGAACTGGTCGATGTTGTCCTTGTTCACGACATCGGCTTTGGTAA
>CAZAGU010000058.1:10253-16823 GCA_964484805.1 uncultured bacterium
TCTTCAACGGCTTTGAAGGCATGATGTCTACCGGTTTCACAGTGCCTTCGTCTGCTGGGGTGCAGGCAGAGTCGAACGCTGGCATGACTACTTCAGGAACTTCAGCAACAGCCGGAACTTCAGTTTGCTCAGCTGCTTTTGGTTGGCAGGCTGTCACCAACATAGTCGCAATGACAAAGAGTGACAGGATGTATAGAAAACGTGCTTTATTCATGTGATTCCTCCTTATTGCAAGGTGAGTTGATTGATCTAATTACAGAAACTAGGGTCTTTATGTTGTTTTCCTTGTGTAGATTTTCACCTCCTTAAAATAAAGATAATGCACGTGGTTTTGTTGTATGTGCTTTGTGAGCACACCTCGTTACCGCTGGCGTAATCGATCTGTAGCAACGGCCAAGATGATCACGATACCAATGGTAACGGTTTGCCAATGGATTGGGATATGAAGCATAACAAATGCATTGCGTACAACTGCCATGATTGCCGCCCCAATTACAGCCCCATAGATCGTACCCTCCCCACCAGTAAGGCTCGTACCACCAATAATTACAGCGGCAATAACATCCAACTCATTTCCGAGACCTAGATTCGTAGACGCAGTTGAAAGAAGCCCGGCATTCATGATGCCTGCATAAGCGCAAAGCGTTCCAGTCAGCGTGTACACAAATAGGCGAACCATATCTATATTGACGCCGGAAAGGCGTGCCGCTTGCTCGTTGCTTCCGGTTGCATAGATCTGACGACCAAGGACAGTAAATCTCAAGAAGACCGAGAAGAGAATGACAAAAACAGCCATCTCAATCACAGGGAAGGGGAAATGGATATTGCCAATTACGCCCGCACCCAGAAAATTGACACCCGGATCTTTCATTGGGATGTTGCTGGCAACCGTTCCTTGCAGTCCAGTCGCCAACAGGTACGCTACGCCTCGGGCTATGCTCATCGTTCCTAGGGTGGTGATAAAAGGGTTAACCTTGACTTTTGTGATAATCAGGCCATTTGCCGCCCCGAAAATCGTACCCATGAGGAGACCACCCAGCACTGACAGCCATGGATTAAGGTTGCCGTAAGTCATCAGTCTAGCAGTAGTCATGGCGCCTGCTGCCAAAATTGACCCAACACTCAAGTCAATACCGCCAGTCACGATGATCATGGTCATGCCAATGGACATAATTCCAATAGTGGAAAAACTACGCATCAAATTGAATATGTTTTGGGTAGTTGCAAAATACTGATTCAGAAATGACATTAAAATAGTTAAAACGACCAACGCACCCAAAACGCCGATTTCTTTGGTTTTCAATAACCGTTGCAAACCAATGATTGATTTATTGTTAGATTGAATCACTTTTTCTTGAGCCATATCATTTCTCCTGGCTAGTCTTTTTTTTAAGATCAAGGAAACGTTTATTGGTTATGTGATAAGTACACTGTTTTCATACAAGAGCAATCTCTCTCAGGATGTCATCCAAAACAACAGCAATAGCCCCTAAAACGCAGGCATCTGCTCCATGATCAGAAAATAAAATCTGCAGTTCATTCTTGATAGCGGGCAAAGTTTCAGCAGCAACTATGGCTTCGATGGCAGGTAATAGAATCTTTCGCCCTGAACTAAATGCGCCACCAATAATCACCATTTCGGGATTGAAAATATTTACCAAATCTACAATGCCTAACCCCAAATTTCTACCCACTTCTTCCATCGCTGAACGGCAAATCTCGTCACCCCGCAACGCATAATCCACTACCTGGTTGAAGGTTATTTTATTGAGATCCCCATTTTCATATTTTGCGAGTGTATTATCAGGGGCATCCTCTATTAAACGCTTAACACGTTGCAATACAGCTCGTGGGCCAACCTGGGTTTCCCAGCAACCTCTGCGGCCGCATCCACATTGTTCTCCTTGTGGATCGCGCTGGATGTGACCGATTTCGCTAGCAAACCCATATTCCCCGGTATAGAGTTTCCCATTGAGAATCAAGCCGCCACCCAACCCAACACCTGAGCTGAGATAAATAAAATTATCTACATCGCGGCCAACGCCAAAGTAGTATTCTCCGAGAGCACCGAGATTTGCTTCATTTTCTACATATAAGGGGAGGTGAAATCTCTGGCTCCACATTAGTCGTAGAGGCACATTCCGCCAACCCAGGTTAGGAGCAAAAAGAAGTTCACCTGTTTGCACGTTGACTAAGCCAGGAACCCCTAAACCAATCCCTAATAAGCGTAGTTTTTTCTCTTCTGCAAGAGAAATTGCCTGGTCGATCAGCTTTTCTGCTTCAGAGATGATCTCAATTTGCGGTTTTGTGGAAGAGCATTCAGCCCACTCTCTCCACAGAATGTTGGCTACAAAATCTGTCAGGATAACCGAAATAAAGCCTACTCCAATTTCCACCCCGATGACAGCACCGCCTTCTGGCTTGAGCGAGAGGGCAATACCGGGCCGGCCGATTTTCGATTCCATCGCGTCTAATTCGAGAACCAGACCATCATCGATTAACACGTTAACAATATTCGAGATAGTGCTTCGATTCAATTTCGTGATTGTAGCCAGTTCGGCCCGCGAAATTGGCGCATGCAGCCGCAACGAATTAAGCACGAGTGATGTGTTTACTTTACGTACAGATTCCTGATCGGCAGTTTGCTTTTTGACCATGGGGTAGGGTGAGGTCGCATTAGTTTATTGCATGGATAAATAAATACAATATCATTAAATACTTTCCTGGGATCAATTTCAAGATGACAAATAACATAAATTAATATGACATTTGTCCCTCCCTCGTTCATAATCCAAAAGAGAAGGTTTGAGTTTTATCCATGCGGTTTCCCGTTATTCTCAATCTGTAAAACAGAATCACAAACCCCTCTACCTTAATGGTGAGCAGTTTGTTTTTGGGCTTGATCGATGAATTTCCAATTAATTATTATATAAGCCTACCCATGCGGTTGGGGTTTTGTGTTGATTTTGATGGATATCAGTGATATGGGGTTTATCCACTTCTCCATATCATGACTCGAGTACTCATGCGATGGAGTCCAGCGGGAAGAGATTATTCCTCTTTCCTTTCAAACCATGATTAATTATGTGTGGCAACGCTCCAGCTAAAAGTTCGACAAGGTATCCGCAGGCCGTGGAAAAGCATTTTTAGGAGCCGTGAACACTGTGACCAGATTGGGTCAACATCTTGATCCACAAGAGGCGGCCGATCACCTGAGGGTGCATCGCCCGCGTGAATAAACCGCAAAGTTATTAAATTGTCTGGAATTCCTTCATTTAAAGTTGGAAATAGTGTGCACAGGTTGCATACCGATCGCCGGAAAATACTCAGAAAAATTTATTTATTGTTTTTGGATCGAACTTGGAGATATCACAGAGGTATTTGGAATCGAGCCGCCAAACCAGTTGAATTGGTGAGTATTCTTGGTGCAATTGTGGTGCAATTGGCATGGAAAGGATGTAATTTGTGCTCTTGATGGACAGATTGTTGTTCTCTCCATAGAGAGGAAGGACGTAAATTTCCCCCATGGAAAGGATTTACACTGTCGCCGTCCAATTCGAAGTCAGTCGCTCTATCCATTGAGCTACGGGTGCGGAATAATAATATTATACCGCAGAGGTATTTTTAGTCAATTTCAGGCACAAAATATTCATTTTCTTAATATTTGGATTGTTTTCTTAAGGTGAGGAATTTTCGCTTTTTCGTTCTTGGTGCAACCCTGGTGCAACCCCGGTGCAATCCCGGTGCAATCCCGGTGCAATAAAAACGGAATTGATGAAATCCAGGTCAAATATACCTGGATTTTTTGTTATAAGATCAAAATTCACCCTCTGAAAATGGAATATCAGGCTGAAAAATAGGCTGGCGTCTGACTGATAGTAAGACGAAATCTTATTGCGTCTGATTGATAGTCAAGGTTATTTTCTGTCGTCTGACACGAGATCAGATGTTTTTTCAAAGCCATTAACATAATGTGAGCTGCACAATGGATACGGGATGAGCGGCCCGGTGATGCACAATACGAGATCATATGCGGCCGCTCTCCGGGTCCGATCCATCCGGTTGTTAGGTGGAAAAAATGTTCAGTGATTAGAGATACTATAGGTTAATCGCTCTGAAAACTTCATAACTGGGCAATGCCTCGAATTATTCAAGTATTTCGCTAATTGGCCACCACTTGATAGTGGAATCTGTGCTACCCTGTGGATCGCCAGTAATTAATTCAGATTGATCCGGTGATACGGTAAAATCAACAGCGCAATGTTCATCCCAATCCCCGCAGTGAGTAATCTTTGGAGGACCACCCTCTGACAACTTCCAGGCAAAGAGCACACTCTCAAAGATAGGTTCTTCGTATCTGCCAAGTTCTTCTTTTCGGCTTTTTGAACTAATTCTGCATCCTAGGATTAACAGTGCTTGATGTGTATTCAACCACTGAATTCTAAGCACATTGATAACGCCGGGTTTGATCGTTTCCATTAATTCACCGCTGGACACATACCAGAATTTAATAGCTCCACGCAAGTCGCCGCTTATGAGCAGATCGTGTTCTTCAATAAAGCAGCAAGCACTAATTGGTGATTCATGGTCGGTGATAATTTCTGATATTTTGTCACCATCAAGATTGACCAAGACCAAGTCATGACCCGCCCGAGGGCTCTTTCCATATTTGCATGCTATGAGATTGAGCTGATCGCTAACTGCCAAACCTCCCGATTTCATATAGCGAAATCCCAATTCCGACAATACCTCAGCTCGTGCGGTTCCTGTCTTATATAAAAGCAAGTGTGACGATCTTTGATCTGGATAAGTTGCCAATAACACAAGCCCTTTGCTGCAACGTTGACAATCTGCAATCTCTGCACCCTGAATATCCTCCATATTGCAATTTCTAATCATTTTCTTGGAATCCGCATTATAGAAAACCCAATTTTTTGACCGACCAACCAATTCAATGACCATTCCATCGAATGGCCCACCGTGAAAAGTCTGAGTATCCATGAATATACAATTTGGACACAATACTTCAGATTGAGCTCCAGATGTCCAGGTATCAGCATCTATCCTGATAAGCGCTCCGTTGGATGTCATAGCCCACTGTAGATTTCCTTCAATGGAAAATACAACGGGCAAGCAAGCAATTAGTTCCTTTTGTTTCATATATTATTAACCTCATTCATCTTAGTTGTCATCCTCAGGACCACCAACAACGGCCGTGACATAATCATCGTGAAGATTTCGGGCGATCTCTTTCCCAGAAGAAACCTCCCAGACGTGCACGGAAAAACGCTGCCTGGTTCCCTTGACAAGATAGGCATCATCATCCGGACTGAATGAAACCGTTAAAATGGCGTGGGGGTCCGGATGAAACAGCGAGTGAACGATCTCGCCTGTAGAGAGATCCCAGGTCCGGGCAGTCCGGTCGCAAGAACCCGCAGCGATATATTTTCCTTATGGGCTGGTACCAACTAACCTTACACTACATTCATGGGGCATGGAGGCGATTTCAATTCCTGTTACCAGATCCCACTCCCGGGCTGTATAATCATTTTTCCAGCTCGAATCTGTTGTACCCGAGACAAGATCTATCTAAAATCGTCTTCATAAGCGAAACTAAAAACTTTCCCCGGCAATATTTTCCCGATATATATCTTTTTCAATTTAATCAATTTTTGAATTTCTAACCTCTCTGAATTTCAGGACATTTGTATGGCATAAAACCCAAAGCATAGGCTCAAGTACGCGGATAGGTTGATATGACCTCATATTATTTTCTTCTGGCAATCTACCTAATGCAGAGCAGGAAAAATATTTAATCTTTTCAAATTGATTGTCTACATTACGCATAAAATTGCCCAGTCCATTTGACTCGAGGAAATCTTTTACTAGAATGTTAATAGCGTCTTCGACAAGAGATATCGATGGGTCATTTTTCATTAGTCCTTGAGCAGCACTCAAACCTATCTCGTTTTCCAAGTTCAGACCATCCGTCTTCGTAACAACAATAGCGATAGGTTGGGAAA
Organism: uncultured bacterium; assembly: GCA_964484805.1. GTDB lineage: Bacteria > Electryoneota > AABM5-125-24 > Hatepunaeales > Hatepunaeaceae > CAZAGU01. The sequence continues at coordinate 16,277 of CAZAGU010000058.1, forward strand.
ATTTTGTTCCGGGTTTAATCCCGATGCTTGACTCCAAGATTGAAATCATCCGCTCATAAGACCCCATTACACTGTCTCTGGGACCAGGCCTAATAGCCGTTTTAATCGCATCGATTTCGGTTTCATGCTTTCTGTAATATTCTTCTATCGAAAATGGATCTATAACAAAGATCAAACCATGTACATATTTAAGATATATCTGCCTCATTGTATCGGATTCAACCTGATATGCTTCACCTGCAGCATCATAAAGATAAACAATCCTTCCCATCTTTGTATTATTCTTTTTTATTGCTAGATTGTATGCGTGGGGAACAATATCAGGGGTTTTAACTAAAGTTTCACCAGATGTCAGAAGTTTCAAATTAGTGTTGTAGCGATTTGCATGAATTTTATCAGGGAAACCAACCAGATATTTTCTCGGAGAAGCAAATTTCTCGATTAATTGGTTAATCGCCATAAACAAGAAATTTGACTTGCCAACTGAAGGACCACCAATCACAGGAATATGAACGTTTATCAATCTGCCAACTTCTTTATTCAAGGG
>CAZAGU010000059.1:0-16753 GCA_964484805.1 uncultured bacterium
ATGTTGATGTTCAATTTGTCGCTGGGCCTCAAGAATTTACAGTCAACGGTTTCACAGTTCTCACACTGAATGCAGGTGGTGAGCTTGCACCAGTCGCTCCAGGTGGAGCAATAGAGATAGCTGTGAACTTTGCTCCAGATGGTGAAGGCGAATTTGAAGGCATTCTTACCGTCCTTACCAATGTTGAAGGTTATGAAGCCACAGAAATCCCGATGAGCGGTGTTGGCTTTGTCATGGAGCCTCCCCAAATTTCTGTCTCTCCTGAAGCCATAGACTTCGGAGAGGTGGTTGTGGGCGAACAGGAAGTTGCTCGCATTGCAATTACCAATGAAGGCGGAGGCATTTTGGTTATTAGCGAGATTCTTTCTGACAACGAAGCCTTTGAGTGTGAATTGTTTGGCGATGGGGGGATTGGCACTAGAATTACTGTTCCTGGCGAAGTTATCCTTTCCGCTTTGGCTGAAGAACGCTTTGTAGGTCAGTTGCGGATCATCTCGAATGATCCCGATCAGCCAAGCGTGACAGTTGATCTTACCGGCGTTGGCTATACAGAGGATTCTCCGGGTATAGCTGTTGATCCTGAAGTTGTCGAATTTGGTGAATTAGAGGTAAATCAGGTTGGTGAGATTGCCGTGACCATTCACAATGAAGGTAATGCCGCACTCATCATTAACGCTATTGAATCGAACAACGAGCTATTCTGGACGGATTACGAAAATGAACCGCCAGACGGTCCCCGTTTTAGCTTCCGTCAGACAGATGTTAGCCATTCCCTGTTAGTGCAGGAAGCAAGTCTGAATGATGAGCCATTGCAGATTGATGACGAAATTGGTGTGTTTACACCTGAAGGACTCTGCGGCGGTGCTGGAACGGTTGTAGAAGTAGGAGCGCAACTTGGCATGGGCGCTTTTGGCGATGATGCGCAAACCGAAGAGATTGATGGATTCAGCGCCGGTGAGCCACTTGAATTCAGGTTCTGGGATGTCTTATCCCGTCGCGAGTACATTGCCGCACCGACATACATGGATGGGCCACGCACTTTTACCAATAATGGATTCACTGTTTTATTGCTGGCTGCTGAGGCAGGTCTTGATCCTGCAGATATTGCAGAATCAGTGATTGAGCCAGGTGAGGAAATGGTATTCACAGCGTTCTTTGGTCCCGTTGAAGCTGGTGAATATGAAGGTACATTGACCATTTTCTCGGACGATCCTAATGTCCCTGAATGGGAAGTTCCCATGACAGGTGTTGGTATCGTATTGCAACCGATTGTCCGTCTGGTTCCTGAAGACGGCGTTGATTTCGGTCGCGTTATTGTGAACGAAATTGCAGAAGGCGTAATCAACATTCACAACGATGGTCTTGCCCCGCTAGTCGTATCCGAAATCTTTGTCGCAGGCGATTATTTTTCGCTTGATCCTGATTTTGGTGGTGGCGATGAACCCGGTGAATTTAACTGGCAATACAATCGTTCGGATGTCAGTATGAATGTTCTCGTTCAGGCTGCCATGCTCGGCGATGAATCATTGGTTGAAGGCGACGTTGTTGGTGTCTTCACATCTGATGGCGTTTGTGCGGGCTTCAGCAATGTTCCCGCTGGTTTCCCGGATGAAAGAATTGGCTTAGCCGCCTGGGCAGCCGAAGGTGAAAATCCCGGTTTTCACGATGGTGATCTCCTTACCTATCGCTTCTGGGACGCTAGCGTTGAGAGAGAATTCGAAGCCCAAGCTGAATACATTCAAGGCAATGGTCGGTTTGGTGCCAATGCATTCTATGTTGCGAACCTTTCCTCTGATGGCAGGCACAATGGTCAGGCAATTGCCGAATGGGTTATTGAACCTGATGCTGTCATTGAAATTCCTGTCTTCTTCAGACCTGCCGATGCTGGTGAGTTTGAAGGTCGGATTACTGTCATTTCAAATGATCCCGAAAATGACGAACTGACTGCATCATTATTTGGTGTTGGATACTACTTACCACCGGAAATCGTCGTATCTGATATGGCGAATGACTTCGGTGATGTAAACGTCGGCGAAGCTACCGAGTGGATATTCACAATCGAAAATCATGGACAACTTGACCTCGAAGTTCGTAACCTTGCTTTAGAAGGTGATGGCTTTGTCATTCACCATGATGCTGAATTCGCAATCGCTGGTGGCGGTGTTGCAGAAATCCCTGTCTTGTTTGAACCAAACCACCCAGGCGAATTTGCTGCCACCATTACAATTCTGTCAAATGATCCCGAAAACGGCGAACTCATGGTTGAAGTTCGCGGTGTTGGTGTTGCCGTAGTAATGGTCGTCAATGAGAACCGCTTCGACTTTGGCGAAGTGTTCACTGGCGAAGACGGCGCACTTGAAATTATCATTGCCAACGAAGGTAATGCTGATCTGGTTATTGAAGACATGATCTTCAATAATGAAGCCTTTGACATTGAAATCGGAGTTGAGCGTGAGTTCGATTGGGAATATGTTAACTCTGATAACAGCATGCAAATCCTCGTTCAGGAATCCCTGCTTGACGGTGAAGCGCTGACTATGGATGACTATGTTGGCATCTTCTCCGTTGGCGGCGTTTGTGCTGGCTTCAGTCAACCTGCTGAAGACGGTCGCCTTGGACTCGCTGCTTGGGGTGCTGAAGGTGAAAATCCCGGCTTTGTAGCTGACGATGAATTGACCTTCCGCTTCTGGGATGTAAGCGCTGGTCGTGAATATCGTGCTGATGTTGAATGGGTTAACAATTGGCATGGAAACTATGAAGTTAATGGATTTGCAGTAGCTAACCTCTACGCTGGTGATCGTCTTGATCCTGCCGTATTTGAAGGCCCGATTGTTCTTGCACCTGGAGAAGAAGTCGCTGGCATGTTGTATTTCCGTCCTGCCGAAGAGATGGAGTACGACGGTCTTCTGACTATCGTATCCAATAACTTCGACAATGCTGAAGTTGAAGTTGGTCTGTTTGGTGTGGGTGTTGCCCCGAACCATTCGCCTTTCTGGGTTGATGTGCCGGAAGCAGACGAAGCCAACGAAGGCGATATGTATCAACTGGTCGTCGTTGCTGATGATGAAGATGGCGACGAACTTGCATTGTCGTTGATTGACCTTGCTGGCAACCTGCCAATGGCTGTTGAAGACATGTTTGTTAACAACGGTGACGGATCAGGAACATTCACTTGGGACATGGACTTTGAAGCTTCAGGTGAATACGCACTGCAGTTTGTTGCTAATGATGGTATTGAGATTGCTGCAACTGTTCTTACCCTGACGGTTATGAATACCAACCGTGCTCCAGAATTCGTTGAATATCCTGTGGACGTGATCGAAGTCAACGAAATGGACGAAGTAAGATTTGCTCTGGTCGCAACCGACCCGGACAATGACCACATCGACATGAGCTATGACGGCGATGTCCCCGATGGATTTGAATTTGATTACGATGGCGAAGGAAACGGTTCCTTCTACTGGATTCCATCGTACAACCATGCTGGTGAATACACTGCATACTTTAACGCCAATGATGGTGACCTTGCTGACGATGTTGAAGTTCACATTATTGTAAACAACGTCAATCGTGCACCTGAAGTTGTTGCCGTCATTGATGACGTTGAAATACGCGAAGATGCAGATCGCACTGTCGTTGCAAACCTGAATGAAGTCTTTGTTGATCCCGATGGCGATGAACTGACGTTTGGTATTGCCGAAGGTATTGACGAACTTGGTTTGACGATTGTTGATGGTATCCTTTCATTGGAACCTGCTGATAACTACTTTGGCAGTTCCGATGTCCGCATCACTGCAGATGACGGCCATGATGGCGAGATGATTGTTGCCGCGGCAATGTTCAGCTCACCAAGTGCTAACAACAACCGTGTCACACGCGCAGTTCGCGGCGTTGGTCAGATGAATAGCACACCGAACCGCGATGATGCTGTGGATGATATGTTCCAAGTTACAGTTATTGCTGTCAACGATGCGCCAGTTGTCGCGGCTCCGATAGACGACATAACAATCGACGAAGACAGCGACGCGGTAGTTGTGGCTGATCTCGACGACGTGTTCAGCGACATCGATCCCGGCGATGGGCTGGTCTTTGCTTTCACGGGCGCGATGGATGAACTACAGATGACGCTAGATGACGATAACGTCTTGGCGTTCCATCCTGTTGCAGACTTCAACTTTGCTGAAGGTGTTGAGATCACAGTAACCGCTACCGACCTCGCCGGTGAAGGCCTTTCGGTTGACGATCTGTTCACTATCACCATCACACCGGTCAATGATGCGCCGGTTGTCGTTGAAGCCATTGATGACGTAGTCGTTGATGAAGATTCAGGCATGATGGTCGTCGCTGATGATCTTAACGCTATCTTCTACGATGTAGATCGAGATGAACTGGTGTTTGACTTTGTTGAAGCTGGCCCCGCTGGCTTAAACATGACCCTTGAAGGTGCAGAACTTTGGTTCAGCCCTGGACCCGAATTTTCACTGCCAGATGGCGCGGAAATAATCGTTTCCGCCTCAGATGCAGAGGAAATGGTTCAAGTAACGTTTACTGTTACAGTTGTTCCTACGAACGACGTTCCTAGATGGGTAACACTTCCCGATCAAATCGTCAGTGTTTCCGAAACTGAAGTCGTTGAATTCTCAGTCGCGGCTGAAGATGTCGATATGGACGTACTTGAGTTCATCCTTGAAGCTCAAGGCTTACCAGAACACGCAGTGTTCACTGAGAACGGTGATGGCACGGCAGATTTCTACTGGGAAACGACCTATGACGACTTCGGTCGATATGATCTTCACATCGTTCTGTCTGATGGTGTAGAGACAATTGACTTTGATATGTCAATCGAAGTCCTTAATGCTCTTCAGCACTTCGACTATCCAGTAGTTTCTGACGTGAGCGCTAACCTGTTAGTTCAAGACCTGGTTCTCGATGGTGAATCTGTTCCAGTCGATTGGGAAATTGGTGTTGTTACACCTGGTGGTGTCGTTGCTGGTGCTGAACCTTGGAATGCCGATGGCGAAGGCGTTGGCCTTGCTGTCTGGGGCGATGATCCGGGCACAGAACCGGTTGATGGTTTCCACGCTGGCGAACTAATGTCGTTTGTCGTCTGGGATCCTGCAGAAGATCGCGAATATCGCGGTGAAGCACATGTCGTTGAAGGTGACATTAACTGGGAAGTCAATGGCTTCACCATAATGACTCTTGAAGCGCTTGTTTCACGTGACCTGACGATCAGCTTCCGCAATGGCTGGAACTTTATTTCACTGAATGTCGCACCCGGCGATGATTTCTACGCAGAAAATGAAGTTCGTGGTCCTGATGTTCGCATGATGCTTGCACAATTCAGCGATGGCGATGCCCATCACGTGTTGCTTTTCAAGAATGATCGCGGTCGTTTCTACTATCCGGGCATTGACTTCAGCAACATTCCTTACTGGAATTTTGAAGAAGGCTATGCAATCCGTATGGATGAAGCCACCGAAGGTCAGTGGAGTGGTGAACCGATTCCTGCCGACACCGAATTCCCGATTTACCACGGTTGGAATTATGTTCCTTACTACCCAACTTATGAATTATCGGCTCGTTCACCCCAGTTCTATGTTCTTTCACCGATCATTGATTATGTGATTCTGGCGAAGAACGGACTTGGCAGATTCATGGCGCCGCGAGCTAACTTCTCGAACATGCCTGACTGGCGCGAAACTCAGGGCTATCAGGTTCGCTTGGATCTCGAAGGTCGCGATTACATCGACTTCAGCTATCCTGAAGAAGCTGGTAATGTTGCTATGGCAGCCGATTTAGTGGCACCAGCGGAAACGCATTACACAGAGCTAGTTTCCACAGGGGCAAACATGAGTGTGTTGGTGTCATCCATTTCTGGAATGTCCTACAGCGCTTATGACGAAATTGCCGCCTACACCACCGATGATAGGTATGTCGGTTTCGGCACTATCGACCAGAATGGTCAATGCGGTATCGCTGTCTGGGGAGACGATGAGACGACAACAGAAGTCGAAGGCCTCATTGAAGGAGAATCCTTCGAACTGCGGTTGTGGGACAGCTGGTCAAATACTGAAGTTGGCTTGATGCCGATAGCAGTTCACATTGGCTCCGGCTTGAACTACACCACAGACGAATTTGTCTTACTCGACGTAACGATGAAGCCTGTAATTCCTGAAGAGTTCTATCTGTCGAATGCCTATCCGAACCCGTTTAACGCCATCACCCGGATGACCTACGGAATGCCGGAAGAGGGCATGGTTTCGGTGAAAGTCTTCGATCTCGCAGGCCGTTTAGTTTCGACACTGGTTGATGAATATCGCTCCGCTGGCACACACACTGCTATGTGGAATGGCGAAGGTCTTGTGTCAGGCATCTATGTAATCCGCTTTGAAACAAACGGATTCCATTCAGCCCGCAAGGTTGCCTTGGTCAAGTAGAAATTACCCAGTTCGGAATGGGATAAAAAGAGCGCCGCTGATGTTTCATCAGCGGCGCTTTCTATTTTAAGGATCATTACATAAAATTCTCTTTTGTTATAATGTTTGACTTGACCTGTGTCAAGACTCTTGTTTACTTTGGTCGTATATTATTGAAACAAGGATTCATTTCAGAAGGTGTGGCATGAAAAATTTCTTACTTCTTTTCTTGGTAGCAGTACTGGCTTTTTCTGCGCCAGTTCAAGCCGTCAATCAAGCTGATTATTTTGCAGGGCAGCTTGTGATTAAGCTGTCTGAGAATTACTCTGTGTCAGATATGGAAAGATATATCTGGAATACCGGCAATTCTGAGTTAGACGATGTCTTTAACCGGGTGGATGCTTCGCATTTTTACCGCATGTTTCCTCACGCACTGCCACCTGTAGGTGGTGGAGTTGACCTCTCACAAATTTTTATCTTGAAATATCTGGCGGACGACTCTGTTGTTGACCTTGCTGAGGAAATATCGGCATTAAGTGGAGTTGAGTATGCCGAACCCCGCTACAAATACCAACTTCTGATGGACTATAACGACCACTACATTGACGATGAAGGTCAGTACGGAATGCGATTGATTCATGCCAGCGAAGCTCACGATATTTACACTGGTGATCCATCCAGCCTAATCGCTGTGGTGGACACAGGCATTGATATGGATCACGAAGACCTCGAAGGCAATGTATGGCAGAACCTTGGTGAAGATATTGACAACGATGGGCGAATTACTGAGGATGATGCAAACGGCGAAGATGACGACGAGAATGGATCCGAAGACGATTTCTGGGGCTGGGATTTTGTCGGTGATGACAACTTCCCTGACGATGTAGCTGAAGACGGTGGTCATGGAACACACTGCGCCGGAATTGTTTCAGCCGAAACAAACAACCAAAGCGGAGTCGCCAGTATTGGATACAATTGCAACCTTATAATTGTTCGGGTTGGAACGGGCAGAGTGATTGATTTCGGCTTCGAGGGTGTTGAATACGCTGTTCGAGCTGGCGCCAGTGTTATCAGCCTTTCATGGGGTGGCTACCAGCGTTCACAAGCCGCGGAAGATGTGATTGATTACGCCCTGGATAACGATGCGCTGGTACTTGCCGCCGCAGGCAATGATGACGATGTTGAGATAATGTACCCTGCGGGTTATGCAAATACGATGGCTGTTGCTGCAACAGACCAGGATGATCATAAATCTGATTTCTCTAATTATGGCGACTGGGTTGACATTAGCGCGCCTGGTACCAGAATCCTTTCCAGCTATCTTGACAACCGCTACGCCTACATGAATGGCACATCAATGGCAACGCCAATGGTGGCGGGTTTAGCTGGACTTATGAGAGCCTATAACCCAGACCTGAGCGCAATCGAAGTTTGGGACATTATCACTGATACTGCCGATGATATTTATGAAATAAATGAGGATTACCAAGGAGAGCTGGGCGCTGGCAGAATTAACGCACTTGCGGCGATGGAAGCGGCTGAACCTGACCGGCCGGAAATGGACGTGAATCCTCGTATGGTTGAAATTGAACTTGAGCAGAATACTATCGGCGAAGCTGTGTTTGAAATTCTAAATGCTGGCGATGGTGATCTTGAGTACGATCTTGAAACTATCCCGGAACAGATCCCATGGTTAGAGGTTCAACCAGATGCAGGTGTTGTGGGACCGGATCAGGCTGCTGAAATAACTCTGACCGTCGATGCAAACGGACTTGGGGCAGGCGATTATCATGCCTCAGTCAATGTGCTTTCAAACGATCCTGATCTGCCGATGGTGTTGGTTATTGTTGATGTGGTTGTCACTGAGCCGCAGTTTGTGCCTGAACTTCAGCATTTCACAAACTGGAGGCGCACCAATCTGAACCATAGTTTCCTTGTGATTGATCTGGCTTTCGAGGGTGAAGTGGTGCCTACTGGTTGGGAAGTCGGTTTGTTCACCCCTGCAGGACTGCTTGCTGGCGGTGAAGTGTGGGTCAATGGCGAGCGCATGGGATTTGCCGCCTGGGGTGATGAGCCTGAAACCGAAGCGGTGGAAGGATTTGTCGCGGGTGAAGCGATCACTTTCCGTGCCTGGGATTTTGAATCCGATGTGGAATATCGGATTGCTGTCGAGACCCTAGAAGGTCCTGTGTTATGGACTAACAATGGCTTTTCAGTGGTGACCCTTGAGGCATTGAGCGTTGTGGAATTGACTGTCGAGCTGGAGCGTGGCTGGAATATCATGTCGATTAATGTTGCGCCGGATCGAGAATTTTACGACAATGGCGAAGACGGAGGACCTGATGTGCCACGTATGTTGGCGCAATTAGCCCATGAAAATGGTCATCACGTGACCCTGTTCAAGAACATCAGCGGGCAGTTCTATTCTCCGGCGTTTGACTTCAACAACATTCCATACTGGAATTTGACACAAGGCTATCAGATCAGCGTTGATGAGAACACACAGCTTCAATATACAGGTGAGCCGATTCCCGTTGATTCGGACATTCAGCTTCGAGTAGGGTGGAACATGATCGCCTATTTCCCAGAATATGAGCTTGATGCTGGTGCTCCAGATTTTCCGGTGCTGTCGCCGATCATTGACCGTGTTGACATTGCCAAAAATGAGCGTGGTGAGTTCCTGTCGCCGGAGTTTGACTTTTCCAATATGCCCCCGTGGCAACCGACACAAGGCTATCAAGTGAAAATCTCCGGCGAAGAAGGTCTCGTTTTCAATTACCCAGAGCAGGGTGATGCCTTAGCGGGGATTTCTCGAAATCAATCGGACAATTCGGAAGTGTTATACTCAGAAAATATGAGTGTTCTGGTCGTTCTGGATGGTCGCGCAGACAGCGGCGACGAACTGATCGCAGTGGATAATCATGGCAATGTCGTCGGTCGTGGGGCGATCATGCAGGATGGACGCTGCGGGTTGGCAGTGTGGGGTGATGACCCGATCACCGAGGCTGTGGAAGGATTGCAGACTGGCGAAGCTTTCGCACTGAAAGTGCAGTCTCAATCTTCTGGAAACCTATCGGATCTGAATCTCAGCGGTATTTTGCATGGGAATGGGCTACTTTATAAGACCGACGGTTTCACGGTCATAAAGGCTATCTCCAATGATCTTGTGCCGGAAACTACAAGCCTTGCTGAAGCTTATCCTAATCCTTTCAATGGTGTAACCCAGATTCGGTTTGATCTTGCCGAAGCAGGCGATGTGGCGCTGACAGTGGTTGATCTGTCCGGCAGGACAATTGCAGAACTTGGCAACGGCTGGCGAGAAGCTGGAGCGCATACTGTAAGCTGGCAACCTGAACATGTCGCATCCGGGATATACTACATTCAGTTGCGGAGCGGTGTGATGGAGCTTAGGCGCAAGGTCTGCCTGTTGAAGTAGTTAGACAGCAAGACGATGTCAGAAATTACTAGGATCGTTCTGAAATTGTTCAAATAGTAATTTTTGATTTCACAACATTCAGAGCAATCAAAATTTTGATTGCTGGAAATAATTCCAGTTTGTGCTTGACATTTTAGATGAAGTGTGTTATAATAAACACGCTTGAGAAAAAAAGTAAACATCCTATTCAAGGAGAAAAGGGTTAGATGGCAAACTTCACAAAAAATACTCCCTGCCTGCATCAGCCGATGATTTTACCGGTCGGTGTGTGGACTATCAAAGGAGTACTCTATCTGTCGATCGACAGTGGAGAGAGGAAAGACCCTTGTGAATAGGTTTATCAAATAGATTTTGATTTAAAGCCTTCCAGGGTCGCGCCCGGAAGGCTTTTTTTATTGTGTAAAACTCAAAGATACCCTCCGACGGCACTTTCTCCACCTTCCCAAATTTTCATTCATTCAGAATTCAGAAGCCATTTCGCATTGGAAAGAAAATCATGCTATGAAGAACAAGCCAAACTGACACGGAACTAATTACCCGCTACACAGATCAGCCGGCGCAAATGCCCGGAGGCTTGCGAGAAAAAATTGAAAAACACTGGGGAAACCGCCCAGTTCAGCTTTATGCTTACGCCGATCTGGATGGATCGCTGAAGCTGAACGGTAGCTGGGTCGCCTTGGGAGAAGACCATCTGGCAGTAGTTCGAACGGATCCAGAAGGCAGTGAAAACATCAATAATGTCCGCCTTTCCGACGTTACTGCTATAAAAGAAATCAATGGTCTCAGTGGCACAACTTTAACTATTTTGGGCGCGCCGAATGATCCTTCGCTGGCGATTCTCCGCTATACGCACCGCCAGAAAGGCGCGATGGAGAACATCAAGTTTATCATTGAGCAACGCATTGAGGGCACTGGCTATAACGGGGACGACGACCCGGACGAGCTCTATCGCGAGGCAGTGACGCATCCAATCCGCGAAGCGCAGGCTTCAATCGCGTCAAACAAGATGACGGTTGTCTGGCGGCTGATCAACTATCTGAAGCCCTATAAGATGCGGCTGTGGCTGGGGATTGTCTCGGCGTTAATTCTGACTGTGGTCAGTTTGATCCCCGCCTACTTGACGGGCTATGTGATTGACCATATCATCAAGCCGTTTGAAGCTGGCGAGATGGACGTTGCCAAGGCAATGCATTTGGCGACGTTGCTTATCAGCGCACTGGCTGCCGCCTATCTGGTTAGGGCTTTCAGCCTCTGGATCAGATTGAATTCGATGTCTGTGTTGGGTGAGTTGGTCGCTGGTGACTTGCGGCGGGAGATTTACGAACATCTGCAGACGCTCAGCTTGAGCTTTTTCTCGCGCAAACAAACGGGATCGCTGATCAGTCGCGTAAGTAGCGACACCGACCGGCTCTGGGACTTCGTCGCTTTCGGCATCATTGAGGTCATGTGGGCAGTAATTATGCTTGCTGGCTTGGGCGTGGTGCTGGTTACGATGGACTGGCAGCTCGGTTTGATAATGACCATACCGATACCGTTTTTCCTCTGGGCGTTCTTCAAGAATGGTCAGGTGATGCAGCGGATGTTCCTCAACGCGTGGCGGAAATGGTCAAACATGACGGCGGTGCTATCTGACACCATTCCCGGCATCCGCGTTGTGAAAGCATTCAATCAGGAAAAGCGGGAAAACAAGCGTTTCGATAAGCGGAACGTGGCGTGCGTGACGAATTTCAATGAGATTCACGATGTCTGGACGAAATTCTGGCCATTTATGATAATCGCAATTCACGGCATGACCATTCTGGCGTGGAGCTTCGCTCTGCCGCGAATGTTTGGCATCGGCGCACCGTTGACCATCGGAACGTTCGTTACCTTCCTGCTCTACATGGGAATGTACCTCCAGCCGCTGGAAACACTGGGCACAATGGCGAGGATGATTAACCGCGCCACCAGCTCAGCGCACCGGATATTTGAAGTGCTGGACACTAAGCCGGAAATTTTCAACCACCCTGATCCTATCAGGCTTGATCCGGTCAAGGGACATGTCGTGTTTGAAAATGTGAAATTCGGCTATGATGGAGTTCGGCAGATCATTCGTAACATTTCTTTTGAGGTGCAACCGGGCGAAATGATTGGCTTGGTTGGGCCATCGGGAGCGGGGAAGACTACTGTCACCAATCTGCTCGCGAGATTCTACGATGTCACGGGTGGCAGGATATTGGTTGACGGCGTGGATGTTCGCGATCTTGACATTGGGCATTTCCGTCGGCAAGTTGGCATGGTGTTGCAAGAGCCACATCTGTTCCACGGGACGATTGTTGACAACATTCTTTACAGCAATCCAGATGCTTCGATGGCGGATGTGATCGAAGCATCACGCACTGCCAACTCGCACGATTTCATCTGCAAACTTCCGCATGGCTATGACACGATCATCGGCGAACGCGGGCACACGCTTTCGGGTGGTGAACGCCAGCGGGTATCCATCGCCAGGGCGATTCTCAGCAACCCACGCATTCTGATCATGGATGAAGCGACCAGCAGCGTGGACACCGAAACCGAGCGCAAGATTCAGGATGCGCTGGATCGGCTTGTTAGTGGCAGGACGGTGTTTGCGATAGCTCACAGGTTATCGACACTTCGCAATGCCGACCGCTTGCTGGTGATGGAGGACGGCAAGATCACCGAGTCAGGAACGCACAGCGAACTATTAGCAAAGACCGGCGGCACTTATGCCAAGCTGGTGAAAATGCAGCAGGATTTGCAGTCTGGGGTTTAACCAGTCTGGAAAAGGAAAGGACACAACATGAACGATCAAACGACGCTTGAAAGACAAACGACCACGTTGAAAGAAACGCATGGGGCTAAATTGGAAGATCAACAGAACTTGCTGAAGGTCGAATGGCGGCGCGATGGCCAGCTTTGGGCTGGAGTCAATGGTGATGCGGTGCCAGTTCAGGCGAGCCTGTGTTTTCCGTGGAGCAAGCCGTCCGAGTACATTTCGCTCAGGAATGACGACGAGGATGAGGTCGCGCTGATCCCCACTTTGGATGAGCTTGACGACAGCTCGCGGCAGGCAGTTGAGCAGGCGCTCGCCAGTGCGGGGTTTGTGCTGGAAGTAACGCAGGTCATTCAGACGCGCGAGGATTTCGATATCCGCCAGTGGAAGGTGATGACTCGGCAGGGTGTGCGGACTTTTCAGACGAAGCTTGATGACTGGCCTCATCAGACACCGGGGGGCGGGTGGCTATTCAGCGACATCGCCAAGGACTTGTTTTTCATCTCGGATATTGGCGCGCTTGACCAGAAGAGCCAGAAGGAGCTCTGGGCATTTGTCAGCTAAAGCCCATAAAATCACTCCCCGCCAGCGTTTGGTGGGGAGTGGTGGTTTTTGTATGAGAAAATAATCGATGTTTGATTTTCTCCCCGCTATGGTCTTGACTTTAGGGTGGGGGATTGGTATAATTGGGGAAGGGGCGGGAATAACGGATTGAGGCAATAAACACATTCATTTACGGGCTATTAATGAACAAAAATCAATTTTTAGGCTGTCTTTTCGGAGGAGCGATAGGTGATGCTCTTGGCGCACCTTTAGAGTTTTTGTCACTTAGCGAAATAAGAAGAACCTTTGGCGCTACCGGATTGACGAACTACTCGAAAGCATTCGGCAAGATCGGCGCTATCACTGACGACACCCAAATGATGCTCTTCACTCACGAAGGACTATTGCGGGCATTAACACGCTGGCAGGAACGAGGGATTTGCCACGTGCCGTCTGTCGTTTTTTACGCATATCAGAGATGGCTCTCGACGCAAGGGGAGGATTTCCGAAAGGAGCTTCCTGGCTTTGTGCAAACTGGCTGGCTGATAGATCAACGCGTACTTCATGCTCAGCGTGTGCCGGGAAGATCGTGCACAAGCGCTTTGTTTGAAAACACTAAACCACCATCCTATAACAATCCAGTCAATGATAGCAAGGGTTGCGGCGGACTTATGCGAATTGCCCCTGTGGGTTTGATTGCGAATGAGCCTTTTAGATTAGGCGTAGAAATCGCCGCGTTGACCCATGGACATCCGAGCGGATATTTAGCCGCTGGTTTTTTCGCTCAGGTTGTTTCCGATTTAGGTCGGGGTATCGCGCTTCCCGAAAGCATTGTCAGCACGCTATATAAGCTTAAAAAATGGGACAGGCACGAGGAAACTGTCGAGGCAGTTGAGAACGCGATGGATTTGGCTCTTGAGCTGGATCTCAGCCCGGAAGCTATCGAATCTCTTGGTGAGGGTTGGGTGGCAGAAGAAGCGCTTGCCATTGCTTTGTATTGTGCTCTGGTTGCTGATGACTACAAGCAAGGCGTCTTGTTGGCTGTCAACCACAGCGGCGACAGCGACAGCACCGGGCTGATGGCAGGCAACTTGCTGGGGATGATCTGCGGTTTTGAGAGTATTCCATCAGAATGGATCGAAAATTTGGAAGTGAAAACAATAATTGAGCAATTGGCTCACGACACTCCACTGGTGCTTAAGCGCGATAGCTCTGAGCGCGGCGAGGAATGTCGAAGGTTAATAGAAATGTATCCACCAAACTGAGGTTAAAATGCACTTAATTATTCATGATGTTGACCGCGATGGTCTGGGAGCGGCGGCAATGCTCGTTTACAAACTTGGTGTAGATGTTTGTGAATTAGAGCCATTAAAAGAGAAGAATCTTCAGTCATATTTTACTTCCAACAAATTTGAGAAGTACGAAAAAATTTGGGTGCTTGACATACCATCACCAAGGAATTGGAGTTATCTGGCAGAAATACCTAAGCCTGTAATCTGGGTAGATCATCATCCTTTGAATCCCAAGGCTCGAATCCCTGAAAATGTAACATTTTATCATCCAAAATCTGCTCTCGACCATACTACAACAATGCACTTACTGCGGGACAACAACCTTGTTGAGCTGGAAGCCACAAGCTGGCTATGGAAGGCTTTGTGCGTTCCAAGCTTAGAGAACGACTGGGCTTTAGTTTTTAGCGGAATTGATTCTCTTTGGCCTAATGTTCCCTTTTCAAAAGAGCGTTTACCATCCATTCTATTTGAAGCTATTCGAAATAAGGTAATTCCAGATATTTTGATTGATATGAAGAATGAATGCTTACGTGTGAAGGAAAATGTCAGTGAAATCGTAACCGCCGGCACCAAAGTACAGGGCAAGCTTGCTGTGCTTTATTTACCTGATGCTGACGGCATTGGTTTAAAGAACTACAGCTTGGAAATTGGCAAGCAAAATCCTGACAAGATTGCGGTTATTGTGCACCGAAATAAGCTACTATACTGTGGGATTAGGAGCAAAATAATTAAATTTGATCTTCTGGAACATTTTAAATCCAGAGGTTTGGAGCCCAAAGGACATCCCTACGTTTGTTTTGCTGATCTTGGGAAACACAACGCTCAGGAAGAGATAGAAAAACTTGCAGAGGCTGTAAAATGATTTTTACCGATGAAACGGCAAGTGATAAATTATCTTCGGTTACAAAATACGCCCACGAGATAAACAAGCATCTTCTGGAACTGGCGTATGAATGGTCAAGTTCCAAACCGATACATTTTCGTCCGACAAGCAGTGGCATCACCCTCTTGTCTCTTTCGCAGGAAAAACCACAAATTGGCAAAGGCGGGTTTGGCTGTGCAAAGGAGCTGAGAGATGGAATTAACACGGAATATGAAGCCCATATTGTCAACCATAAACCACCAGCAAGACCCACTCCAGAAAAGCAGGTTCAGTCATTTCTAATCCGAAATGCTTACTTGAAAAAAGGTCGAATGGATATTTTAGAACAGGCTTGTCGGCAATGTGGCGATGAGATTGAGCTGAAGTTTGTGACCGATGAAATCCCAATTCCAGTCATTAAGGACGGAAAAAAGGGGAAAATTGTTTGTGATTTACTTGCACTGAAAACACATGAAAATGGTGAAACTCAACCAGTTCTGATTGAATTAAAATCCTCTCGGCAGAAGAAGGAATTGATCAGACAATTGACAGACTATTCCGGGTTAATTGTGGAGTTGAAAACTGAGTTTGAGGCGCTTTATTCGGCGCTTCTTTGGAAAGCCATCATGTTTAAAATGCCTGTGGAAAAATGGATCGTCTGGCCATCAGCCTACGGGACTTTTCAGCAGGATCCCCGCGTGAGTGATCCTGAATTGGCTGATGTGCGGTTAATTCAGTACTTGCCAGGTTTTACTTTTCACGCGGATAGGACGGAGTAATTTCCCCCCCTTCCCCAAACCGCCTCAACGGGAACCGAGGTTCCCGTTGAGGCGGTTTGCTACTTTCTTCACCCTCTCTACTTCACTAGCGCAATCTTCATCCGTGATGACATGCCATTCGCCTTCAGCGATACTACATACACGCCGCTCGACAAATCTTCCGCCGAGATTGCAATGTCATGCCGGCCTGCTGTCATCTCGCCGCCCGCAAGCGATAGATGAGCTCCGCGTCGCCATCCATTTTGACTTGATACCCCTGGACTTCGCGCAGGTTGCCCATGTTGCTGAATTCCCATTCGGGGTTGTAAGAATGCCCGGCACCATCCTTGGCAATTATCATTTGATTTGCAATGCCGGAAAATGCCACGACCGCGTCAATTGCGACGCGCGGATAGTAGGAAATCATTTGCCAGCCGTCAAACAAATCGATGGGATATTCTTGTCCACCTCTGCCTCCTGTGTAAATGACCTAATAATCTAACACCTTTTTTCTATTTACACAAAATTCAAGACAGGCTCAGTTAATCAATAAATATATTGATTAACTCAAGATACAAGCCCGGAAGCGACTGCATCCCGGGGTAAAACTTATCCGTCATTGCGAGGACGGCTTTAGCCGGATGAAGCAATCTCATAAGAGTTCGAG
>CAZAGU010000060.1:0-16696 GCA_964484805.1 uncultured bacterium
TCCACACACCACTACATGTTGTGGTAACATTAGCAAAGTGAATAGCCCCATAATATATTTCCCAATCTTCAAGTTATTTTGGTGAACATTTCCTAATTTCTTCCGATGTTGCACCAACATTGCGCTTGAAATTTAGTTGAAACCTATTCATGGCGATGTTTAAAATCCATTCTTTAGCCATATTCTTCAATCCTGTATTTCTCAAACCGTTTTCTGAATGAATAATCCCTGCTGTCATCGACATCCACCAAGCCGCTTTTGACTAAATGGGCGTTGACATGGGTCATGTTTTTAAGATAAACATATCCTGCCAAATGTCCAGTCTCGACATGCTCTTCTCGATCATGTTTGATAAACACTTGCTGTCCAGCGGTTAAATCGCTCAGAAATTCGACGGCGGCATTATGTGATTTAGAATTGATCTTCACACCCAGCAGAACGATTTTCTCCCCATTGTCCAACTCAATCAGATTTGGCGATAAAACTTGTTTTATACGATGGTATTGCCTGGCTGGAGCGGAAATATCAGCGGAAACCCTTGAACCGAACTGCCCATTTCTCGGATTCGCTTTCATCTCGAACTTGATGGGGTCGTGGAAGTGATAGGGTAAGCATTTGAGGCGTTTTTTAAGATCAAGCAAGGGTTGAGCTTTGGAGATTGTTACAGCATCGCTACTTTTCGCAATCGCCAGCTTCTCCTCGATAATCGGCTGAAAGTCCGGGTTGATTTCATAGCCAATCGAGTTGCGGTTCAGCTTCGACGCGGCGAGCGATGTCGTGCCACTGCCGAGGAAGGGGTCAAGCACGGTTTCATCAACGAAAGAGAACATCTTGATCAAACGGTGTGGCAGTTCTTCAGGGAACATCGCCAAATGCTCTTTCTGCCGTTCGCCGGCGAAATTCCAATGACCGGTGAAATAGCGATTCCATTCCTCTTTGGTCATGCGCGACGCTTCCTTGACGGTTTTTGATACGACAGGCGGCGTGCCCCATTTCTTGAACAGCAGAATAAATTCATAGTCGATCTTCACGATGCCATTGCGCGGATAGGGATAAGAGCCCATCACGGATGCGCCGCCGGAGGTGTTGGTGGTGGTGACCTTCTGCCAGATAATCGCGCCCATGTAGTCAAAGCCTACGGTTTCGCAGAATTTGATGATCTCGGTGCGGATCGGAACGACTTTATACCTGCCATAGTAGGCAGTCCGGGCGAACTGATCTCCTATATTAACGCACAACCGGCAACCGGGGTGGAGCACGCGGTGGCATTCCTGCCAGACCAGATTCAGATTGTTGATGTAGATTTCGTAGCTGTCGTGGAATCCGATCTGGTCGCTTGCGCCATAGTCTTTAAGCTGCCAGTAGGGCGGCGAGGTGACGACCAGATGAACTGATTGATCGGGCACTTCCGTCATGGCTCGCGAGTCGCCGATGTGTATGGTGTGATGGGGCATGGGTTGTCTGGCTGAGTTAGTTTGGAGTGGGGGAGGAAATTATTCGCCTTGCGAAAGAAAAATTTTCAGACTATCCTTCATTTCCATTGACCAGAGAAAGGAATCTTGCCGTTTGTTCGATTTGCTTTCCCAATGCGCCGGTAAGAGCTGTGATAACGGCAAGTCCGGTAATCTGATAATACTTACTCATTCCAACAGTATTTTCTTCGGATTTAACCGATAAAAGTCGTTTGTCCACCAGAGAGTTTAACGCAGATACAAAGCCTGATGCAGTTTGATATCCGAACTCTTTGTGGTCATTGGATCGGCAGATTTTTCGAATGTACATCTCTGCTAAAAGCTGAATGTTCTTTTGAGTCAACACAATATTTCTGGCATAGTCATGAGCATATTCCATGAAAGCAGACATGGCAATCTGAGGCGGAATTACCTGTATTGAAGGTTGAATCTTCATCACTCGTTTAACAATCTCATTGCAGATTTTCAGTGTTTCGCGCGTCTCATTCATAGATAAAGAATAAATTCTCTGAATAGTGTCATCATCAAGCGGGCAGTTAGCATCATCTCGATTGCGTAGAGCTTCAACCCGTGTGTCAATGATTTTTTTAGTGGTTTTGAAACTTAGCGGGGCAATGTTCAGCTCGGTGCCGGAAAAATAATCTGCCACTCGTTTTGCACGTTGCTCAATTATATTACCAACACCCTTGTATCCAATGAATGTCCAGTATATCCCCTGAATATCGAAGAGTTCGTCCCTGCCTTCGTTAAAGAAACGAAGAATATCATCCTGACGTAAAATTTCAAGATTGTTGACGGTGACAAACACACCTTCAAAGTCGAGTTCTTTGCGAGTAATTTCAACCAGATTCTTCAGCACAATCTTTGAATTGCGCAGGATATTTATCCCTCTAGTGGCTTGGTTTTTCCCAAATTGGTAACCAGATCCCAAAACTGAGATTCCGCCACTGAAGCCTTTGCCATCGTTATCGTAGTAAAGGTTTAAGAAGAAGTTGAGTATCTCCTGAATTTGTTGGGGTGGCTCCTTTTTAATCGCGTCGCAGTGATAGACAATACTCTTGCAGACAGAAATGATGACCTGAGTGGAAAACTCTTCGAGAGTCATCTTGTTCATTAGTTGAAGCTTCTCAAAGCAGGGCAATACCTTTGGGACATCATAATCAAATTCAAAAGGCAGTTTGCCCGAATAAGAAAAATACTGGCAGGCGTTGACAAAAGTGGTTTTGCCAACGCCAATATCGCCAGAAACAATTTTCAGCGCTCTGGTGCTACTTAATGTGTCAATCAGATATTGCTTTGCTTCATCCTCACGTCCAACGAAGAGAGCCATGTCTTCTTCAGTAGGAACAAGCGGTTCCACAAAGAATATATCTTTCTTAAACCCCAGTTTACGCCAGATCAATTTCCATCTCCCTTAAAACACGCTACCAATCCAGTCGCCGAGGTAGGACATCCTGCCAATCAACAGCGAGATACGAGCCATCACTGTGTAGCCAAATGCCGCGCCGAATGCGACCATCAATATCCAGATGCCTGCCCGTGCCGATCCGCCAAACCAGCCCTTGTGCTCCTTGGAGAAGAAGAAGTAAATCAGCGCCGAAAGTACACCGAACACAATGACAATGTTCGTGATCGTTCCCCCTAAGCTGAAACTGCCGTTCTGAATGACAATCAACGGAATCAAGGACGAACGAATCTGAGCGATGAAATCAGACTGGAGATAGCGAGTCAGGTTTGTTCCCGCCGCGAATCCAATGATGAACGCCATCGGCCAGCGCGACATCCACGCTCCCTTGGGCAACAGCCGCGTCAACATCATCGCGCCTAAAATCAGCGGAAATATTCGCAACCACCTCGTGTACCACGGGATAGCGTAGATGTTCGACATGACCATTTCGGCTTCGTTTGCACTGGTGGCAAACCAGCCCAGTATTGAAGGAAACATATAGCCAAACATGTTCGGCACTAACGTCGTCCAGAACGCCACGCACATCCAATAGGCGGCTGAAACGCCCACAAAAAGATGTTCAGAAAACTTGTAGAAGGGATTGTCCTTGTACAGGAAGCTGAAGATCATCAAGGTCAGCAATCCGCCAACCCAAAGTGAAAAGTAATCTATTAATGTCATGACTTACCTCATCCTGGCGCGTTTTTCACGTCGTTGCGTGATAAAGAAGGCGATGTTGCCGATGATGACGAAGAAGATAACCACAAGATGCGCCACTGTCTGCGGCCCCATATTTTTCACCGCATCAGTGCTGGTTTCCTTGTATTGCGGGTATTTGAGCACGATTGCGGCTTCAAGCTCCGCCGCGCCCTGCAAACCACCCATCAATCCAAGCAACTGGCTGGGATAGTATGGATACAGCAAAGGCGCTTCAACAGCGGTCACACCGCCGGCAACCGGAATATTTCCACGGTCTCCAGCAAACTGCACCCACTCCTTCAAGCCCGGCTTGCCGGAGCATATGGCAAGAATCAGGTCGAAGTCCGGTAATTTATTGACGTTTGCCATCATTGGGAATTGATCAATCTGAACGCCATTGGCATCGGTGGTGTACATACCCTTCAGGTCGGAGAAAATGGCGTTAATCAAGCCCTGATTCCCAGCTTTATAGCCGAGCATGATGTAGTCTTCGCCATACTTTTTCTCGGGAAATTCAGCATTGATAACAGTTTCAATTGTAATCTTTGCCTGAGCATCCCCAGTGGGCCAAAGTGCCATCATATAGACCCTATGCCCGTTTATCATCAGCAGTCGGGTTACTGCGTCCGCCATCGGCTGGTTTTCCGGCACGGTTGAAGGACCGTAGTCGAAGGACACCAATACATTAGAATTTGGTGGCAGACTTTCGATTTTGTCAAAGATTGACTGCACTACCGGAGAGGGTCGAATGATAAACACTAAATTCATCATCATCGGGATAATCACAGCCAGTGCGATCAGCAGGAAAATAATCCTGCGGTCAATTTTCAACATCTTATCAATGAACGTGTCTTGTGCCATGTTATTTCTCCTGACCAAGATAACTGCGTTCAATGCCTACAATCAATTTCAACGAAGTTGCAATGATTCCCAGCGCGATGCCGATCATAATTGCTCGCTGACCGGCGAGATTTGGAGCTGCCATGATCCATGCCGAAAGATTGGGGATCTTCAGGAAGCTAAGTGAATCGGGCAGCCAGAAGGTCAAGTAATACCCGACCGGCGTGCGTCCTATCAATATGATAAACGCCGAAATCAGCAGCACCGTCGCTTCGGCAGTTTTAGCACGGAACGCACGGTATGACGCTGAAGCCACGAAGAACGCCAGCAGCGAGAACATCGTTGCCTGAAGTGGCGTGAACACTGCATCATACATGAACTTAAACCAAGTGCCATCTGCAATGTAATTGCCGGTAATTCCCGGATCGCCGCCGACTTTCAACAGTCCTATAGTCAGCATGAACAAGAATCCAAAGATCGTGACCATGCTGTAGAACTTGTCCTTGTGATTGCGGGTGATGCGGTCAACATGCACCCGGATCAGGTTCCCTCCACCGAGCACAAAGGCGAACACGGCGATAATGTCGAACCAGATCGAAAACTCATGATCGAGCTTGGGAAATGGCTCGTGAGGGATAAACATCGCCACCACCAGCATTGTGCCGATGATGAAAGTGATAAAAAGTGGTATCTCTCGACGCATTATTGCTTCTTGAGTTTATGTGTAAAATGTTTTTTTACGAATTTAGTTTAGTAATGGCTGTCGTTCCAGCGAAGACTGGAACCGAGCTCATTTCTTTAGCCGTCATTGCGAGGCACAACGTGCCGAAGCAACCTCGTTCCCATGCTCCTGCGTGGGAACGTCTTCCTTTTTCTCCTCATGCCCGACCTGACCCTCGCATCCAGAGAAACGTTTTCAGGGCTTTCTTCCTTATGTCATACCTGCGAAGGCAGGTATCCATCGCATTCATCCCTTTGTGTTCTTGATGGTTAAGCCTTTAAACTCTCAAACTGGATTCCCGGTCAAGCCGGGAATGAGGAATTTAATGGTTCCAGCATTTTCGAAAAACTGAGACCATCAAATCTACCCCACTCTGTCGTTCCAGCGAAGGCTGGAACCCAGATTTGATTTTCAGGTTTTTCTTCCTTATGTCATACCTGCGAAGACAGGTATCCATCGCATTTATCTTTTGCTCAAAATTGTCATCGCAAGGAAGCGATCTCAAGAAAGTTTATCTTTAAGACACTTAAGACAATACTAAAACTCTCATGAGATTGCTTCGCTACGCTCGCAATGACGGTTGTGTTTTTCCCCGGAATGCAGTCGCTTCCGGGCTACAGCTCCCTACCCGCTTTCACTGGAATGACAACGGATATTTATCACCCAGTGCCTATTTTTTCTTCAGTGCTTCCTGATGTCTGTTTCTCGCCGCTTCATGGCGCTTCTGAGCGCGTTTGTGCATGTCGATGAGATCGCGCTGGAGATTGATCCCAAGGTTTAACCCGCCGCGGATTTCAACATTCGACAGCCCAGAGTAGTCGCTACGGTAGCGCAAGCCACCGTCAAACGACGTTATATCGTTGACGAAATAGCGAACGCCGGCAATGCCATACCAGGACGTTTCCATCCCCAGAGTCTTTAAATCATCGGCAAACTTGATCTTTGGTTTGCCGCCGACTTCAACGATTGAATGTGTCCGGTCGTTAATCTGATGCTCAATACCCGCAAACGGCAACAGAAGCTGTTTGCGTTGTTCATAGGGATTATCAATGCTGTTATTGTTTCTGCTGAAAGTAAGATTCTTCACCATCGTCTCGTGAACTGTGAATCCGGCATGAAATGCCCAATCTTCCAGATAATCCCAGGTGGAGGCAATAAAAAGATCGGTCTGGTGTGTCTCAAAGTCGAAGTTTGAAACTCCAGAACCCGGACTTGCGGGTCCCTCGAATTCATCCCGACTATCAGATCCAACATCCGACCATGCATTGCTTCGGAGTCCCACCACCATTGATGGAATCTTCGCGCCCGGTTCGCCTTCGTAGATGCGGAATTTCAGCATGGTCGTGCTGATGGGTTCCGTGAAGGAGAAGATATTCGTCAACACGTGGGCAGTGCTGAATTCAAACTCTGCTATGCCGCCCAAGCCAATCGAGATCAGCCCCAGATATTCTTGGCCGCCTTCACTGGCGAACGATCCGCCGAATGCCGCATTCAGCATTCCCGACGGCAACATCTTGCCTGTGGGAGCGATGTACATCCGCGACATTAAATCCCCCATCCTGTTGTCATCGGGCTCGTCAGCGGCGGTGGTGTTATCCTGTGCGAACAGGCTGAACGGTGCAAAGAGCATGAGCAGGCAGATTATCGTCTGCCACATTTTGGCATTGTGCCTG
Organism: uncultured bacterium; assembly: GCA_964484805.1. Taxonomy (GTDB): domain Bacteria; phylum Electryoneota; class AABM5-125-24; order Hatepunaeales; family Hatepunaeaceae; genus CAZAGU01. The sequence continues at coordinate 6,853 of CAZAGU010000060.1, forward strand.
TGGATCGAAAAATTCAACATGATTTCACTTCCTTCTTTTTGTGAGCTTCCGGTTCATTTACAATGAAATCAAAACAATCGTTTGTATGCCATCTCCATGCGTCGTTGATGAATTTACGGCTTTTGCCTTGTCAGCAAATTAAATCAGGGGCGAAATGTTTAACCATCTTTACTCGACCAGCTTTTCAGTATCTTCTTTCCAGTATTCGCTGCCGTCTTGCGTGCGTTTTAACCCGCCGCCTTCGATCAGCATCCGCCTGAGCGAAACGGGATCGTTGAACGAATGTAAGCCGTTCAAAACTATGTTTACTTCGGTTTCGGTGTATTTGCGACCAGTTTCAAATTTTTCACCCAGCCAATCCACCACCATCAGCTTTTTCTTCATCTTAGATGGCCATTGCTTTAATGTGCCGTCTTCGTTGAAAAAGCTGCGAAGTTCTGAAGGATAATCCATTGTATTTATTCCTGAAACGTTTTGATGTTATCTAAATGCAAATTCAACCAAGCCACAACGGCGAGGAGACGATGATGTTAAGTCTGTAATCGGGCATAAGTAATCTTGTTTAAAACTCTTGACTTGGCATTTTCAGGTGAATCCTGTCTGCCACGGTTCTTGCTAAAGCCTGAAAGTCTTCGCCAGCTTTTTTAACCAAGTTCTGATGCGAGCCGATTGCGCCGTCGCTGGCTTTTAACTGAAACACTGGTTTGCGAGCCTGTTGCGCCATTGGCACAAGACTTCTATAATGTTTCAGCATTGCCAAGCAGTGTGGATCTGTGTCTATTGAATCTGGGGTAGTGATCGCTTTGTCAATCAATACCTCGTCATGGAAAATGGCAGGGAGTTTTTCAATCCACTTCTGATAGGCTTTAACGGGTCTATCCAATCGCTCGCCATGCTGAAGCACAATATAACCCATTGGCGCGATTTTACCTTCAGGGAGAGCATCGGTAAAACTATTTGGTTTCTTTTGTAGCCTTTCCTGCCAATCCCTGCGCCAATCTTTAAGCGTTGGTCCCAGATTCTGCAAGCCTTGAATGGAAAACAAATCAGGAGCAACTGGGATAATGACATAATCTGTCGCGATTAACGCCGCCCGGTTAATAGCGCCCAGATTTGGTCCCACATCCATGATGATAAGGTCTGCGTTTGATTCTTCAGCGCCCTTTTGCAACACCGTCCAGAACGAAGATAGCACTCGAAACGCTCCAACATCCCTGTCAAGACATTTTGGCCATTCAGAGGAAAACATATCTTCCGAGTCAGAGAGGCGGATATCGCCAACTATTAGTGAAAGATTTGATGTAATCTTTTCTAAACTCGGAGCAGCAGCCACTCCAGATCGTTCGATTAACGGCTTCAATGTCGTGAATATTGTCTCGCCTTTGCCATCAATCCATATTTCTTCCAGTCTGTCTTCGGACAAAAAAGCCGCGCTTAAATTTGCCTGTGGATCAAGATCCGCCGCAAGTATTTTTACATCAAGCTCTGAAAACTTCCAGGAAAGATGATAGGCGAGCGAGGTTTTTCCCACGCCACCTTTGTTGTTGAAGAATGCAATGACCGGAATGCTCATTGAGCGCTCCGAATTGTCGCCAAAATAATGCTGTCTTGAACATCAAATTCAAGGTCAGGATTTCCGTTCTTCTTCAGTTCGCTTCTCGCCAACTCAATGCCCATGCCGAACTTCTGTACATAACCAAGATTGCGCATGACTTCGGCAATATTCGGATTTCGGTATGATGTCAAGCCGTGTTGACCGAAATTGGCAATGCTAACTTCACCATAAGGCCCGCCGGGGCTGATGATTTCAATGTGATCAGAAAACCAGAATATCCTCACCGGAGTATTGGATTGATAGTTTCGATGTAAAATCGCATTGCGGACAATCTGTTGTATGGCTGTTAAAGGATAATTCGGCTTGCGTACTTCACGATTCTGTGAGACAAAATCAACAGTTGAATTTATGTTCAACTCAATCAAATCGTCAAGCCTCGCAAGTATTTCGCCAATCCTGCCTGATATCTTCTTCTCGGACACAATAGGTGAGCTCGGATCATCGCCTTCAAATTTTAAAAACTGAACATAGTCGCCAGACAGGTAAAACTCAGGATCATCGCCAAGTGTTAGCAATCCTAACACTGTCGGAACGATTTTGTTAGTGCCAGTTTTTGACATTTTTACCGACAATAATTGCTGATCTATGGTTCTGTTGTTTCGATCAAGAATTTCGCGAGAAATGGCTGACGGCAGATATTCACTCGAAAAATAATTCATATCCAAATCTGACATTGCGGCATTTTCCGCAGGCATAATGTCAAAGTTAAGGACAAGCGATTGCTGTCTTTCTCGAAGTCGAAGCTCCTCTTCGACGGTGGCAATGGCGCGTCTTGGACCCACTCGAATGTAAGTGATTCCATTGTATCTTACCGGCGGAAATCGAGAAGGCTCGACAACCACGACAACCATTTCGCAATCTCCGATTTTGTCCTTTCGGACTTCCATTACTGGTTGCCATAAAATATTCCCATCGGAGCGAATATTGCTGAGTTCAAGAAGCAATGAATCAGTAATGTTCAGATTTGCGCAAGAGCCGTCATCATTGGCACCAATGAATAAAACACCGGGCTTATTGTGGTTTGGCATATTATTGGCAAAGGCACAGATTGCCTGACAAACCTTGCTTTTATCGGAAAGCGAGGCTTTGCGTTCCACCCGATCTGATTCAAGATCAGTCAATAATATTGTTAGCTCCTGAAGTAGCATCTGCCTTTGCCTAATAATTCAACGCGAACAGGCGAACGAAAATATCGGAGAGCTTGGAGAAAAAGCCCACGCCGGTTATATTCGCAATTGTCACCATTATCGAGCCAGCTAAAATCGACACCATCGCGATAACTTTGCCAGTATCCTGACCACGCAATGATGCGATTTCACGCTGATCCTGAGACAGATACGCCGCTGCCGCGAAGAGTTCCTCGCCGATCAGAGTATAGTCGCAAGCTGCCACGAAGAACGGTAGCTGAGATGGCATTGCCGTGCCAGCGATCTGAATCGCGCCGACATGGTTGCCCGTTTCGGCAAGAATCAGAGACTCCGCGAAAAACGCGCCCATATAGAAACACGCCGCAGGCTCTTCACGAACCATAATGCCGTCAACCGCCGCCACATAACCGAATTGCTCGTCTGTAACATAGTGAACAATGTCATCATGGTACAAATCAGGGCGACCAACCGACATATACGCTTCCTTGACAACCTCGCGTCCGTTCGACATCACAAGCGAGCGTGCCACCGGAACATCAAGCCCGGTTTCGTATTCCGCCGTGATCTTCGCGACAGAGCTTAAAATGTTCAATCCTGCCAACGTTTGAACGTCGTCCAAATCCTGAATGCCAGGAATGAACAGCACACTGCGACCCATTTCTGTGGCGCGCCCAACGGCTTCTTCCACAGCCTGCAAACCGGCAATGCGCCGGATGAACATGGTTCGCTTGCCAGCCTGTGAGACAAAATAAACAATAGCCCCAAGCACAACCAGTGCGATTATTAACAGGTTGATTTTACGGAAGTCAAACCATGAAGCATGGCTACGTACATCTGCCATGAGAGCTGACTCGAAGGTTGATCCGTTTCCGGATGCTCGTAACCTGTATGAATAAGGATGACCATCCGTAACATCTTCATCTAAATAGGTTGATTCGCTTCCTTCTACTGAAGCGAGTTGTATCCAGAGGGTTTTAGCGGATTTCCGGCGAAAGATTATTACTTTCCGCACCGCATTGGCATCGCCTTTGAATGTCCAGTTAAGCTCAATCTTTCCACCACCGTCATGAGGCACATCAATGGCTTCAATTGTCGCAAAAGTAACGTTAGCCTTAGGCATAGCTTTGGCGCTGAAGGTTTTACCCTTTGCCTTATCAACAATTGCCGTTGATGAAAGCGTTTCAGTGTCGCTTTGTGAATAACATGGTGTCAGAGCAAGCGCGATTAGTAGCAGAATGATTACCATGGCGGGATGTTTTGAGGTGAACATGCGAGAAACCTCTATGTTTTAAATTTTCTTTCGAGAGTGTAAGATAAAAGAGTAAGCCTTAGAAAGCAATCACAAATATTGATTCCAAGCAGTTTACTTCAGTTTATTCCTGCTTTTTTGCCGCCAGTCTTTCATTTAACAAGGCGTGAAGGAGCGGAATCTGGATTTCGTGATGCCCAATGAAGTTGAAAAATCTGCCGCCGGTGAGCGTCGGTCGCTTGAGCACATTCTGCATCGGGCGGTAATGCGTCATCATATCGAAATTAGCCGTGTAGAATCCGTGGGCAGGATAGCCAAGATTTCTGGCGACTGACAGCGCTTTCAGGAACACTTCCGGCATGATGACCGCCGAGCCGAAGTTTATGACCACCGCGCCCTTGTCTAACTTGCCAACCTGACGGGCGAAAATGCGAAAATCCTTCAGACTCGCCGCGCCAATCGCTTCCCCGTCCGCCGAGGGATGCTGGTGAATAATATCCGTGCCCAATGCCACGTGAACCGTCATGGGAACGCCTAGTCGATAGGCTGAGTGAACAATGGAGAGGTCGCCGCACGGAGGATTTGCTTCAATAAGCGCCTTGCCCAACGATTCACCGTAGCCTAAGCCTCGATGGTCGGGCTTGGCGATTGCGCCGTTGATGAAATCAGCAGTGTCGCGGTTCATGCCGAAGCTGCCGTCTGCCAAACCTTCAGAAACATCCTCGGAAGTTCTGCCAAACAGAGCGATCTCGGTGTCGTGAATGACTCCCGCGCCATGCGTGCTGATAGTAGAGAGAATACCGCGCTCCATCCAGTCGATCAACAGCGGCGCAAGTCCGGTTTTAATGACATGGCCGCCGTACATGGCGATGATCGTCTTTTTATTCAAGACGGCTTCGGCGAGCAAATCGGCGAATGTTCGCAATTCTTTAGCGGCGAGAATGTCCGGCAGGGAATCGACAAATTGTTTGAACGACGCGCCAGCCGGAACTGACTTGGCAAAAGCGTTACTCTGAACTTTACGCTCAAGCTCGGACATCCTGAAGGTTTTCACCTTGCTCAAATCAACGGAATCGTATCGTGAATTCATTTATTTTCCACCCAGATCGTATTTTGTCAGTTTTGCCCAGACGCGACCAAAGTAAAGCTTGCTCTTCATCAGAACGGGCATGTGATTCGCGTCATCGGTCAGCCAGACCTGAATCGCGCCTTCTTTGCGGAATATCCCCGACGAAGTGAGCAAGGGTTCAACGATGATGCAGTCGAAGGTTCCGGCGGGAACTTTCACGCGCTCTTTGCCCAGCACGTCAATCTTCAAAATGTAGCGTTTATCAATGTCATGGAGATCAATATAAATTGGTTCTCCCACTTTCAGGTCAAACGTCCGCACATCGTAAAGCGCCGAGAGCACATCCTGCACATGCCCCGTCACAGACAAAGTTTCGGGTTTGGCATCGGTGCGGCGGTACATGAAGGCAGTTGAATCCTCAGGGAAATACTCGACCCGCTTGTCAGATTTATACTTGCCTTCGCGAAGTTTCTTTTTATACAACCGCGTAAAACCACCTTCGACATCCCGCCATGAGTCAATCTGATCGCGCACTTTGTAGATATGGTCAACTGTCAGAGTTGATTTTGCCGTGGAGACAAAGTGATAGCAGCGATTACCCTGTATATCGGCAATTTCGGAAACTTGCATCCTTGCCGTGCCGCCTTTGACAAACTCAAAGGAAATGTCAAAATCAAGCTTCTCCCCAACCTGAAAGGCGTGTGGATGAATGCGTTCACCGTTCTGAGTTGCCAAAGATTGCTCTTGAGCGCCAGCAGGCACTGCCAACATCAGCGTAAACAACGCCACCAGCCAGATTTTTCTTGATTCATTATGCATTATTGCCTTTGATTATTGCTCGAAATGTCAGAAAAAACACTTTCACATCAAAGGCGAAAGAGTAATCTATGGTTGCTTCTTTCAAGCTTATCCTTTCGCCACTTGCATGAGAAAAGGCTCGATAAACTGGTCAAGATCACCGTCGAGCACAGCGTCGGTGTTGGATGTTTCAGCATTGGTGCGCATATCCTTGACCATTCGGTATGGTTGAAGCACGTAGTTGCGGATTTGTGAACCCCAGGCGATGTCGCTTTTGGTTGATTCGACTTTATCTCGCTCTTTAGATTCTTCCTCGCGCTGTTTCAGGAGAAGTCTTGCCATCAGTAATTTCATCGCGGAGTCTCGATTGCGGTGCTGGGAGCGTTCTGATTGGCAGGTCACCACGACACCAGTTGGCAAGTGAGTCAGCCGAACTGCCGAATCGGTTTTGTTTACATGCTGCCCGCCCGCCCCGGATGCACGGTAGGTGTCCACGCGAACATCATTGGGATTTATCTGAATTTCGCCGGTGTCTTCAATCATAGGATAAACATAAACCGAGGCAAAACTGGTGTGCCGCCGCGCTGAGGCATCAAATGGCGAAATCCTCACCAGGCGATGAACGCCGGACTCAGATTTGAGCCTGCCATAGGAGTATTCGCCAGTGATTTCTATAGTTACGCTTTTGAATCCAGCCTGATCTCCTGTCTGCATGTCAATCACTTCATGGATGAAGTTTCGTCGTTCGCAATAACGCATGTACATTCGGAACAACATTCCCGCCCAATCGGCGGATTCCGTTCCACCCGCGCCGGGATGGATGACCATCATGCAACTGCGCTGATCATCGGGCCCACTCATCATGCGCTCGAATTCCCATTCATCCAGCAGTTTTTCAATGCGAACCATCTCAGCCTGTATCTCATCCTGTTCACCGCCCGATGAACCGACAAGCATTTCGCTCAGTTCAATGGCATCGTCAATGTCTTGCAGAGTCTTCGCATACTTTGCGATTGGGTTCGCCAGGCTGGAGATTCGCCTCGTCATTTTCCGGGCGTTGTCCGGGTTGTTCCAGAGGTCTGGCGCGGTGGACTCTTCGTTTAACTTAGCGAGTTCAAGTCTTTTACTTTCAAGGTCAAAGAGACCTCCCGAGCAGCAGAAGCCGCTCTTTCAGCGAGGTAAGGTCCATTATCTCTCCGAGGTAAAAAGGGAATACTTCCCTTTAATTAATTATCAATTGGTAGCCGGCTATCTCTGAAATTGTGCGCTTATGCCAGTAACATTTCAGAAGTTGAATATAACAGCAGAAGCCCGGAAAGTGAACGCCGGGCTTCTGAAAGTTGATCACAAAACAAATCAGTCATCACCGCCGGATTGAAATCCGAAGTTCTTATTTTCGGGTTTATCGGAGGCTGTTTTTATTTCGCCGAAGCGATCTTCAAACTTTTTGATGTTATCTTCGAGCGCCTTCTGCAGACCCTTGGCGTGTTGCGGGGTCAACAATATTCTCGCCTGAACGACAGCCTTCGGCATTCCCGGCAACATGCGCGTGAAATCTAGGACAAATTCCGCTCCAGAGTGCGAAATCAGCGCCAGATTGGCGTAAATCCCCTGCCCGATTTTTTCATCCAGTTGCACCTGGATTTGTTTGCCGCCCTGAATGGGTTGGTTCATGTTATCACCAGTTTTTGTTTAACTTATCAACAATACTATAATATAAACTTAATCTCGCCCTTCTTCAACCCGTATCTGACGAAATCTCCGATTGTCTCGAAAGTCGAAACACCGATTAAAGGCTAAACTTCCGCCAGACTAATCTTTAGCGCGTTTGGCGATGGTCAGCCACATCATCAAGCTGACTAACCCGAAGGTGATGACCGATATCAACCCGCTCATCGGCAGTTCACCGATAATCGGCGCGGGTAGATTACTTAGCCATGCGACCTTCTCTTTGCTGTAAACCAGCAATGCTATCAAAATGCCTATCGTCGCTTCGCCAGCGACCAGCCCAGAACCAAACAGCACACCACGTTCGCGGGCTTCCTTCAGAGACGCGCCAGATCGGACTTTCTCAATCAGACCGCGCAACAGACCACCAATTAAAATCGGCACTGAGAGGCTGAACGGAAGATACAATCCCACCGCAAACGGCAAGGATTGAATGCCCAGCAATTCCACCACACCTGCGATGACAATGCCCGAAATGACAAACGCCCAGGGCAGATTCTGATCCATCACGCCTTCGACCACAAGTTTCATCAGTGTGGCTTGGGGAGCTGGCAGATTTTCCGAGCCGATCACGAACGCGGCATCCAGCAATAATATCACTGCGCCGACCATCGTCGCCGAAGTCAACACACCGATAATCTGCCCGAATTGCTGACGATGGGGAGTTGCGCCGAGCAGGAAGCCTGTCTTCAAGTCCTGTGAAATATCACCGGCGGAAGAAATTCCCACGCAGACAATCGCGCCAACGATCAATGCCGCAAACTTGCCTTCTGTGCCCGTCCAGCCGAGGGCTTTGAATGCCAGCGCAGTGATGAGCAATGCCGCGATGGTCATGCCTGAGACGGGAAGCGATGAGCCACCCACAAGCCCGACCACTCGCGAAGCAACCGAAGCGAAAAAGAAGGTGAAAATAACCACCAGAAATGCGCCAAACAGATTCAAGTCAAGCGCCGGCAACAGCCATATCAGCAGAGCAATCAGAACAGCTCCACCAATGACAAACGCGCCGGGCAGATCGCGCTGTGTTCGCGGTGCGCTCTGATCAACTTTAAGACTGAAGCCCTTGAGCGATGCGCCGAATGAGCTGACGATAGTCGGCATGGCGCGAATCAAAGAAATAATGCCGCCAAACGCCACCGCACCCGCGCCAATGTATCGGATGTAGCGGTTCCAGATGTCGCCCGCGCTCATGTCTGCGATGAGCGTTGTTGAAGGATACAGCGGTGTGGAAAGGTGTTCACCAATAGATGCGATCAATGGGATAAGCCCCAGCCAAGCCAGCGCGCCGCCAGCGAACATCAACGCGGCAATCCGAGGCCCCACGATGAAACCAACGCCCAATAATGCCGGGTAGCTGTCCATGCCCACTTGAGCTTTGTTGACGAACGGCAGATTAAACGAGGGTGTCTCTTTCCAGAGTCCGAAAATGTTGGCATCCATGAGCAGTTTGTACACTGCGCCCAAACCAAGGGAAACGAAGACTACTTTGACCTTGGAGCCGCCTTCTTCACCAGCGATAAGAACTTCAGCGCAGCCTGTGCCTTCAGGATAAGGAAGCTTGCCATGTTCGCGAACGATCAAATATCGCCTAAGCGGGATCATCATCAGGATGCCCAGTAAACCGCCCAGTGCCGCGACAGCGAACAGCGTGCCCATCGACGGCGCAAGCCCCATCAGAATCAGCGCGGGGATTGTGAAAGCCATACCGGCGGCGATTGATTCGCCAGCCGAACCGGTGGTTTGCACGATGTTATTTTCGAGCACATTTCCGCCGCGAAACAATCCACGCAGAATGCCCATCGAGATGACAGACACGGGAATTGAGGCTGTGACGGTCATGCCGACTTTTAAGCCGAGGTATGCGTTTGCCGCGGCGAAGATAACGCCCAGCAACGCGCCCAGCAAAATGCTACGAACTGTGAATTCTGGAAGAATTTTGTCGTGTGGAATGTAGGGCTTGTAGTCTTTGCCATCCATGACGCGGTAGGCATCGTGACTCAAGCCTTTAGGCGGGTGTTGGTCAGGCTTACTCAATTTGACAACCTCAAGTATTTTTCCTGATAATTTTTCAAGATGCAATATAAACAGATCAATGCCTGATAACAAGTCAACAGGAAAGGGGCGAGTAATTTATCTGTATTCAAAGGAAAGGATTGCATTATGAGCTTTTGTTGCAGGTGAGTGACCTACATCATCGCGAGGCGGAATCCGTAGCCCGGAAACGACTGTATTCCGGG
>CAZAGU010000061.1:0-9145 GCA_964484805.1 uncultured bacterium
TCCCACGCAGGAGCATGGGAACAAGGTGGATTAGTGGGTGCTACTCGTTCCCACGCAGGAGCATGGGAACAAGACGGACTATTGGGCGCTACTCGTTCCCACGCTCCAGCGTGGGAATGCCTAAGGGATTGCTTCGTCGCTTCGCTTCCTCGCGGGTGACGGATGGGTTACTTCACGCACACAAGCTTCCGCGCGGTCTGGTGGTCGCCGGACGACAGGCGCACTATATACACTCCAGACTCAGGAGCTGTCCAAGGGTACGTGCCATCGCCAGCGGATACGCTCGCCCGGTCAATCTCCCGCCCGGAAATGTCGAGGATGGTCAGCTCGCAATCGCCCATCTGCGGCGTGGTGTATCGGATAGAGGTGGTGGAGTTAAACGGATTGGGATAAGCTGGATTCAGGCAAAAGGTTGTGCAAGGCTGTGGACTCGAAAAATTATCCACTGCCGCAGGATCAGGCGCTGTCTTTGCCACCCAGAAATCGTTGTCAACTTTTCCGCCTATGTATAGGCTGCCATCAGGAGCTTGAGCGATTGCTTCTCCGCCTGAATATGAATTGGGGCCACCAGCATCACGGTAGCTTCGCCACTGTTCAACGACTTGATCGTCGAGACGACAAGTCAACACTGTAAAGCGGTCTGGGTCATGGTTAACATTTGTAGTGGCAGAATATCCGATGGTACCATAGCCGCCACCAAATAATGGGGTATTTCCTTTTGATATCTCGAATTCGAATCTCTGATTATCTGCATAATATGACATTTTGCCCCCATCAGCAATATTATATGTGTCCAATCCATGAAGAAAAGGCACCATGATGGAGTCACCAACTACATAGAAACCTGAAGATGAACCGCCCCTGACGGTAAAAAGACTATCACCATTTTCATCAAGCCACATAAAACGATAACTCGGCACATTAAGTTCGAATTCAAACAGAACAGAAACGATATAACCCCCTCTGGGATTCTTAGTAATGAACGAAGCGCTATTATTGTCTCGTTCATCCGGCCCATATTTTCTGCTCCAAATGACATTGCCATCAAAGTCACACTTAAGAATCCATGCATGTCCCCAATATCCACCTGTACTCTCACGTTGTGACCCGCAAGCAACGTAACCATCTTCTTCTTCAATAAAATCGTTAAATTTGCATACTGAATCGTCACTTCCTCCAAATATAAGGGAATCTTGGAATTGAAGGTCATCATCAAAGATCAGCAGGCTACCGTAATATCGCCAGTTTTCAAGCTGCTCGTACAACCATGCACAAGCTACATAGCCACCGTTTTGACTTGCTCTTAACCTGGTTGGCTGAACATGATTTTCTGGAAGAGTGTCGGCACTGATTTGATTGCCATTTTCATCGAATTTGACAGTCATAATTCCGCGAGGCCATAGCTGACCAAGTGCAGCGACACCGCCTTCAGGTGTTACAACGAGGTCTATGCAATTTGCGTATTCTGAATCGAAGTCCAGGAATTGTTCCCACACTATTTCAGGCGGGTCATAGCCCCACACCACTGGCGCGAAGACAGTTAAAAAGGCTAGTAAAACGAAAAGTAGATTCTTCATCACTTCTCTCTTGAATATAGGCATTTCGTGTGTATCAATTATTTCTCCTGCTCCACCTCTTCCAATGCCTGGAAATACGCGCGGATGAGCCGCCGATAGTCGCGCGTGTAACCCTCCTGCAAAGCACGCTTCATGTCCTGCCGGAGCTTTTCAAGGTCGGAATCGAGCTTGATTTCCGGCGGCGAGCGGCGAGCCATGTTTTCGCCGGATTTGCTCTCGCGCTTGCGGCTATATTCTTCCTGCCGCGCCGAACGGGTCGCATCCAAAAGGCGCGATACAATCTGCCGTTGTAGTCTTCGCGTGCGGTCGGTCATGTTCTGATCTTCCATATCCTTGCCGACTTCGCCCATCGACTTGGCAAGGCCTTCCAGATCGCCGAGCACTTCCTGCATCCCGCCGCCTTCTTCTTCAGATAGCTGCTTCATCTGGGCTTCGAGCGCGCGCTGTTGAGCCGCCATGCGTTGCATTTGATCGCCGCCGGGCATTTGCTGCGGTTTGCCGCTTGATCCCGGCATGGGCATACTCTGCTGGTTCAAACCCTGCTGTTGTTGCGCCATCTCGGATAGCTTTTCCATCATTTCTTCGTAGCCAGTCGATGAATTCGAGCCTTCGAGCTGGTCAAGGATGTCGATCAGTTGCTTGATCGAGCGGTTGATTTCGCCGAGCGCCTTCTGCTGATTTCTGGTAACTGCCATGGGGGTACGTCCGCTGAACCGTTCAAGCGCTTTGCCCATTTCTTCCGATGATTTCCCCAGCGATGCGCCCAGTTCCGGCGTAATGAAAAAGGTCTCTTTGCTGATTTCAAACAACTGGTTCGTGATCTGATCGAGGGAGTTGCGCACATCGCTCTGCCTGCCGCTCAGGTCGCGGTAGCGCGGTGAATTTGTGCGCAGAGATTTGCTCTCTACGTGAAGATTTTCCTGCTCCTCCGACACATAGAGCAAGTCTTCGGTAGCGCGGCGGATTTTCCGCCCAAGATCCGCTTTTTTCTTATCTTTCAACTGCTTGGACATACTCTTCATGCCAGATAACATCTGCGCCATATCGCGGGCGTGTTCCTCGCTTCGCTCGGCGGCTTGATCCAGGTCACCCTGCTGGAAATCGCCAGCGGTCTCGTTCATTTGTGCCGAGAGTTGTTGCTCGGTCATCGCTGTGGCAAGGCTGTCGAGCTGGCTTTGCAGTTCTTTTTCGCCGTTTTCCTCCGCCAGCTTTGTAGCCGCCTCAAGCTGTTGCTGGAATTTCTCAAGCTCCTTCGCCAGTCGCTTCTCTTCAGCCGCCAGCGTTTGTGGGTCTTCGGTTTTCGCCTGATCTACAACTTGCTCTTGCGCAGCGAGCATTTCTTCCATTTGGCTAGCCAGCGCGTCGAGCTTGCGTTCGAGCTGAAGCTGTTTCAGGATGTTCATGCTTCGGTCGATGCTCTCCATGAACGATTCTTGATCCATCTGAAATTCTTCCAGCGCCTTGCGGATTTCTTCGGGGTCCTGGTTCGCCATCGCCTGCCGGAGCTTCTCCATCGCTTCCTTCAGTTCGGGCGATGATATTTCGGCGATCAGCTTCTGAAGCTCCTGATATTTTTCCAAAGTTTCCATCGAAGCCATGTCATATTTTTCGAGCTTCTCCGCCAGCTGTTCGAGCGTCTTGGCGAGGTCTTTCACCTGCTCTTGAACGGCATCCTGCTGTTGCATCGCGTCTTCAATTTGCCTTTGTTTTTCCCAGTCAACTTCAGGATTGCGCCTGATTTCGTCGAGGATTTCGTCAATCTTTTCTTTCAGGTCGCGTGCGTTTTCCAGAGCCTCGTCAACCTGCCCGAAACTTTGCTCCTCAGTGTTGTCGATTTCCGCGATGATTTCCTCGATGGTCGGCAACCGCACCAATCGACGCTCGCTCTCTGCCGTTTTCGGCTCCTTGACATTGTCATTATCCCACGCCACCGCCCAATACTCGACAACATCGCCGGGCATGAGCACAACCTGCCCTAAATCCCAGAAATAATCAACTTTCACCGAAGCTTCATTCTTTTGTTCGAGTGGCAGTGAATGATAATTGATGGTAGTGTCCTGCCCAAGCAAATGATATGCAAGGCTCAGCTTGCCAATGCCGAAATCGTCATCGGCTTCGATCTGAATCGGCAAGACGGTCTGATCGCCAAGTTGGACATCGGTTTCGGGGAATGTAATGCGGACTTGCGGGTGTTCATCCTGAAGCATTCTGACGCGGTACGTCACCGGGTCGCGGTCGCGGTGGCCATCCAGATCGACGAGCCTGACGTGATAGACTCCATTTTTATAGAGCGAACGGCTGACTTTGCCATCCGAGCCGGCAATCGAAAACATCAGTGTGTCAAGCTCGCTACTGTCGGCATTTTCAGGCAAGAAAATCAAAGCCGCTTCGGAAAGTTTCTTGTTCGAGCGGATGGCTAATTCCAGCTTCGAGCCGGGGAAGGCTTCCACATCGCCGATGTTCTCCTCGCCCTTGACGATAGGCAAGCGAGTGTAAGCGGGGGCGTTCAGCGTGTAATTCAGTTCGACAAGTTGCGGTCTGCGGACGATGTTCAGGCGGTATTTTTCGCCCGACACTTTGCCCGCGCCCACCCAGTATGTGATCGGATCAGCGAAGCCTTTGAATGCGACTTCAGCCGAATCGACGGTGGGTGTAAACTCAACGCGCTGGACATCGCCGCCATCATACTGATAGAACAACCAGCCGCGGGAGGGCGGTGCGCCGTCGGTCTGAATGAAAAACGACTGTGCTTCGTTGCGATATGCCCAACCGTTTGCGGGAGATACTTTGAACGAAAATTGATCGGCAACGACGTAGTTCTGCCGCGGATGCGCCAGCCGCGAGATCGCCTGAAATGAGCTATTCGGAGCAGTGAAAACAACAACCAAGGCGGTCAATAGCGTCAAGCCGGCGATGCGTAGCGACCGTTTCAGTCCGTCGCTGTCGAGCGCTCGCTCGGATGTGGCGGGGTCAATCTCGGCGACCACTCGCAACAGTGCTTCGTGAGCCAAGTCTGTGGAGAAATTATCACCCGCTGTGGGCTGTGATTGGTTGATCTGCAAGGCGTTGAGGATGCGGTCGCGCAGTGGTTTGGGGGCATATTCGCCAAGTTTCAGCGCCCAGAATTCTTCAGCGGGTCTGCCGTGGCGGAGGCGTTTATCGCGGATTAGCGCTCGAATATTTTGAATGACGGGTAGCATTATCAGGTGCATGACCACAAGCAAAAGCGGCATGCGAACCGACGGGGGCATGAAAAATATCCGCTCCGCCAGCAGTAGGGTGGTGAATAGCGTCAGCAGCAGAGCGAAAAAGAGCAGAGCGCGCCGTCTGATGTCGATGGCACGTTGTTCCAGGCGCAAGCCATTGAGCAACTGTTTGACGTTTCCCAGCGGTGATGTGGCGTTGCTCATTGACCGCCTCTAAGCCTCCAGATTATAATGTTCGCGCCCATTTTCAAGGCGGCGACGTGTTTTTCGGGCGGATCGTGATGCACATTGGGGTCTTCCCAGCCATCGCCCAAATCGGCTTGGTAGGTGTAATATACTACGAGTCGATTGTCGAGGAAAAGCCCGAATCCTTGTGCTGGTTTGCCGTCGTGCTCATGGATTTTGGGCGGTCCAGACTTGAAGGTGAAATGACTGCTGTAGATCGGATGACCGAACGGCAGCTCGACGAACGTGGCTTCCGGCAACACGCGTTTCATCTCACGGCGGAACGATTTGTCCATGCCGTAGTTGTCGTCCGCGTGCAGGAAACCGCCGCTCTCCAGATATTTCCGCAGTTGATCCACTTCGCGGTCGGTGAACTTAATGTTTCCGTGTCCGTTCATATATAGGTACGGGTAGCTGAACAGGCGCGGGCTTGACAGCTCGACTACGACCTCTTCATCGGCGCATTTCACGCCGGTTTGTTCCTGCGTGAAGCGGAGTAGATTCGGGAGTGATGACGGGTTCGAGTACCAGTCGCCACCGCCTCCATATTTAACGCGCGCGATGACGAATTGATCCCGCTCGGCATCCTGAGCCAGCGCTTCGCTGAAAAACAGCGGCATTATGGCGAGGATTGCCAGAACAGTTAAAAGCCGCAAGTATGTTGTCTTTATCTTCAGGTTTAAATTTCCTTATGTCATACCTGCGAAGGCAGGTATCCATCGCATTCATCCCCTCCACGTCGTACCGGCGAAAGCCGGTACCCAGAGAGCGTTAATCAGGGTCATTCTTCCTAATGTCATTCCTGCGAAGGTTGGAATCCATCGCATTCATCCCCCACTGCTGTCATTCCTGCGAAGGCAGGAATCCAAGGCTTTAAAACGTCCAAATAGGGATTTTTCCTTTTTTCCTCGTTCCCGGCTTGACCGGGAACCCAGAGAAATGTTTTCAGGGTCATTCTTCCTTATGTCTTTCCTTAACAACAGATTAGGAAAACTCTTCTCAAAGCGATGGATACCAGCCTTCGCTGGTATGACAGCGGACGCTCGTCCGCTGTATAATTAGGAGAAACATGTCCGGGCGAGCCCGTTGACATTTATTTGGGTTTAAAATGAAGACTAATCGTGAGTAACCCTAACTCATCGCGCATCTCCAGATTACCTTCACTGTTGATGATGAAATATATACCCTCATATTCTTCTGCCTTGCATTCGTATCTACTAACACCATCAATTACTTCTTTTACAATAACTTCCGTCTTCGAGGTTTCATATGTATCTGACCAAAGTTCATCAAGATATAATTTCCCGTTCTGTTGATACATCGTATATCGAGAACGTCTGCCACCTTCATTCAACCAAGCCCCAATTATTTCCGAGTTCTCTGGAAGTGGTAAACTTTTTAACTTTTCACCTTCTTCCATTGTCAATCCGATTATTTCCACATCAATATCTGGTGTGAAATGAGTCGTTGCCCATGCAACGTAATTTGTATTCGTGCCAGGAAGGTAGTAAATAATAAATGTCCTTCTGAAATCAGTTGATTGTTTTTTTAACTGCAGTGCAATCAGTCTCAACTCCTCTTTAGAAACCTTTTGGTTCAATAAAATCTTTAATGACCGTTTGATATCTGGTCTTGTCTTTACATCCTCGATGATTGTATACTTCGAAGCAATTGATTTTTCAATTTTTGTTGTCCTTCCAACTTCAATTAAACCAAAAACAAAAAATACAATCATTAAAATAAAACTTAGGAGCGATCCTATGTAGTTTCTCTTTTTTGATTTATTCTCTTTCTCTCCACATGACACTGCCAGTATTAAGAAAAAAGCACTAACAATCATGGTAACAAAACCGAAAAATAGTAGCATTTCGACTCCTTAAAAGATTAAATGTAATGTTTGTTTTTGTCATAGACAAATCCACGGCACACACTTTGAATTTCTTTGTGCCCTTTGTGTTTAAGGCTTTAAACTTTCAATCTGGGTTCCCGATCAAGCCGGGAACGAGGAGTTTAATGGTTCTGGCATTCTCGAATAGTTGAGACCGTCAAATCCATCCCACACCTTAAAACTTGGGCGTTAAGAACGACAACCCGTTCGACCAGTGAATCACCGCCAGCGCAACAATCGCCATCAAAGCCAGATAGGGCAAACAACGCACTACAATCTTCATGAAGCTGTCCTCGCCGACAATCTGCGCCGCAAACCTCGCTTCAATCGCGCTCGGGGGAATCACATCGCCCATCGCCGCCAGCAATGCTATGCCCGCGCAGGTAACGATCTCGTTGCCACCTAAGAGCGACAGCAAGAACGGTATCCCAAACACCATCGCTGAAGCAAACGCCGAAACACCGCCGAAGGCTGGCAGACTGACCAGCAAGCCAAGATAGGTCAACGCTATCGGCAATGAGAGAACCGTTACCACCAACAACCCACGCACGCCCGTCAAGGTCATAATCTGCAGAAACATTCCTATCCCAGTCAACAAGCCTAGCACCGGCAATCCTGTAACTAGCGCCTTGTACAATGCTTTCGGCACATGCACTTTCTTACCGGTGAACATGGCGACAATCGTGCCAATCACAAAGATCAGCGGTGCGCCGATGTCCGGTACTATCGCTGGCAAAAGTCTAACCGCGAACATCAATATAAATACGACCAGCAACGGCGAAAGCAATACCCAAAAGTTTGTTCCTGCTGGGATTTCGGGAAGTTGGCCAGCAGCTTTCGCGGGATCGGCTTTCCGCAAATAGGGATAGGCTGAAGTGAACGCCGTAATCAACGCAATCGGCAGGGCAATCGCGAGCAATATCCCATCAAACCCGATGTAGGGCATGTCAACACCCTGACCGATCAGCATCACGAGCAGATTGATCGGCGGAGCGAACATTCCCATCATGGAAATTATCGCGACCATAGCTCCAACCCGCAACTTCGGCATACCCATCGCGATCAGAACCGGTGCCATCAATGCGCCCGTGGTCAACATGGATGTGGTAGTGATACCGGTCAACATCGCCGGGAACATGATGAACAGCGTCACGACGACGATCAGCAAAGCGGGAGTCTTGCCGAATTTCTCGATGATTGTCCGGGCGATAGCGCTGAGTGCGCCGTTCTCTTCGATCACACGCATGAAAACCAGCGCCGTGAAAATGATGAGAATCGGGTCAAAATATGTGAACGCGCCCTCGACCAGATGGCGGAAGAGGTTGCCTTTCAGCGTTTCCATGCCGAGGAACCAATCGCCAGCCAGCCAGCCTGCGACTGCTCCCAACATGAGCGCGGCGCCGATAGCACTTTTGCGGATGAAGGCGGTAAAAAGAAACACGCCGACCATCACCGCGAAAACCCACCAGGTGCCTGCAAATATGTCTGCCTGTACCATATATCCTTAATATATAATGTTTAACGATCGTTCATGGTCGTCTGGTCCTTCACGCGCAAGCGGGGAACTGTAGCCCGGAAGCGACTGCATTCCGGGGTAAATAATTAACCACAAAGAGCGCAAAGAAATTACCTAGGGCATTCATCCCCTCCCCGTCGTACCGGCGAAAGCCGGCACCCAGAAAAACGTTTTCAGGGATTTCTTCCTAAAAAGATTTTCTCCACAGATTTCACGGATTGCACAGATTAGGAAGAAATGCAATTAGGATAAACATGTCCGGACATGCCACGCGCACCAGCACAGTCTCGTTCTCGCGAAGGCTGAAATCCACCGCATTAACCCCTTCCCGTTGCACCAGCGAAAGCCGGTACCCAGATTGAGCTGTTGGCATTCCCACGCAGGAGCGTGGGAATGAGTAATTCACAGCGGACGTTGTCCGCTGTCATCCTCGCGAAGGCAGGAATCCAGTGCTTTAAAAACGTCCAACCAGTTATTCTTCCTTTTTTTCCTCATTCCCAACTTGATTGGGAATCCAGAGAAACGTTTTCAGGGATTTCTTCCTAAAAAGATTTTCTCCACAGATTTCACGGATTGCACAGATTAGGAAGAAATGCAATTAGGATAAACATGTCCGGACATGCCACGCGCACCAGCACAGTCTCGTTCTCGCGAAGGCTGAAATCCACCGCATTAACCCCTTCCCGTTGCACCAGCGAAAGCCGGTACCCAGATTGAGCTGTTGGCATTCCCA
>CAZAGU010000061.1:9245-16612 GCA_964484805.1 uncultured bacterium
CCTCATTCCCAACTTGATTGGGAATCCAGAGAAACGTTTTCAGGGATTTCTTCCTTATCTCCCGTCCCAAATCCGTTTCATCTGTTTAATCTGTTGTGAATACAGAAATTACCAAGATAACTCTCAAGCTGGATTCCCGGTCAAGCCGGGAACGAGGACACTGGTGGTTCTGACATTCTCGATGAAATGCAACTGTCAAATTCTCCTTCCCGTTGCACCAGCGAAAGCCGGTACCCAGATTGAGCTGTTGGCATTCCCACGCAGGAGCGTGGGAATGAGTAATTCACAGCGGACGTTGTCCGCTGTCATCCTCGCGAAGGCAGGAATCCAGTGCTTTAAAAACGTCCAACCAGTTATTCTTCCTTTTTTTCCTCATTCCCAACTTGATTGGGAATCCAGAGAAACGTTTTCAGGGATTTCTTCCTTATCTCCCGTCCCAAATCCGTTTCATCTGTTTAATCTGTTGTGAATACAGAAATTACCAAGATAACTCTCAAGCTGGATTCCCGGTCAAGCCGGGAACGAGGACACTGGTGGTTCTGACATTCTCGATGAAATGCAACTGTCAAAATTCCCATCCCCGTCGTATCGGTGGAAGCTGGTACCCAGATTTGATTTTCAGGTGTTTCTTCCTTAAAATCTGCTAAATTTGTTCAATCTGTGGATAAAATTTTCCCCTGCATGGCAATCACTTCAGCGAAATAACCTTAACCATTCGCTCTTGATCCTGCCACCGCGCCAGCAGAAAATACTCCCCCGTCGGCATTTGACTGCCGTCAATGTCGAAAACATTCATCCCTGCTTTGCCCACAAACCGCTGGGCATCCCCCACCGCGCGACCTTGAATATCGAAAATAGAAACGGCGACCGAGCCAGGCGTTGGCAAATTTAACTCAAGCTTGAAACTCGAATTGAATGGATTCGGAACAACACCGGAAATACCGAATTCGGCTGGCGCAAGGCCCTGGGTACCCACCCCCATAGCGCGACAGTTAATATAGACAACCATCCGCGGACTGCCGCGATCTTCGGAAAGAATAGAAACAACACCTCGATGCGTCCCACTCCTGAGTGGAGAATACTTCACCTCACAACGCAATGACGTGTGGGGTTGCAAAGTGTGACTTTCATTATTGCCGGGGAGCGCAATGGTCAGATAATCGCTGCCATTTATAGCAATCGAGCTGATTTCCAGCGGTGACAGCCCATTGTTACGCAGTTCTAAAATTCTGGAAGCGGAATCATTGATGTAAACGCCCAGAAAACTTATCCAGTTTGTCGATAAAATCAAATTTGCCTGTGGGAAGAATGAGGAACCAAGATCAATTACAGTGCTGTCCCGGTCAAATCCCGCGCGCGGATTACCGCGGTCAATGCAGGGGCTGTCTTCGAGGAGATGGAAATTATGTTGAGCCTCATCAATAAACAGTGGATCGAGATTCATGTTTGATTTATCCCAATTCACTTCAGCCACGCCTTGCGATGGAACTTCAGCCTCAATAAAATCCATGTCAGTGTAGTCAACATTCAGGCTTACCTGCGTTTCCGGGGTCTCGCCCCAGTTAATCAGGTTCATTGAAGGCGTTGAATTTCCCCAGATTATTGAATTGCTGATGTCAACATAGCACCCGCCAGCAATATTAAACGCTCCCCCCAGCGCAGTGCTCCGATTGCCGACAATTGTGCATTTGTTCATTATCACTGTGGAATAATAAAGATCAAGCGCTCCGCCATTGCCTCGTGACAATTGGTCGAATATATCACAAAATTCGATTGAAGCGCTCGAATGCGACAGCGAAATCCCGCCGCATCCTGAACGGGAGCTATTGCCTGAGATGGTGCAGTTTTCCAGAATGGGCGAGCATCCTTCAAAGCGTATCGCGCCAAATCCGCGTCGTCCCTCATTATTTGTTATCTCGCAGTCTTCAAATAATGGCATCGAGTTGCCCACACATTTTACGCCGCCGACACTCTCGCCAACATTTTGGTCGATAACGCAGTCCAAAAATTCCGGGTTGGAATCAAAGCAATATAAACCTCCGAAATCCCCGCCAACATTTTCACGGATAACGCAATCCACCATTAGCACGTTGCTGCCATTGACCAGCATCACCCCGCCGACACTGTTGTCGTGATTGAATTCTACCGCGCAATCTTCAATCGTGAGGACACTTGACCACAATTTCAGTCCGGTTGAGCCATTGCAAATAATTTGGTTGCTGATGATGGCAGTGTTGGAGGATTCAAAGCAAAATATGCCATGTCCACTGTTATTCGAAATGAGATTTCGCCGCAAAGTTGGGGATGCGTTTCGGCAGACAATCCCATCGCCACCAAACCGGCTCTCGTTGTCAATGATTCGACAATCCTGAACCGCGCCTGAGCTACCGCCAGTGAAAAGCACACCGCTCTCATTGTTGGATATTATGTTAGAACGAATCCGGGGTGAAGCGCCGTTCTGAATCGTCACGCCGCCGCCCTCGCTCCCACCGCCTTGCCGAATAGACATTCCGGCGATGGTTGGCGATATTCGCCCGACAATCCGAATAACTGGCGAATGAAGATCGCCTTCAATAACGGTCTCGCGCAGGTCAAGACTGTCATTATTGAGCGCAAACATCCCAATCAGGACGACATTTTTCCTGATGAGCAGGTTTTCGTGATACAACCTTGGCAGGCAAACCACTGTGTCTGCCAGATTTGGTGATTGCGGCGATGACGCGGCGTCAATAGCAGCGCCAATCGACTCAAACTCATCCGGCACATTGAGCACCCGGCACTCAGCTAGCATACTCAAGCACAAAACGACAATCAGGGCAGAGAGTGTGTGTGTAAGAATTTTCCTCATCGGAGATTTTCGGCGTGTTAATCCACGAAACACAGAGCGCAACACAACAACAGCCAACGAGTCTAAAAATAATTATCAAAAAAAGGCTAGTCGGTAGTCAAATATACACAGAAATGCCTTTGTTCAAAAGCTGTAACGGGGTTGCGGGAGATATATTGATTCCAAAATATGCCTGCGAAAACATATCTGCCATCTCAGTCGGAAGCTTTCAATGCGAAATGGTGATTCTTCGCGAAAATTCGTCCTCGTCTGTCCATTCGATGTGAATTTTCCAGCTATCTGCGGGTAGCACTTCGAGAAAGCGGTCTGCCCATTCGATCAGCGTGATGCCATCGCCAGCCATCAGCTCGTCTAGCCCCAGCGATGCGATGGCTTGCGGAGATTGATCGAAATACAGATCAGCGTGAAAAATGGGGACAGCGTTGGGATATTCGTGAACATGCACGAAGCTTGGGCTAGTGACGTTGCCCGCATAACCCAGACCTTGGCAGATGCCTTGCGCGAGCACGGTTTTACCGGCGCCGAGATCACCGACGAGGGCGACGACATCGCCAGCTTTCAAGCGTTCGGCGAACACTCTCCCGAAATCGAGGGTTTGTTCGGGAGAATTGCTGGTGAATTGTTCTTGGGGCATAATTTTCGTTGCACAAACATTGACTGTTGAGATTTGTAGGTATAATATAAGTACAGAAGATCGGTGAGCGGTGTGGTTGATTCTGATTTTTGCTGAAAATTACAGAAAATAAAAAATAATTCTGTAAATACTTGCAAAAAGAATTCAGAAAAATTACATTGAAGTTCCGATTCTGATTTTGCGAACGGGGATGTAGCTCAGATTGGTTAGAGTAACGGCCTGTCACGCCGTGGGTCGCGAGTTCGAGTCTCGTCATCCCCGCACCGTTGTCATAAAAGACAGCACAAATTCGAACCCCTTGTCATTTGTTTGGCAAGGGGCTTTTGTTTTTTGGGGGAGTTGACAAACTGAGAGGATAAGGCATTTCAGATCACCAAGCTCACCGCGCAAATCCTCACTCAAACAACCTTTCACACACTATATCAATATCCGCCATCAAGGCAATCGTTGCCGCCAATGCCTCTACAACCTTGGGATAATGGAGTTTATCCTCATAGCTTAATGTGCGGTTCTTCCTGTCCTTCAGCCATTTGTGGCAAACCTGATAGCCACCAATCTGAAATTCCCAGACCTGCGGCTCAACGCCCTCGAAGTATTGTGTCTTGTTTATCCAGACACGACGGTCTTTGTCCGAATACACCACCCGCTCCACAATATCATTCCCGGCGACCGGATACTTGACCAATTCCGGCAGTTTTCGCTCCAGCAAATGGCATCCCACAAGCGCCTCGCCCAGCGGACAGAGCTCGTTGAACAATGCGTCGTCCGTTGGCATCGGAAGGCGCGGGAAGTCCATCTTCAGGAACTCGGCATAACGACTGCGGTAGGTGGGCGAGTGGAACACGGCGTAAATATAGTAAAACACCTGCTCCGGCGAGGGCGTGAAGCCAATGACAGCCGCCAACTCCGCCAAAAACTCCGGCGACAGGTTCGGGCGACGCGGCTCGCCTTCGGGGTAAAGGTAGAGAGGGTATAACGACGCTATTCCTTTGTTACTTAGTGTAATTCTGCTCTCAACAATAGTATTTGAGACAAAAACGTGATTAAAAATCCCTTCGGCAACTTGTCTTACAGTTACTAACCCCAAATTATCGCCGGGGAGCATGTGGCGCATGATGTTTGCCCGTGGACGTGTATGAAAACCACTTGGAGTTCCTGTATAATACGTATGTTTAATATCAAACGGACGATAAAGTATTGGCACAATACTTTTCTTAAGCATTTTTGATTGTTTTATGTCTCTCTGTGCCCATTCGATTTTCCAATCTGAATCTTTACCTAGTTTGAATTTTTCTCTTGCCTCTTCAGGGGTGCAATTTGTGAATTCATTAACTGTTTGCCAGACTTCATTTTCTGTGTCTTTAATAGTTAGCCCATCGCGAGCGGTAACAATTCCCACACTATTAACCGGAAAAACATCAGTTATTTTCCATCCATTCTTATACTCATCAAAGCGATCCATGCTTCGGGGTTTGAAAAGATAAAATGGTGAGATCGGTTCCAGAGTTTCCCACTTTGTCGAATCAACGTCATTTTCAGCCAGCCACTGATACTTTCCTGAACGCACGCCAAAATGATCAGCGTGATGAATGGTTGCTGGGTGGCGTTTATGTCCTGATTGGGGTTTTTTGATGAATATACCGATTCCGACTCCTTGTTGAATATTGAAAACATTCTCATCATTTTTTCCATCCGGGCACTTTTCCTTTTTCTTACTATTGCCATGCAGATCAAGCAGATAAATATTGTCAAAGGTGCTCATCAGATTCTGCCTCATTCCTCTGAATGTTGGATTATCTAGATAGCCATGATTGGTGATAAACGCCAGCACACCATAGCCGGTCTGTTCAATCCGCCACTGGGCAAAGCGAATGAACTTCACATAGTCATCATTAAGCCATTTAGGGTTGCGCTCACCAAGTTTTTCGCCATCTACTTTAAAATAAGGAGCAATCAGCTTTTTAATCCACTTTCCTTTATTGGCAGATTTCCCAAAATACGGAGGATTTCCCAGCACTACCATGACTGGAGCGTCCGCTTTGACATCGCTCGCCGCCGTAGATTCATTGAACAGCCAGTCAGCAAAACCAAACCGCATACTCTCTTGAATCTGCTTATCGCTTTCTTCCAAGGTATTCGTGAGGTATATCCCCAGTCGCTTATCATCCGAAAATTCATAATGATATTCCTTGAGCAAAAGCCCGATCATCAGATGGGCGATGGTGTAAGGTGCCATCTGAAGCTCAAATCCAAACAGTCGAGGCAGAAGATCGTTGTCCACATAGCCCTGCCACATTCCCTCGTTGCCGACAAATGATTGCTGAATATGGCTGACCACGCCATGCAAAAATGATCCTGTTCCCACCGCCGGATCAAGGATTTGCACTTTATGCACTGACTTTGCTTCGCCCTTTGGATTTGGAATAGTAATTTTTGTGGCGTCCGCAAGACCCTTTTCGAGCTTAAAATCACGCTTCAGGATTTTGTCCACCGAACGAACTATGTAGGAGACAACAGATTCCGGAGTGTAGTAAACACCAAGTTTTCTACGCAATTCTGGATCGTAGGCATCCAGGAAATCTTCGTAAAAGTGCAGAACGGGGTTTTGTCTGCCAGTGTGCTTCCCGAAATCCTTAAGTACAGCGCTCATATCCGCTTTGTTGAACAGCAGAACTAAATTATCGACAGCCCAGGCGATGCGTTCGTCCAGATCGATGCCACAAATTTCATCAAACATCTTGCGAAGAAATGGATTCGATTTCGGAAGATAACGGGAAGCCATTTCACGAGTGAATACTCCACTCTGATGGCTTAATCGAGCCATAAACAGACCGTAGCAAATAGTTTGCGCGTACATATCTGCAAACTTCGCCTTGGTGATGTCGTGCATTAACGTCGTTCGGAAGGTGTCCATCTGATGATTAAGTGAACCGCCTTTGTCATCCATTTCAAAAGCTTTTTCAATGGCATCGCGAATCAGTTGCGCGGTTTTTGCCATTCGCATTGCGAGTTCTGTGGTCGTGCCGATTACAGGCGTGTTGGTGGTGAGAAAGGCTTGAAACAACATGTTGAGGTTTTCTAAGCCTTGGGTGTCACGCTTGATCTTACCGTCTGACACCGAGCCGATTCTGGCAGATTGTTTCAGTTCGCCATTCAGAAACCAGCGAAACTCCAGATAATCTGTGAGGATAAGATTCGGCAGGCTTTCGAGGTATCGTTTCAACTGGTCCCTTTTGAGCTCTTTATCAAGGGAAATGTCAATGTCTTTGCACTCTATATAGCCGAGTGGTATGTCATTTTTTAAAACGATAAAATCCGGCGCTCCGCACCTTTGGCGACTGGGTTCATTCACCGCTTCAATGTCATTTTCCAAGCTTTCTAGTAGAATTTTCAGGGCGGGTCTATAGCTGTGCTCTGTGGCTTGGTCAGTGTTGAAGGTGGTGTTAAGTTCTTTAAGGTAATTCTGCATGTTCGACATTTTTTCCTCAAATGAAATAGCATCGGCAGTAAACAGGCTTGGGGATAACACGCCGATCCAGTTTAGTAATTTAACCAATGCCCAAAGTTATTCCAATACTTCTTTCAATTTTCACAGCCGAGCGCAAACAGTAAAACTCGCCACCGTCACTCGCGAGGCACAAAGTGCCGAAGCAATAAACACCCTACACTGTCATACCTGCGAAGGCAGGTATCCATCGCATTCATCCCCTCCCCGTCATTCCCGCGAAGGCGGGAACCCAGTTTTGATTTTCAGGGTCATTCTTCCTTATGTCATACCTGCGAAGGCAGGTATCCATCGCATTCATCCCCTCCACGTCGTACCGGCGAAAGCCCATAAGCGCTAAGATAAGAAAGGTATTTCCTTCTCTAATTTTGCGATCTGTA
>CAZAGU010000062.1:0-16539 GCA_964484805.1 uncultured bacterium
GACGACCTACCGCGAATCCGGAGATGAATTCACCGTGCGCGTGAGACTTCAAGAGAGCGACCGGAACCGTGTTGACCGTATTGGCGATCTCATCGTTCCCCTGCGAGGCGGCTTTGTGCCACTCAAGGAAGTTGCAACAATCAAGGAAGCTTCAGGCCCATCCAAGATCAGCCGCAAGAACAAACAACGAATGGTCACAGTCTCAACAAACGTGGCTCACGGCACGATGGGACAGTTGCAAGCTGCCATCAATACCGCACTTGAGTTGACTCCAGTTCCAGCATCGCAACAGTTGAAGGACATTATGACGGGAATCAGCAGCGCAACACCCCGCCCCAGTCCGCAACTGCCGAAGGGCGTGACTGTGTACTATGGCGGTGAAGCTGAAATGATGGCTGAATCGTTTACCAGTCTATTCCAGGCGTTAATGCTGGCAATTATCCTCACCTTCATGTTGCTCGCGGCGATTCTTGAGAGCTATCGCTATCCGTTGATTATCATGGCGACTCTTCCGCTCGCGCTGGTCGGTGTAACGATGGCATTGGTGATAACAGGAAAAACCCTGTCGATGATTGTCCTCATGGCAATTATCATGCTCGTTGGCATCGTGGTAAACAACGGAATTCTGCTGATTGACTACATTGTCGAGTTGCGGAAAAACGGCAGAGGCTTGTTCGATGCTGTGCTCGAAGCCAGCCCGATGAAACTGCGTCCGATTTTGATGAGCACGATAGCGACGGTGCTCGGTATGGTGCCGCTGGCGCTGGGACTCGGTGCTGCTGGTGAAATGAGGCAACCGATGGCGGTGGTGGTCATTGGTGGGTTGATCGTTTCCACAGTGTTGACTTTGATCGTCATTCCGGTATTATTTGTCAGCACGGAAGCCAAGGCGGAAAAAAAGAACGCCTAAAGCCTCAGTAATTGAATCAGAAAAAAGCCGCAGAAATGAAAAATCTGCGGCTTTTTCATTTCTGAAAGGTGGAATTAAGTCAAAATGAAACATCAGAGCAAAACCAGAAGTCTAAATATTCAGACAGGCTCACACAAAGAGAACCGCCAAGGATTTCGCCCATCTCAACGGTTTCTCGTGAGCCTGTTCCGCATTTTTGTCAGCGTTTGATTAACAACTGAAACAGATCATCGTAGTCTTGCGCGGTTTTCTCCCACGATAATTTCGTCACGACTGTTTCGCGACCAGCTTCACCAACTTGCTGGCGCAATCCTGCATCGTTGATCAGCTTTCGCCAGATTTCCTCAAGGCTATTCACATCCTGCGGCGTAGCCAGAAACCCATTCACGCCATGCTGGACAATATCCGCAATGCCCTGCGCCGCCACACCGATCACTGGCACGCTCATCGCCATCGCTTCAGCATAGACAACGCCGAAGCCTTCCTGATAGCTGGGTAGCGAGAGAAAATCTGCCTCAGCGATGACGGTCATCGCTTGGCTATAAGGAAGCTCACCATGAAAAGTAACCTTGTCCGAAAGCCCAAGCTCACTGACCAGCCGCTCCAGATTGCCCCGTTCTACGCCATCGCCGACGATATCGTAGTGAAGGTTTGCGTTATCCTTTCTCAGCCTGCCGAGGGTTTCGATATTATAACGGATGCCTTTGGTTTCGATGAGATTCGACACTGAGACAATCTTGACAATATTCTCACTGGCTACATTGGTTCTGGAGTCAAAAGACGTTCGGGAAATTGTCTGAAGCTGTTGTAAATCCAAGCCATTGTATATCAGACGGGTGTTTGCCTTAGGGGCGATTGCCAGAACTTCGCGCTGAAGCCTACCGCTGATGGCGACGACTGCCCTGGCATTTTCATAGATTTCACGCAACACGGACGACGCGCCCGGCTGATGAACGCTGATGTTCATGTCCGCGCCGTGAACTGTGATGATGTAGGGAACGCCAGTTTTTTCAGAGAGCTTCATTACGGCATATCCCACTGGCAATGCTGGCTGCGCCCAGATCAGTTCGGGCTGAAAATCCTTGGTTTGGCGTTTAAAATACCTGTTCAGCCAGAAGCAGAGCGCTTTGCCGGAATTTCGATGCGCCACCAGCTTATGTGATGAACAATAGCGGGGAAATTCAACCGAGAAGCCGTCAGTCAAGCTCTCACGAGGAAAACCAGCAGAGTGATATTTCCACGGTGGAATCAGATTCAGCGGAAAGGGAGGACGTTGGACAGGGTATATAACGCTAAAATCGTGTTCCAGCGAGCGCAACTTCTGGGCGGCTTTCAACAGGAAAATCCCGTTGACTTGCGAGGTCGGATTTGGGAACATGTTCGTCATCATCAGAATTTTCACAGCCGCCTCAGGAAAGATTCCGGGTTGTTCAGGAAGGCGCGAGTGAGGTTGACGTGTTCGAGCTCGTCCCACTTGGCGGGGGTGATCTTGCCGTCCTCGAAGAGATAAATCAGCGCATCAGGAAACGCCATCAGGATAGGAGAATGAGTGGCGATGATGAACTGGCAGTTCGCAGCGACTTTTTCCTTAAGGATCGACAGCAATGCCAGTTGTGCAACGGGAGCTAGGGGAGTTTCGGGCTCGTCGAGCAGGTATAGACCATCGGGAACAAGCCGCTGTCCGAGCGCGTTGAGTGTGGATTCACCGTGCGAGGCGGCATCAGGGTTGGTGCCGTAGCGCGACTCAAACGCCTGTCGCTGCCCTCGCGCCATCCCCACTGCGAGGTCGCGTCCATAGCCGCTGAGTGTTTCATTGTACTCGTCTTCGAGTTCCTGAAGCTCACGGGCGGATTGCATGACCCGCTTGGTGAAGCCGAAAAAATCTTCTGATCTGAAGAAGAATCCACGCTTGGGTGGGCGTGAGCGTGCGAAGCGCAGAACCTTGGCGAAGCGTCTGGCGGCGGCGAGTGTTGGGTCGGCGGCAACGTCGTAGCTACCGAGCGTTGGCAAATTGAATCCGGCGGCGATGGCTTCCAGCAGAGTCGATTTGCCGGAGCCGTTTTCGCCGACAAAAAACGTCACCGGCGCGTCGAACGCGATTTTTTTCAACGTCTCGACAATCTCAAGCGAGAACGGAAATTCACTGTCCGGCGGGAAACCAGGGCGCGGTTCGATAAATTTCAGAAATGGCATACATACAGTTTAGATGAATCCCGCCCTGATTTCAAGCGAAAAACTTGATGGATAGCAAGTGGATTTAATATTATCTACCTTACCAGCACCACCTTACTCATCGCCGTCTTTTCACCCGCCGCCAGCTTCACTACATACACGCCGCTAGCCACGCCATCCGCCGTCCACACCACTTCATGCGTCCCGGCAGGTTTTACGCCATCAACCAGCCGAGTCACTTCCCGTCCTGCGAGGTTATACACAGCCAGCGACACCATCCCCGCCGCGGGGAGTGAGTAGCCAATGGTGGTAGTGCTGTTGAAAGGGTTGGGGAAGGGGGAGGAAAGGGAGAAACAATCTGGCTGCACCCTAATTCCATCACAGATAACCGAGAGGGTATCGTACAATTCATAGACACCAAAGTTCGTTAAATCAGCAACAAGAAATTGTCCAGCCTCATTAATTAGAACCTGCTCTGGTGAGCCGGGTAAACTGTAACAGGCAATTTGCTCAGGGATTTCCAAATTTGAAATATCGAACACTCTTAAGTATTTATCGAGATATGCAAACCTGTCTCCTGCTATCGCCAATGATTTTGCCCAATCCAAAGTGTCAATGACACATTGCAAAACCGGATTGTCAGGATCTTCAAGACTGAATATATTCAGGCAGTGTGAGCTCGCTATCGCCAGACATTCCTGCTCGGCACTGATAATCTCGGGCAGATATTGAAAATGTTCCAACTCTGTGGTGAAAACCAGATCAGGATTGTTTAAGTCAGCGATATCCAGAACATTCAACGTTCTTTGTGAGATGTAATAGATGAAATTCCCCTGCCTGGAGGAAAATTCAAAACGATTTTGTTCAGGCAAGCT
This sequence comes from uncultured bacterium, assembly GCA_964484805.1. GTDB lineage: Bacteria > Electryoneota > AABM5-125-24 > Hatepunaeales > Hatepunaeaceae > CAZAGU01. Next base: position 3,958 of record CAZAGU010000062.1, read on the forward strand.
GGACAATAATTCGGGCGCGTTTGGGTTGGCAACCGAGTAAAGTTCAAGCCCAGCGTTATTACTTGACAAGATCATGGTTTCATCCCACAAACATGCTCCATCTGAACGAATTTCTGGTTGCCAATCGCCAATTAGAGCAACTGAATCGAGAGATTCAATACTAAATGTCTGTAATCTGGACGTTAAACGGTTGAAACTGTAAAGCCTGTTTGATGTAAGAAAAATACTTGACCGATCATCACAGATGATTTCCCCCGCTTCCACTGGTCTGTTAATGTCATCGAAATCTGCCAATTTGACACCGCCACTAAACCCACTGACAACAGCAATTGCTGCATTGCAAGCAAGCTTCTTCGATTCTGTTCTTTGATAAATCGAAGATATGAAATCCGGGAACATATCAATATCATAGGTAAAAATCTGCAATCCTAAATCCTCGTTTGCCAACACAATTGTGTCTTCGGAATCATTAATTAACAAACCGCCAAGAGGATTGGGCAGATCAATGACATGGAGCAAAGCAATGTCATCTGGATCTGTCACATCCAACACCAGCATTCCGTTTGTGCTTGAGCAGACGGCACATTCTAGTTCATTGGGTTCGCCTATTAATGTGATCGCGGCAGGGGATTGAGCCAATGGATGGCGGGAAGCAATCTGGAGGTTTGTTGGATCGGCTTTATTAACACTGTAAAGCCAAGATGAGTCTGGATCACTGACAGCCAAATAAACGAAATCCCCCGAAATTTTATAATCTGTAATCCTGGTGCGCATCAAGAAAATATTATCAAGTGAACTCGGCGCTGCAGGATTTAAAACATCCATTGATAGCAGGTAAAATCCTCCCATGTTTGAAGTCACATCCACCAGCACATAAGCAATGTTACCTTCACATTCAATCCTGATCCCATCGGTCATTTCAAACTCACGGCTCAAACTGCCGATAACCTGAGGATTTTCAAGATTGGAAATGTCGAGGATATAATTTGCTCCGAATGATTCTGAGAAAATCAGGCAGTCGCCAGATAGCGCCATATCAATATTGTAGGCTTGATTATCTGGAACAACTTGAGTCTGACTGATTTCAACAGGATTATCTGGGTCAAAAACATCGAGGATTATCACTGAACCACAGTGGTTGATGAAAGCAATGTCATTGCGAATCTCAACACATTGCACTCTGCCGCCTATTGGATCAAAAGCATTGATCCATTGTGGTTGGTCGGGATCAGAAATGTCGAAAATGATCAAACCAGCATAACCTCCAGCAACATAAGCCATGCCGTTGGAAATTTCCAGATCGCTGGGATATTCCCAACATTGAAATAATTTCACAACATTTCTAATGTCAAGATTATCTTGACTATAGAGATTATGGTATGAAGATAAAATCAAACATGCTGTGAATAGAAAGCGCAGACTTCTTATAATCTCTCTCACTGTTTCTCCATCGTATGTTTCATATTAGCGAATCAACACTATCTTGTGAGTTGATTTAAATTCCCCCGCCGCCAACTTCACTACATACACCCCGCTACTCACACCATCGGCAGTCCACACAGCTTCATGCCTTCCAGCCACCTGTACACCATCCGTCAATCTTGCCACCTCTCGGCCCGCGAGATCATACACCGCCAGCGACACATTGCCAGCCGCGGGTAGATTAAAGCCGATATGTGTCGTCGCGTTGAACGGATTGGGGAAGGGGGAAGATAGGGAGAAGGATGTTAATTGATGAGCCAGGGGATCACGCGATACCCCATTTGGTTTGTACTCAAACGCGCCCATATCCGGCGCATCGCCGAAGTATTCATCAGGCGATAGATTGACTATTGTGCTACCATGCCAGACGAAGAACGCCGTTCCCGAGTCAATACAGGGGCTGTCATCTGTCAACTGGAAGTCGCCGCTATGTCTATTGACGCACAGCGGATCAACACTAATGTTGCTTTCCCCCCAAATCACTTCGTCTTGCTGTTCCCTTCGTTCTCGAATGCCATCGCGACCGCGATCAATGTCTGAATGGAAAATACCGATAGAGCACAGGTCGCCGCTGTTACCAAAATAGAATTCCTGTGGGCGATTTGCCCAGAAAATTGAATTGACAAAGACAAGATTTGAACGGTTCCAAATATAGATACCGCCACCATCCTCGCTTGTGTTGCCACTGACGGTCACATTTACGAATACCGCGTTTGAGCCAAAGCAATGAATCCCGCCACCCGAAACAGTTGCGGTGTTGTCGTAGATTGTGACAAATGTCAACTCTGGGTCTGATCCACTGAAAAAAGCGCCACCGCCATCGCGCGCTGAGTTGTCATGAATCGTGACTTCAGTCAGTATTGGGCTCGTGTCGAAACCAAAGGAAATCCCGCCTCCGCTTGTCGCTGCCCTATTTTCGAGAATCCTGACATTCTCCAGAATCGGGTTCGATTCATTGCCTGTGGAAATTCCGCCGCCACCATGTTCGATCGCCGAGTTTCCGCTGATGGTGACATCCACCAGTGTTGGACTCGATTCCCCAGTGGAATAGAATCCGCCTCCCCAATCACGCGCAGTGTTGTCACGGATGGTAACAGTCGTCAATGTGGGACTTGATCGATAACAATAAATACCGCCGCCATCGCCATTTGAGAAATTTTCACAGATCAGGAGATTCGTCATTGTGGGGCTTGATCTACCACAGTATATCCCACCGCCACGATATGGCCCGCCGTTTCGAATAGTGAATCCGGTTAACAGAGTAGCTTCTGTCTCGTCATTATTGAAAGTCACCACGGTGCCACTGGAATCACCGTCAATGATTGTGGACGCGACATACGCTGTATCCCTCGTTGTCAGGAAGAGACTGGAAACGACAATTGCTTTGCCGCAAAAATCAACTTTCTCAACGTATGTCCCCGGTGCAACCAGCACTGTGTCGCCGTCATCCGAAGCGTTAATAGCTCCCTGGATAGTTTCGATATCATCAGGAACATTGATGATTTCTGCGAAGCAGTGCTGTGTGAGTAAAACAATAATAAAAATTGTTATCAAACTTCGCATTTATGTACTCCTCTTATTTTACAAGCATTAACTTTCTGGTAAACGACTGCCTCGAACCTTCCAACTTCACAAAATACAACCCCGATGCCATATCCCCCGCATTCAAGGTCGCAGTGTGAACTCCAGCCTGCAACCTCCCATTAACCAGCGTTTCGATCCTCTGCCCGGACAGGTTGTAGAGGTTCAGGGAGACCTCCGACGCGTATGGCAGAGCGTATTCGATTGTGGTGGTGCTGTTGAACGGGTTGGGGTATATGCCGGTCAGGGCAAATTCCGTGGGGATTTCGGTGTTGCCATTGGCAACAGCATTAGGCGTGTAACCTTGTCCTGAGAGGGTTATTTCCAGAACGCGGTCATCAGAAGTAATTGACAGATTTGCATGGTACAGGCTGTCTGCCTCTGGAATAAACACAACCGTTAACACAGTGTCCGCATGGGATTCCAGCATAAAGGACTCTTCTATTTTACAGAAAAACACATCCGAATCCAGTGCAATTGAACTGATCTCGCGGGACAGATTGCCATTATTGTGAATTGTGAGCGTCCACTCAGCAGAAGAATCCACAGCTACAGAATCGAAATCATGAACCATTTCATTGACTTCCAAATACCAGGGACCCAAAAACTGGGAAATGTCATACATGCCTATGTTACACCCGTCAGCAATGAACATGCCGTTATCATTGATAAGTACTTCACTTGCAATATTCGCGGTATTGTAGTAGCCTATCAATTCTGGATTCTCAGGATTATCTAAAGAATAAGCAACAGCTCCAATTTCACCAGCAGGAATATAAAGGACATGATTACTTATTGTGATATTTCTTTGAGCATGAAAACCACCAATATTTATTTCGCAAATTATTTCAGGATTGTCTGGATCATTGATCGATACCACACAAAACGCATCTCGATTATAAGCAATATATGCATAGTCATCGGTTATAACAACGCCAGCAGGTGTTGATTCTAATGTTATTTGACCATTTAGAATTAGTTGTTGTGGATTGCTTACATCATATAATTTCAAGCCGTTAATCTGAATATGATCCTGTAGATCCCAGAATATTAGCGCTAACTGATCCCCATTGATATAAACATAATAGCCAAGTTCCCCCACTTCATATTCCCCGACAACTTCGGGGCTATTCACATCCTCAAACGATATTACATAAAGTATTTCTCTGTAACATCCAAACAAATAATCACCTTTAAAGGCGATATTTTCAAATGCTCTTAGCTCATTAAACACGTTCATAAGTTCAGGATGCCCCGGATCAGCGAGAGAGTATGTGACTAACCCATTCCGACTTATCCGCTCACCATCTATATATCCGCTGAACCGCTGCACAGAAAACAGTATGCTATCCTTGACGAACAAAGAACTTTGAGTGGATTGGCTGATATGGCCAGCATCCCAGTCTATAACCTGCGTAACATCCGGTGAGTCTGGATTGGAAAAGTCTATTGCCCAGAGGCGTCCCTCATGGTCAAAGGTGTAAATGTATTGACCCAAGGAGGCAATACTACGGAAACTCGCGGGATTATCAGACAAGTAATGAGTTATATCATGTAGATTTTCAGGGTCGCGAGCATCATTTATCGTCATACTACCCTCACCAACCAGATAGATAAAGCCGTCATCGTAATCCATATCTGTAAAGCCCCTGACGGTTATTTCACAGCTTCCCACATATTCAAGACTATCATGGCTGGCGAAATCAAAACAGAAAAAATTATCACCTCGATATTCACCGTACATTATAGAACCAAAAATATAATGATCATTTACGATATGTTCACTGCCTTGGGAATGAAACGGGGTAAGTCTTTCGATATTAAAGGGGTCTTCCAAGCTGTACATCGCCAATGCGGCAAACAGCAAATCATCAGCAACTGTCACATCTGCCTCCGTCCGAAAGTCTGACCGTGCCATCCGTTGCAGATTTTCTGGATCAGAAATGTCAACGGTGAGGATATTCGATCCGCTGATGAAGGCATAATCGTTGCTGATAGCCATGTCAACGCAAACGCATTGCAGGCAATCCAGAAAACGCGGACTTTCCGGCTGCGACAGATCAATGGTTGTGAAGCCACCGCCCTGGGCAAGGAAGCCAAGATTATCACGTATCTTCAATCTGATGGAAAGCCCCGCGTCATCCCATACATTAACCAATGATGGCATGTTCGGCTCTTCGATGGAGTATATTCGCAGTCCGCCCGCCCCGTCACACAAATACAGCAATGATCCATCAATCGTGACACTTTGAGCATTGCCTGGGGTTTCAAGATGTGTTACAACGACTGGATTGTCCCGGTCGGAAACATCCATCACCGCCAGTCCGAATTTTGTGGCGCAGTAGGCGTAATCGCCGTTGATTTCAACGGAATTAAACCATTCCGTTGTTACTCCGCCAATCCGCTCTATGTTCAGATTTTCTGCAAAGCAGAGTGAGGCAAATGTCAGCGAAACTGCTAAACAAATGTTAAATCGTATCTTACACATGATAAACCTTAAAATATGAATACTTCTCACGAGGATAACATCTCATTTCACCAGCACCACCTTGCTCATCAGGGCTTTCTCGCCAGCATCAAACTTCACCACATACACCCCACTACTCATCCCGTCCGCCATCCACACAGCAGCTTCGTGCGTCCCGGCGGGTTTTACGCCATCAGCGAGGTTTGCCACCTCACGGCCGGATAGGTCATACACCGCGACTCGCACTTTTCCCGCTGTGGGTAGGGAGTAGCCGATAGTGGTGGTGCTGTTGAAGGGGTTGGGGAAGGGTTCAGTAAGAAAGTATTCGGTCGGCAGGGCAGTTTTTGCCATCGCTTCAATAACCGTGAAGCCGTCAGTAGTATAGAGTAATCCATCGCCTTGAAGAATGTTCACCAAGATTAGAGGCGTTGTTTGTCCCGTTACATCGTCGAATAGCTCAAGGGAATAAGCTTCACCCTCTATTAAACCCTCACACGCTTCGGTGGCGGGATCATCTCCCCACACTGCCAACCCGCAACGACCTTCAATCCACTCTCCGCGGCCTATCACTCGTCCCTCGGCCGTTACCGCTTCGATCCAGCCATCGCCTTCCCAACCAGCGGACTTCACCAGCACACTCATGTTCTCGCCTGTGCTGACGATCCCCTTCCCCAATTCATAATTCATAATTCCTAATTCACAATTGAGTTCTCCGTCCGGTTGCGGCGGATAATGGAACTCGATGGGATCGCCGTCGCTGATCATGATCTGGTATCCCTTGCTGGGCCGCCAGTTCGGCATGTTGGAGAAATCCCAGTCCGGCGCGAGCCAATTGCCATTCTCGTCTTTGGCGATGATCAACCTGTCGAGGATCGACCCCAGCACGTAGTAATCCGGGCGGTTGCCATCCAGCTCGTAGGTGGGGAAATAGGCGATCATGTTCCAACCGGCGGTGAGGGTGATGGGGGCGTCGTAGGGAATCTGCACGCCCTCAAAGGTGATCTCGGAAGCCTCTTCCATGCTCACTTGATAGCCTTGGGTGAGGTCCCAATAGGAGATGTTGTGGAACTCGTACTCCGGCGTCCAGAACCGCCCATTCCCGTCCTTGAGGATGCTGATCAAATTCTGACCTTCTAATCCCAGTTCCGCCCATAGGATTGGCACATCCGGACCTTCCTGTGGAGGATCGTAGAAGTCAACAGGATCGACATTGATGGAGACGGTGTTCCAGCCTTCTGACAACTGGATGCACTGCTCAACCAGACGGTGGGCGGCTAAGGTTACAATAGATTCCTCCTCGTCGAACCAGCGTGAGGGACCGTCAATGAAGTTAGCTTCCGCTGCCCATTCAATTTCTGCTTCAGTATCCCAGAGTATGAACGCGAAAGGATCACCGGCAACAAAGTAGGCAAATTCGTCCTGTGCGCCGTAAGCAATGATTTCGATGGGATCACCTCCAAGCCAGATCGCCGCACCAGCACAGACACCATCAGGTGTGAACACGCCTACTTCCCAGCCCCTCGGCACCGTTTCACCGTTGAAGGTAATGTCCGTTACAGAAAGAATATGAAACAATTCGGTAGGCTCGACAGGTGGAGGTGGGTCGACAAACCCAGGATTTACTTGAATATTTACTTCAATCGCAATCTCAGGAGTGTTAGGATCATTGGAACGAATTACGAGGTTTGCCTGGTATTCGTCTTGTTCCTCCCCATCGAGATCGCTTGGATCAATGGTCAATTCAACATCCATTGATTCACCAGCGGCGACGGAACCTTCGGCAGGATCGACAGTCAACCAAGCTGACTCCGCATCGGCAAGAACAAATCCATTCTCGCAACCGGACACAACCGACCGCACATCCCGAACCGCGTTATCGCGTCGATGATCCGCGTCTTCGATGTTAATAGCGAATCTAAGATCACCACGCTCACCTTCAGCGTTGCTGATGGTGATTATATCGTTAATGGGTTCATCATCCGGCATCATTGCGTATGACAGCTGGTAATCATCCCTTGCCCAATTGCCCTCTACCTGGATTTCCGGCGCTTCCGTCGCTTCAGCATGAAGCGGAATCTCAAACTCCCCTTGGTTGGCATCGTTGGTGACAATAGTCAAAATGGCGTTATATTCACCGACATCTTCAGCCTCAAAGATCACCACGAACTCCTCATGTTCCCCCGGTTCGAGTTCAAAGTGATCCGGTTCAGCCCGGAAAGCTTCATTATCGCAACAAATTTCTTCGATGATCATGACGTTAGCACCGTTATTATAAATCTCCACCGGAACGGTGTAGCGGACTCCGACGAAAACGTCCTCAAAAGCGAGGTTGAAGTCGATCACATCCGGCCATCCAAACTCTTCAGACCACTCAGGCGGATTCGGCATGGGACCTTCTATGGAAAGCGTCACAGACACTCGGAGTTCCGGCTCGGCGGGATCATTGCTGAGGATGATCAATTCCGCTTCATATTCACCACCAAATAGCCCAGTGGTGTTGATTGTTACCGTTACGACTGCCTCCTCGCCGGGCTCGACTTCGCCCTCGTCGGGCTCGTAGGACAGCCATTTTTTCCCTGAACCTTCAACGAGGTAGTATAGAATTTCAGCAGCGACTGAACCCCACATACCATCCTGAGCGTAGTTCGCCCAGCAATGGCCTGTGGGATGACCAACCAACATTACAGTGCCGCCACCAAAGCCGTAGGCAATAGCGCCGGCTGTGTTGGCATTACCTTGTGGTGTGGCAATCCAGTCATACCATTGAATCGTGCCATCGTTTAAGGCATCATTGAATTGATCCATGCTGTAAGAAGAATGAAGCCACGAATTGCCTTCAATTACTTCGCCTTCATTCCAGAAGTTCGGCTGTGATTCCTGACAAATCTCAGCGAAATAACTGAAATTTTCATCATCAGGATCAGGGCTCACTCGCAAGACACCGTTTGCTGCCCCACCGCTATCATTGCGGAAGCCACCCGGAGGAAGAATCGGAGCATTCTGATCCGCAGTCTCTGAGTAAGCAGCGCCGCCGCCGTCAATGTACTCAAAGAAACGATCAAAGTTATCGTTGTAGGCTTGGTTGTAGTTTTCCCTCTGGCGGTTGCCAGCGTAAATAATGGCATCGTATTCTTCAAAGTCAATGTCATTCCAAACATCTGAGTTACGGAACGTCACGTAATTTTCATCACGGTTGAGCAATGGCTCGCGTTCCATCATTACATCATCAAGCCAACCCCATGTGCTTGCGTCTTGAAGAACGGCGAACATCATGCCGTCGAGGTTCACTTCATCACGCTGAGGACCAACTTGACCAACCTGACGAACATCGCGGACGCGAGAGTCCCGACCGTGCCCAGTAATGATTTCATGCTCAATCTGAAACCTCAGCGTTGATCCGCCTTCGTTGCCGATTGTTAGTTCATTGTCAACGATTTCGCCACTCATCAACCACTCTTCAATTTCATCAGGATCAACCGAAATTTCTGGCGGTTCCATCGCTTCAGCATGAAGCAGGATTTCAAATTCACCCTGATCGGGATCGTTTGAAGAAATTACCATCACGGCGTTGTATTCGCCCGCTTCAGCAGCGTCAAATATAAACGGAATGACTGTATCTTCGCCAACTTCGACTACGATTTCGTCTTCAAATGCAACAAAGAAATAATCGTTGTCTGAGAAGATGTCATCAATGATAAGAACATCAGTACCATTGTTGGTAACGGTAACTGGACATTCGTAAGGACCACCACGTAAGAGAAGTTCATAGCCAGCATTGTAGTCGATTAACTGGTCGAACCCAAAGAGCTCAGGCCATTCAACCACTATGTCGGGAGCACCAGTCACATCTAAGGTAACATTGAATGTGACTTGGTCGTTGGCTGGATCATTTGAATTGAAGTAAACTTCAGCTTCATAAAGTCCACCAATTAAACCGGTTGCATCGAGTGTCAACACGATGTCAACATCGCCACCGGCTTCTACTTCAAAGTCATCTGCACCGTCTTCAAGCGAGATCCAAGACAACCAACCAGCAGCGGGACCGAAGCCAATGGCGCGACCAGGAATTGCATACTGGGCATCACGAGCGTGAATGTACCAACCGTGGTCACCATCACCAAGGTTAACACCAATTGTGCCAGTGTTCGCATTGATGGCTTCACCGTACTGGATAACGGCTAAGCCGCTTCCGTACATGATCATTTCAAACATGAAACGATGGTCGCCTGCCCATTGGAGGACAGCCATATCTTGCTCATTCGTCCAGAACCAAACATCGGTTCCGGCAAGATTGTCATCGTTAAATGTAGCAACTGTGGCTTCGTTGAAGCCATTTGCAGCCATTGGATAACGATCAGTGTTCACGGTGATATTGTTACCACCATAAACAAATGACATCCAACCATCGGAATCGGCAAATACTTGTTCGTATTCACGATCCCAGAACGGGAAGACCCAACCAAGAGCGATTGCGCCAGTGTTCTGGTCATCACCTAAGCCAAAGTGGCGAGTTCCGTCCCAATCACTGACATCGATCCATTCAAATTCAGGACCGTCATCTTCGAGGTTGTCACGCCTTTCGTAACCCATATCGTCTGGTTCGGAACGGTTGTCGCGAGCATAGCCGTGTTCCGGTCCTACCTGACGTACGTTGCGAACTGCAAGATCACGTTCTGGTTCGCCGACAACTTCGATTTCAGTCTGAACACGCAGAACAGCGTCGCCTTCGTTAGCCACATTAATAATGTGCTCACTGGTTTCGCCAGTCATGAGGTCATCTTCAATCGCGTTAGGTTCGACTACGACTACGATTATAGGCGGCAGGGATGCTTCAGCATGAAGCAGGATTTCAAATTCGCCATCATCTGGATCATTGGTGAAAAAGGTCAATGTTCCGTTATTTTCACCGGCTTCTCTGGCGAGGAACAAGACTTCAAAATCGAACCCTTCTCCCTCCGCGATGATAATCTCCTCATCGAGGTTGGCTGAGAAACTCTCGTTGTCAAATTCAACTGTAAGAGTAATTTCATCAAAACCAATATTTCTGAACTGAATTGGAATGGGATACTCGCCCCCAATGAACACGTCGTCGTAATGTTGGTTCCAATCCATCAGATCGGGGTAGCCCGCCTGCTCTGGCCAATAAACCTGAACATCAGGCACAGCCCCGGCGACTGAAGCTATTGTCAACAAACAAATAATCAGCCATAGGTTTAGATTTTTCATTTGACTAACACCATTTTTTGAACTTCCTCGAAATTGCCTGCTACCAGCTTCACCACATACACGCCACTGCTCATCCCATCCGCCACCCACACCGCTTCATATGTTCCAGCGGGTTTCACGCCATCTGCAAGCCGAGCCACTTCACGCCCGGATAGATCATACACCGCCAGCGACACCGCTCCCGTCGCGGGGAGGGAGTAGCCGATGGTGGTGGTCGAGTTGAAGGGGTTGGGGTAAACACCAGTCAGGGCAAATTCCGTGGGGATGTCGTCCGTTTCAGGGATGCCGTTATAGGGCTTGCCGATGCCGGTCAGATCGAACTCCAGCGACTCATCGGCATACCATAGGTTAAGCGTGGCTGAATACAGGCTGTCTGCCAAAGGCTGGAATTCTATCGGCATATAAGCAGTGTCCGGCGGGTCAATGCGGAACGGTAGCTCCATTGGGCAGGTGAAGACAGAATCTCCTACAAAACTTAGCGAGTCTATCACCACGTAGCACCTGCCTGTGTTGACGATGGCGATTTCATCAAACACCGACGAATCCACATCAACCTCACCGAAGTTAACCTCGTCTGTTTCGGGTTCAAGCTCGAAGGGAATGTCCACTGGATCGGGTGTGGTGCAGAGAAGGATTACACCATTAATAACTTCATTTTCTTCATTTCGGATTCCCACCTGATTATTTCCACCTATCATATACCCTCCATTTTCCATAGCCATGACAGAAAATATTTGACCAGCATAACCAACACCGTCATCTTGATGCCTCAAATCACGCCATTCAGCTCGCCAAAGAACCTCGCCGAAATAGTCAACCCTGACTAAAACGTACTCATTTACACGTGATTCATTATAGCCAACGCCGACAAACCCGCCATCTGGAGTTTCAACGATATCGCGTAATTTTGCCCCACGCGTTCCATTTTCATCGTATCTTTGCCACACCTCGTTTCCATCAGTATCAAGTCGAACAAAAATTGGATGATCATAATTCATGCCACCATATCTGGTGACTCCTGCCAAGCAAAAACCACCATCTGATGTCTGTATTACCGAATGGCTATAATCTGTATGTTCTGTTCCATAGGCGTTCTGCCAAAGGATATCGCCGTCAGAATCTATACGGGCGGCATATAAATCTTCTCCTTGAGCGCCTAATGAACCTGTGTGTGCTGCCAAGACAAATCCCCCGTCTTCTAAAGCCACAATCGATATAATTTCACTAGCAACATCATACGTTTGTCTCCATATCTCCTCGCCTTCACGTTCATCGCTGAACTTGGCAACCATGTTCCCGCCAATGACGACGATGTTGCCGTCGATATCCACAACACAATCATGGCGCACTCTCAAGCCATCGTTTCGATTACAAAATCTTCGCCAGATTTCTTCGCCATTTTCATCGGTTCTAACTAACATCCCGTCTGCGGAACTATCTCCTATCAAAATATATCCGCCGTCTGGTAGTTGTCTGACGTTCCGTCCAAAATCTGCAACTGGATTATCATTTCGACCACTGTGATAATACTGCCGCCATTCAATGTTTAACAGAGAATCCAACTTGACCAGTTGAAAATCGGTGCCATGCTCTTCAATCTCGAAACCAGTACAGCAAAAGGCATAACCGTGATCCTGAGTTCGGATCACTCCCATGTCGAATTGTGCATAAGCATCACCATAGGTCCTCATCCAGTCGATTTCAGGCTGGGCAAGGGCAATACTGGGGATGGCAAGCGCCATCCCCAGTAGAAGTATTTTAGACCAATTGATCACCTCACCAACACCACCTTCTCCCTCATCATCATACCTCCAGCATCAAGAGCG
>CAZAGU010000063.1:0-10672 GCA_964484805.1 uncultured bacterium
GTTCTTGCTCATCTTTGATGCCGTTTTCAGCGTTTTTGAGGATTGACTGCAATTCCGTTTCCATTGTCTGATCTTCATCAGATATTGCAACTTTTGGCTCAGGCTCAGGTTCGACTTCAGCTTCAATTGCTGGTTTTACTGAAGAGCTCATTCCAATTCCTATTCCTGCAGACCTTGCATCAGTATCCTCCGTGATGGTGGAACTCTCATATAAACCATAGTCTTCTTCACCTCTGGGGAACGTCTGCGGTAATGGTATGGAATCAATTGACTTTTGCTCGCGGAGATCACGGGGCATGGCCTGTTTATTCTTTAATGCCTTTACAAGTTGCTCAGGTTGAACTCTATGAGCTTCAGCAATATTGTAAAGCCCTTCTTTAACCGCCAATCTGCACAACACCTCGTTGCGCTCCATCTGCCGCACCTTGCCGTTCATCAGGTCAAGTAATGAGAGGGAAATGATATGGTAGTAGTAATCGTCGAAATTATTCAGATCAAAAGCCAGATCACTGCAACGAGCATGGGCATATTGATTCACAGGATCAATATTGAGCGCTTCCTTGAATGCGTCAATGGCATCGGTGCGCTGTTCCTGCATGAGATGAAGGTTGCCTAAAACTACCCAGCCGGTTGCATATTCCGGATAATCCGCAAGCCCTGTGTCAAGTATTTTCTGGGCTTTTTTCAGCTTGCCTAGTTCCATATAGTAATCAGCAACACGCGCAAAAAGCAAGGACGCTTCCTGCATCTCTTTTTCCAATGCCGATAAGCGTTGTTTAATCGCCTTGTGATCACTTAATGAGGTTGTCATTATTTTTCCTCCCTCTTAATCTGGAATCGTTGACGGATTACCACCCTACAATAACCTTAATCCGCAACCTAAGCTAATGATCAGTTTCACCAAATTGCTCAGATTACTGTCTGATATTGGTCTTCTTGCTGGAATTATCTCCTCATGGCGCAATGCGGATCAGGTTCGCCAGCGCAAGCTCAAAATCAATTCTGGCGCTCAAGGCTTCGCGACGTGTTCTTGTTAGCTCGAGCTGACTGTCGAGCAGATCTCGCGAATCCACCAGACCGTTATCAAAACGATCTTCGGTGATTTTATGACTCTGCACGGATAGATCAAGCGCAGTTGCAGCAATGTCGATCCGGTCAAGCGCTAGATCAACCGATCTAACCGCTTGGCGTAGCTCGGAAGCGATCTCATCTTGCTGAATCTTCAGGTTAATCTCGGCTCGTCGCTTGACAGCTCGCAATTCCTGAATCTTCCCACTTGTGGAACCAAAGCCAAAGATGGGAATTTCAAAATGCAAATTTACACCGACATTCTTATCGCCATCCAAGTCAAGATTGCCAACAGCCTCGTCTCGTTTATCCACTTCGTAATATGTCTGAAGCGAAGCCTGCACCCTATCAGACCAAATTGAAGCACGGGTTTGCATCGTAAGTTTTTCAAGAGATTTCCGTTGGCGCATCTCATCAAGTGTCTCGCCTTCAATTTCAATTTCAGGCGTTTCGACCTGTTCCGTGAAATCAATTTCATGGATTAACTTAACAGGTTGATTATAAGGAATCCCTAACTTTAAGATGAATCTTTCTCGAGCCGATTCGAGATCAACCTGTGTCTGTCTGTAAGAACCTTCACGACGCGCCAAATCAACTTGTATCTGCAATAAATCCACTTCAGGAATCAAACCTGCGCCCAATTTTCGCTCGGCTAACATTTCTGACGACCTGCCAAGTTCAACATCCTGAGCGGAAATACTTAATGCCTCTTCTGAAGAAACCAGACTGTAAAAAGCCTGTGTAATCGAGTAGATAATACTCCGCCGTTCCATTTCAAAATCAATCAACGCCATCTCATGGTCCAGTTTCCCAGCTTTAACGGCTCGTCCCACCGGATTTCCGTTTAAAATGGGCTGGGTCAGCACTGCTCGATTCACCCAGGAATACTCGTTTAAATCTTGGCTATCGCCGCTATACCACTCCCGTTTAAGAATCTCACTCGATAAACGTAAAGTGGCACCCCAAGGCAAATCCTGATTGACATTCAATTGTTCAATCCAGCGAAGATTTCCCGATTTGATCTGAACTGGATAGTAAGTATTCTGTCCCGCATCCTGGAAATACTGCTCAAAACTTGACTCTTGCCACGACGGAATGTCCTGGCTAAGACTGATTTGCGGCAGCCTTTCACCACGGATCACACGCCATCTGCCATCGGCGGCAAGGGAATCCAACTGAGCAATTTTCATCTGTGGCGATTGCTGAACTGCCAGTAAAATCGAGTCATCGAGCGAGATTCGCAGAGTATCTGCGGCATTCACCCCGTAACTTGAATATAATAACAGGGACAGGACTAATCCCCAAAAGTGAGCCTTCACATTGCGGATTTTTTTATTTTTTCTCATTATCTGCCGACTTATTTTGAAGTTGACTCAAAGTTACTCAAATCTAAGGGCGCTAATCGGGTCAAGTTTGGCAGCTCTTCGCGCCGGAAGGTAGCCAAAGATCACACCGACCGCCACAGAAACACCAACTGCAATGAAAATTGACCACATTGACACGGCAGTATCCCATTCAGCATAGATTGAAATGATCTGCGCTAAGACAATTCCAACAATGACACCAATTATGCCACCAGAAACGGACAAGACCACGGCTTCAGCCAAAAACTGTCTGGCAATATCCGCTTGACGCGCGCCAAGCGCTCGCCTTAGCCCAATCTCCTTCGTGCGTTCTAACACAGAAGCGAGCATGATATTCATGATGCCAATACCACCAACCAGCAATGAAATTGACGCGATAGTGCCCATGACAATATTGAATATGCGCTGTGTCTCGGTATGTTGCCGTAGCAATTCTTCAGGAACCGTGATTGAGAAATCTTGAACGCCATTATGGCGGCGCAACATGACCCTCCTGATTACGCCTGAATAATTGGTCATCTGATCGACGTCGGCGATTTGCACTGTAATGCGTGTCAACTCGCTCTCGACTCCTTGAGGCGGTTGTCTCATCAGGGATGAATTCAGCGGAACATAGACATCGAGGTTACGATTTTGAATCGAGAACCCTTCAATTTCACCACCTACAGATTGGCTTTCGATTACACCGACGACCGTCAGAACATGCAACCCAACCCTGACATCCTTGTCAATGGCTGATTCCAGCGGGAATAGCTCTCGCTTGGCACCGCTGCCTAAAACGCAAACGCGACGGGCATCAATGTCATCCTGCCAGCTCAAACGCCTGCCTTCGCTAAGACTAAGATCAAAAAGATCAAACATATCTGGCGTTGTTGCAACGCTATTCAGCCGGACTTTTTTCCCATTGGCAGTAAAATTAGCTTCGCCTGAACGTTCTGGGACGACTCGCAAAATGTCGTCCAAAATCAATTCCAGGGATTTCGCATCCTCAAGATTTAAACCCTTTGGATTTTTCGCAATCGCTTTGGCCGCTTCCTCCTTGTCTTCAGACCGTGCTTCATCAATGATGATGTTCGACGCGCCCATCATCTCAATTTGCTGGAGCGCTTCCCGCCGTGCACCTTCGCCAATTGATGACATGGAGATAACTGCCGCCACCCCGAAAATCACACCCAAGGTCGTCAAGCCTGACCGCAGTTTATGAGACCATAAACCGTCTATGGCGCTTCGGATCAGTTCTGCAATGACCGATGTTTTCATCATTACAGCCTCCTGCTATGCTGTATGATCATCCTCAGTGTCCCTGACCTTGTCTTTGCTCACGAGGCGCATCTCGCTTTTGGGATTTCTGTTGTCCCTTGGAATTATCTCCAGATTCCTTATCACTCGCCATTTTCAGATTTGGGTCAATCAGTGCGACAATATCGCCCTGTTCAAATTCGCCCTCAATAACTACAAAATTGGAATTGCGTTGACCAATCTCGACTGGTCGAGCTTTCCAAGTGGCACTCCGTTTAACATAAACAATTGACTGGGCATCTTTTTGGAAAATAGATTCTATCGGCACCCATAAGCGATCTTCGAAACGATCAATTATTATTCTGACATTGGCGGTCATTCCCGGTCGAAGAACAGGATCGTATTCTGTTATTCGGATAACAACATCAAACACTTTGGCATCACTTGACTGTTTATCGCTTCGAGCAATGTTTGCAATCTCGACCACTTCACCAGTGAACGTCGGATCTGGAAACGCATCCAGTTTCACTTCAACGGGCAATCCAAGTTTGATTTTAGAAACATCAATCTCGCTTACAGTTGTTTCGACCATCATCACAGACATATCTGGAATTTCCAGCATTGCCTGCCCGCGCCAAGGTGTGTCGCCAATCCCGATTTTCGCCATTTCGCCACCGCGCCACATTTCTTTGTACACCACAATTCCCGGCGCTGGCGCTGTTATTCTCAGCTTGTCACGAGACCGAATCGTATTATTCAGCTCAATTTCTGCCTGTCGGATGCGCAAATTCAGCTCTTCTTTTTCAGCGGCATCAATTTGTTTCTGCGCTTCGACTCGGTCAATTGCCTGCTTGAGCGACAAGTCGGCCTGTAAGAGATTTAATTTCGCTTCCTCGATTCGAACATCAGCCTCGAATTTCATTTGATCTAGTCGAAGCTCAGACAATCGGTAGCTCGCCTTTGCGTCTTCAACATTGGCGATCATTCCCGACATGCTTGAAGCCATAGAAGCAAGGCTGCTTCGTAGATTTGCCTTGGCAATATCAAGCTCGGCAAGTTGATCGGTTATGCTTTCAGAAAAGTCTGTTGTGTCAAACTGGACGAGCAAATCGCCCTTTTGGATTTCTGTGCCTTCGGGGACGAGATCCACAATCTGCAATCCACCTCGAATTGGCGGCGCGGAGACAGTTACAGAATTCTCTGCCTTCATGCGTCCTATCTCTTTGAGATCAACGACAAATTCGCCCATTTTGATCTCAGCGGACGGAAGTTTGGCAACGCTTCCGGTCATCCGGCCAATTAAAACAAATATCACAACCAAAATGACAACAGCCGGGATGCCCAATTTCAACCAGCGGGTTGTTTTGTTCTTATCAAGTTTTTTATCGCCGGGTGGCATTTGAACTCCATAATTGGTTGATGTAATGATGTTTCAAAGTATTTATTTCCTTTTTCAACCGTGTTTCCCAGATAGACAAAGCTTCATCGCCGCTTGCTTCAAGCCATTCAATTCGACTATCTGCTCGAAACCATGTCATTTGGCGTTTGGCAAATTGCCTCGTCGAAATTGTTGTATTTTGAACTGTATCTTCCAAGGTTTGTTCCCCTTGGATCAGTTTAATCATTTCCCTGTAACCCAAACCTTCAGCGACATTCACGGGAAGTTTATCAAAACCGCCATAAGTCTCACTAAGTGAACGAACTTCCTCAATCCATCCTGCTTCAATCATGGCGACAATTCGCTTCTCAATGTACTGCCATAATTCCGCTCGTGACCGCGTTAGCCCAAATACATGAGGCTCAAATCTGCTATCGCGCTCCTGCTCCTGATGCCAAGTCGTCAATGATTTACCAGTCATCCGCCAGACTTCCAAAGCTCGGATCAGTCTTTTTTCATTATTCTTGCTGATTTTCATGGCATAATCCGGATCAACTTTTGCCAGTTCAGTCATCATTGCTTCCGTGCCGCGCAACTTCACCTCAGCCTGAATTTGCTCTCGCAATTCGGGAGGTGTTGTGGGGATTGCTGACAGCCCATTCACCAGCGCTCGAATGTATAACCCTGAACCACCCACCACCACCGGCAGATAGCCACGCTCAATAATCTGCGTTATTTCCAGATTTGCCTGCCGGGCAAATTCGCCAGCCGACAACCTCAGATCCGGTGCAAGACAAGATACAAAATGATGCGGGATCTGATCTAACTCTTCCCTTGATGGTGCACCCGTGCCGATTTCCATGCCCTTGTAAACCTGTCGGGAATCCGCGGAAATGACCTCAACAGGCATTCTCTTAGCGGCGGCAACGATAGCTCCGGTCTTCCCCGCGGCAGTCGGCCCCACCACGACCATCAGCGGGATTTTGACATCATTCGCTATCATAGCGTGCGCATCCAGATTCGATTCATCGCTTGAACCACTTCTCAATCTCGTTTGTGCGCAGGATATGATAAATCGGTCGTCCGTGAGGACAGAATTCGGGAGCTTCTGTCTGGAAAAGTTCCTCAATCAGCCGTTGCATCTCTTCGTGTTCAAGCTTATGATGCGCTTTGATTGCCGCTCGGCATGAGAAGCTCGCCGCCAGTTGTTTGCGCGGATCTTCTTGAGTGGAAACGCCTTCGCAATACTCATCTATGATGCCGTGTACCATGTCTTCCGAGTCGGAAACATTCACGCCAGCAGGAGTTGACAGGATCGAGTACTTTCCGTTGTCAACTTTCTTCAAGCCAAACCCCATCGCGTTTAGCAGTGGCAAAGCTTCTTCTACAAAGGGTATATTTTCTTCGCTGACTTTGATAATTGCGCCGAACAGTTCCCGCTGACTGGGCCAAGGCGCTTTATCCATGGAGGTCAACGCTTTTTCATAAAGTATCCGCTCGTGAGCGGCGTGTTGATCTACAAACACCATTCCAGACTTCACTGGTGCAAGGATATACGATTCATCCAACTGCCAAATGCTGATCTCTTTGTTGAACTGATTATTATCGGTCTCCCATTTAGGGTGCTCCAATGTGCGAAGCTCCTCGAAGGAAGGTTCAGGAATAACACCAGACTCATCAGGTTCTTCAACAACAGCTTTCTGTGTGTTCGATGGAAATGGCATTGTCTGACCACGAGGAACGTTATACCGTTTGTCCATCGGTAAAAACGGTCTCAAATGCTGAGGCGTTTGTGCGTCTGTGGCTGGTTTTCCAACATTTGATCGCTCAAGAAACCCCTGTGGCTTTGGTGGAGAATCCTCACTTTTCGAGGGTGCTGAAACGACCTGGTCACGACGTTCTGAAGTAACCGCATTGCGAACACTTAACCATAACATCGAGCGAACACCACTTTCATCAGCGAACTTCACTTCCTTTTTTGCGGGATGGACATTAATGTCAAACCTGTCAGGGGAAGCCTCCAAAAAAACGACAAATAATGGATGACCACCTGAAACAAAGAAAGGCTCACAGGCTGTGTAAATCGTGTGCGACAAACCCGGATGCGACACAGGCCGCTTGTTCAGGAAGAGAAATTGCGAATCTTTATTTCGCTGGAGCAACGACGGTGGCGAGATAAAACCCGTTGCCTTCAGCCAATTTCCAGTGTGGTTAATCTCAAGCAGTTCCTCAGCGATGTCATCACCAAACAAGCCGGCGATGCGTTCGCGTGGCGTGGTGACGGGCAGATCGTGGAGCAAATCGCGGTTGCGATAGAACTTCCAGGAGATATTTGGAAAGGCTAGTGCAAACTGACGGAATGTATTGACAATCCACTTGAACTCTGTTGCATCTTTACGGAGGAATTTACGCCGCGCCGGAACATTAAAAAAAAGATGGCTGACGCTGATGGATGTCCCCGGAGATGCGGAAACCGGCTCGCATCGTTCAAATTCACCGCCAGTGATTTTGAGAATTGTTCCAACATCAGAGTCATGCTGTCGGCTGATGATTTCCAATCGCGACACCGAAGCTATCGACGGTAAAGCTTCACCCCGGAAGCCAAAGGAGTATAGTGTTTCTAAGTCCTCGAAGCGAGAGATTTTGCTGGTGGCATGCCGTTTGACGGAATTCTGAATGTCTTCAGAGTTCATTCCTGCGCCGTCATCTATAACCTGGATCAGAGTTCGTCCTGCATCTTGAACGACCACGGTGATGTTCGACGCGCCTGAATCAATGGCGTTCTCGATCAGTTCTTTAGCAACAGCCGCTGGACGTTCTACCACTTCGCCGGCAGCGATACGATTGGCGACTCCCTGTGATAAAATCACTATCGGTCGTTTTTGTTTTTGTTCCTGCATAGTCAAAGTTAAGTAATCTATCCTTATTCAACTGGAATGAGCTTCACGATTGCGTCCGCTGGTGTGAGCTCGACGGTTTTTAAATCATGGCGAAATCCACCAAGGAAATAAAATAATGCCACAATCAGGAGTACAAACAACATCAGCCTGACAGGAATCCGCCCATGGGAATCACGCATGAAATAGCGTAAGTGTCGGAATCTCATCCGCGATCCTCCTTTGTCATCGGAATTCTCAAAAGTTCCGTACTGAAATTGTCGTGGTTGTGCTGGTTTACCAAACATAGCTTTTCCTCGCCTTAAACTGGCGAATTGAAACCTGTGAATACATAGAAAAATAGTCTCGCCATCGGCAAAATTGTCAATCCAAAAATCGGAAAATGCAGAAATCTGCCAGCCATTATAATGCCGATTAAAATAAAAAAGCCATAACGTTCAAAGTTTGCCCATGCTGGCAAATATCTAACTGGCAGCAGTCCTTCAACGATCTTGGAACCGTCCAGCGGTGGGATTGGAATCAGATTAAAGAACGCCAGCATCAGGTTGATAAAAATCGCGAAAGTAAAGGCTGAAATCAGAAATGTACTATTGCCAAGGGCTCCTGTTGCCACTAATATTCTGAACGCTGTGCCCAAAACTGCCGCGAAGACGATATTCGACAATGGACCTGCGAGCGCCACCCAGATCATGCCGTGGCGAATATTGCCACGGAAGTTATATGGGTTCACCGGCACGGGTTTCGCCCATCCAAAGTAGAACACAAACAGCATGATTGTGCCGATGGGGTCAAGGTGGGCAATTGGGTTCAGCGTCAACCGCCCCATTTTCTTGGCGGTGTCATCACCGAGTTTATAGGCAGCCCAGCCATGGGAAAACTCGTGCACAGTCAATGCCGCAAGTATCCCCGGCGCAAGGAGTATCATTCTTTGTATGTCAAACATGCGTCAGAGTATTTTCGTTTTTTTTCAGAATTTGCACAAGTATATAATATACTTAACAGTGGTTACTAAGACAATCGCTAATCTGCGCTCACGCTTGCTGTGGGAAACATGCGAACCAATTAACAATGTTGAAGCTGTCGCTCCATCAAATGCAGGAGATGTAGCCCGGAAGCGACTGCATTCCGTGGCTTCAGACTAACAACCAAGGGCACAAAGAACACAAAGAATTGCCTTATTGTTGTGCCCAAGGCTTTCATCCCCACACCCTGTCGTTCCTGCGAAGGCAGGAACCCAGTGCTTTAAAAACGTTCAATCAGGATTTCCTTCCTCATGTCATACCTGCGAAGGCAGGAACCCAGTGCTTTAAAACGTCCAATCAGGTTGTTCTTCCTCATGTCATACCTGCGAAGGCAGGTATCCACCGCTTTCATCCCTGATTTTTCACCCCGGAATGCAGTCGCTTCCGGGCTACTCACCAATGCCACCCGCCTCGCCTACAACACCATCATCGAGTCGCCATAGCTGAAGAATTTGAAGTTGCTCTCCATAGCTACGCCATAAGATTCGTTAATCCCATCCCAGCCAATAAAAGCCGCTAAGAGTTGCATCAATGTCGAATCTGGTCGATGAAAATTTGTCACCAGTCTGTCAACTATCTTATATTGGTACGGCGGAAAAATAAAGATGTCTGCCGTTTCGCCGCCACTCTGCAAGGGCAATGCACATTTAGCCGCATTTTCCAACGCCCGCACAACAGTAGTGCCCACTGCAGTAACCGTCCTGCCCTTCGCCTTCGCACTGTTGATCAGATCAGCGGTCTCCGGCGAAAGATAGTAGGTCTCGCGGTGCATTTTGTGATGCAGAAGATCATCGCCACGAATCGGTAAAAATGTCCCTAAACCTACGTCCAGATGCAACTTGGCAATCTCTGCGCCGTTAGCTTCGAGTGTGTCGAGAACATCATTTGTGAAGTGCAATCCGGCTGTCGGAGCCGCCAGTGATCCGGGCACGCTGGCGTAAACAGTCTGGTATCGGTTACGATCCTCCAGCTCTGGGGCGCGGCGAATATACGGAGGCAAAGGCGCAGAGCCATTGATATCAAGCCATGACAGAAAATCAATGCCTTCTGCCTGCCAGACACCTTGCCATTTGCCATCGGGCAGTTTCTCGCCAAGTGTATAAACGGCATCACCTGGTAGAGCAATCACTTGACCAGAGTGCAACCGCCGCCCAGGATTGACCAGCGCTGATATTGAAACACCGTCGCTCGTGTTTTCACTCGCCGAAAGTAGTGATAAATCTGGCATTCCTTCCGATGGAGACGCCAAGAAAAGAATCTCGACCTTGCCACCGCCGGGAATTTTCTTGCCTTCGACAAAAACGGGAATAACCTGCGTTTGATTGAGCACCAGCAGGTCATCATGGATAAAATTGACAATGTCGGAAAAAATGCCAACATGTATTACTTTCCCCATATCTCGATCATACACCAGCATGCGTGACTGATCTCGTCGTTCGGCTGGATATAACGCCACACGATCTTCGGGAATAATGACTTTCAGTTCTGGAGGTATTCGACTCAACGGTTTAACATTTCCTAAAGTTGTCGATTGAGACTTCAGAGAAGACTCCATTTTAATTCTCTCATCCACAGATTTAACAGATTAAACAGATTTTCTCAGAATTATTTCCAAAAGACTTTCCTAATCTGTGGAATCTGAATAATCTGCGGATAAAATCTCTTCCCTAAAATATTCGCTCATCCACAGATTTAACCGATTAA
>CAZAGU010000063.1:10772-16497 GCA_964484805.1 uncultured bacterium
GCGGATAAAATCTCTTCCCTAAAATATTCGCTCATCCACAGATTTAACCGATTAAGCAGATTTTCTCGGAATAATTTCCAAAAGACTTTCTCTAATCTGTGGAATCTGAGATTATTTTGTAAAAATGAAGCGCTTATACTCTAAAGATGTTGTTCCAAAATTAAGCATTAAACCAGTCTTAAAACCAGTTGCTTTTAAATAATTCAACATCTGCGCTTCCTCTATTCCACCAATTTTCTTCAGAGCTTTCAGTTCCACAATTATTGAATCAAAACAGATAAAATCAGCACGATAGCAAGTACAAAGTTGTTGATCTTTATAAGCAACTGCCAGATCAACTTCTCGAGAAAAAGGCAAACCACGAAAATGCATCTCAAGAGCTAATGCCTCCTGATAGACCGCTTCAAGAAATCCACATCCCAATTGCCTATGCACTTCCATTGCGGAACCAATTATCTTATATGTTCTTGAATCTCTTTGCATTTTTATTCTCTCTATCCACAGATTTAACCGATTAAACAGATTTTCTCGAAAATACTTCAAAAAAGCTTTCCTAATCTGTGGAATCTGAGTAATCTGCGGAGAAAAATTCCTCAGTGGAAAAAGACTCTATCCACAGATTTAACCGATTAAACAGATTTTATCAGAATGGTTTCCAAAAGACTTCCCTAATCTGTGGAATCTGAATAATCTGCGGATAAATCCTATCGTGGCACTAAAACAGCTTCGACTGCCCGGTATTATCCGGCATCTCACCGACTAGAGTGCGCGCTTTCAGTGTCGCTTTCCGTCCGCGAGGCGTTCGCTCAAGGTATCCCTGCTGAATGAGAAACGGCTCGTAAATTTCCTCAAGCGTGTCCTCTTCCTCGCCCACTGATACCGCCAGCGTTCCCAATCCCACGGGGCCTCCGTTGAAATTACCCACGATGGTCTGCAAAATTCGAACGTCCATATCGTCAAGCCCATTCGGGTCAATATCAAGCCGTTCCAAGCCATGCTTGGCGATGCCGATGTCTATCCTGCCGTTGCCCTCCACTTCGGCAAAATCACGCAATCGCCGCAACAACCGGTTGGCGATACGCGGCGTACCTCGTGAACGCCGGGAAATTTCAACCGCTCCTTCATCGTCAATCGGAACACCCAGTATCTGAGCTGAACGATGAATTATCATGTATAATTCGTCCGGCGAATAGTAGTTCAGGCGATTAATTATCCCAAACCGCGCCCGCAATGGCGATGTCAGCAGTCCAGCTCGCGTGGTCGCGCCAATCATGGTGAAGCATGGCAGGTTAATCTGGATCGACCTTGCCGCGACACCCTTGTCGATCATTATGTCAAGATAGAAATCTTCCATCGCTGGATATAGGTATTCCTCGACCACGTTATTCAGGCGGTGAATTTCATCAATGAACAGCACATCACGCGGATTAAGATTGGTGAGCAAGCCCGCAAGATCGCCAGGGCGTTCGAGGACGGGGCCTGAAGTGATCTTGACTTCAACGCCAAGTTCGTGGGCGATTAAATGTGCGAGCGTGGTTTTCCCCAGCCCCGGAGGTCCGTGAAACAGGCAATGATCTAGAGCTTCGCCACGATTTTTCGCTGCCGTCAGGAAGACCTTCAGATTTTCCACGACTCGCTGCTGTCCGACAAAATCATCCCATGATACCGGACGGAGAGTTTTCTCCGTATCCACGTCGCCAGTGATGATGTCTGGTGATGTTATTCTTTGGGATATATCCATTTTCTTACCAAAATTGTTTTTTCGCCGTTCAAATGAAAAGTGAGAAACCGTCGCTCAGTGAAGGCGGACAAACCACCCAATCTCTACACTGTCATCGCGAGGCACGAAGTGCCGAAGCGATCTCATAAGAGTTCGAGAATCACCCTCACAATCATAGAGCACGTTAAGCGCACCAACACTCTGTCGCTCCAGCGAAGGCTGGAGCCCAGTGCATTCATCCCCTCCCCGTCGTTCCCGCGAAAGCGGGAACCCAGTTTTGATTTTCAGGGATTTCTTCCTTAAATCTTTATTTCACAACAGATGAAACAGAGAAAACAGAATAGGGAAATAAGCATTTATCATCTGTGAAATCTGCGGATGAAATTCTTTCTCGCAAAGCGATGGATGCCAGCCTTCGCTGGCATGACAGCGGACTTTGTCTGCTGTTTTATCATTAGGAGAAACCTGACGGGGCTTGTCCGGACAAACCACCCAATCTCTACACTGTCATCGCGAGGCACGAAGTGCCGAAGCGATCTCATAAGAGTTCGAGAATCACCCTCACAATCATAGAGCACGTTAAGCGCACCAACACTCTGTCGCTCCAGCGAAGGCTGGAGCCCAGTGCATTCATCCCCTCCCCGTCGTTCCCGCGAAAGCGGGAACCCAGTTTTGATTTTCAGGGATTTCTTCCTTAAATCTTTATTTCACAACAGATGAAACAGAGAAAACAGAATAGGGAAATAAGCATTTATCATCTGTGAAATCTGCGGATGAAATTCTTTCTCGCAAAGCGATGGATGCCAGCCTTCGCTGGCATGACAGCGGACTTTGTCCGCTGTTTTATCATTAGGAGAAACATGACGAAGCTTGTCCTGACTTGCCACTCACGCCTTCTTCACCCCTGCCGCATCAGTTCGGTCTGCTCAACCGCCAGCCTGTCCGCGCGCTCGTTCAGCGGATGCCCGGCATGTCCCTTAACCCAATGCCATTTGATCTGGTATCGGTGTGAAAGCTCATCAAGTTGTTTCCAAAGTTCCACATTCAGTACCTCACCACCTTTTCGTTTCCAACCACGTTTTTTCCAGCCGTGAATCCACTCGGTGATCCCCTTGATAACATAAGTGGAATCGCTCCAGACTTCCACTGGCACATCGCGGTTTAAGGATTCCAGCGCTCGGATTACTGCCGTCAGCTCCATGCGATTGTTGGTGGTGGATTTATCACCTCCAGCGATTTCTTTTTCTTTGCCACGCCATCGCAACACTGCTCCCCATCCGCCAGGTCCGGGGTTGCCGCTGCAAGCGCCATCGGTGTATATTTCTACGGATTCTATGCTCAAGGTATTGTTCTTCTGTTGATTTCTGACAGATAAAAATGCCGCAAAAAATCCAAATTTTGCGAACAAAATTGCTAACACTGTTAAGGTATGAAATAACAAGCGAATATCCAAGATAATGAAAGTTCAAATGCTGAGGTCTGGATTATGAAGTAAAAGTTCTTTGGATCCAGCCTTGACTCACAGCCATTGAAACGATATATTTTAGCATTATAAAATCAAAACTGGAGTAAACAGCTCGGAATGGCAACAGTAAACAAACCGCCCTTGCGTAGGTCGGACTCAAAATACCCCACGTTGCTTATTACAAAGTACATGGGCTCAAAAAAAGCGATCCTTGAGTTTGTCGCTGAAGAACTGACCAGTTTAACCAAACCTGGCGACATCATCGTCGATATCATGGCAGGTACTCACACTATTGGCTACGCTATGAAAAATCGATGCAAAATAGTTGCGAACGACATACAGCGATTCTCCCGGGTTATTGGCGAAACGCTTCTGAATTACAACCCTGAGCACAAATTTGAAGGCGAGATTGGTGACACCTTCAAACGGTTCTTTCTCGTCAATTTTCGTCATCTGGCAAACAACTTCCAATCTGGTGTTATTAAGGAACGACAGTTTCTAAATAATATCAACTCAAATTGGGAAGATTACCGGGAGTTCTGCGAAGGATACCCTCATTTTCTTCGCTCAGAACAGACTTCCTTCTGGCCAGATGAATTCGCTCTGCTGTTTGCTCAAAGACGGGTCAATGCCTATCAGACCCTAAATAAGCTTGAACCATACAGCCTGTTCTCGCTCTATTATGCAAACACCTACGTTGGCGTTCAACAAGCCGCTGAAATTGACTCCGTCCGTTGCGCTATTGATAAAATCTGTGATGGCTGGCTTCCCGAGCAGAAACATCTTTCCGACATTGATGCTTATAGCTTGCGTTGCATGTTGATTTCCGCCCTGATCGGTGTTGTCAACAAAATCAACCCAGGGCCTGGACATTGGGCAGCTTACCCACACGTAAGCGAGAAAAACTTTGCCGCAATGGTCGCCGCTCGAAAAATCAGCGTCTGGGATACTTTTCTTGGTCGTGTGCTGGAGTATGAAAAACAACTGGTTAAAAACCTCTCAGACCATGGTCCACACATAATCATGACTGAGGATTACGCCAATTTTATGACGGAAGTTAAGGAATACATCCGCCAGGCAAAGGTTGTTTACCTTGACCCACCCTACTCGCAAGGACATTATTCGCGGTTTTACCATCTGATTGAGACCCTGACGCGATATGATTACCCGGACATAGCTTTCTCCGGCAGATACCGCACCGACCGTCATCAATCCCCCTTCGCTCAGAAGGAAAAGATCGCCAGCGCCATCGGGAAAGTCTGTGAACTATCCCTTGAAGGCGGCGCCATTCTGGTCGCCAGCTATTCGCGCGGTGGCGTTCTGAAAGACAGCGACGCGTTTCAGGCTATTCTCGAACGTTACTACCCTGCCAAAAATATCAAACTGAAGAAGCTGGTCTCGGTGCATTCCAAGCTGGGCAAAGCTCAACGCATGGACACTGAGGAATATCTGTTCACATGCAAACCTTGACCCACATCTCGCACCGTTGTAATGTTTAAGCTGATCCTTTGAAAGAGAACAAGATTAAAATTCAGCATCGACTTGAAGCGATGGCAATAAATACCGCCGCATGGTGTTTTCGCTGGACACCCTACCGGATTGCCCTTGTAGGAACACGCGCGCTTGGCGGTTTTATAGCAGATGTCATAGGCTTTCGTCGCAAAGTCGCTCTGGAAAATCTCAGTCTCGCTTTTCC
Organism: uncultured bacterium; assembly: GCA_964484805.1. GTDB lineage: Bacteria > Electryoneota > AABM5-125-24 > Hatepunaeales > Hatepunaeaceae > CAZAGU01. The sequence goes on from CAZAGU010000063.1 coordinate 15,654, forward strand.
TGAAAAATCCGACGCTGAACACCGCAAGATTTTCAGGCAGACATGGCAACACTTCACCCGCGTGGCGATGGAAATTGCCAGGATGCCCCGACTTAATCTCAAATTTGTCAATAAGTGGATCAGTTTCCAGAATTGGCATATTCTGAAAGAAGCCGAACAGGAAGGCAAAGGCATAATTTTTCTATCTGGGCATTTTGGAAACTGGGAATGGCTGGGCGGTGGTGCCGCGGTGCATGGATGCCCAACTTCTTATGTTGTCGCTTCGCAGACCAACCCCTACGCGGAAGAATGGCTGAATAATATGCGAGAGTCAATGGGCATCGAAATCACAAACAAACGCGATGCTGTGCGCGGTGTGCTCTCGGCACTTAAACGTAAACGCTATCTCGCCATGCTCTGCGACCAGGATGCTGGCCGAGCCGGGCTGTTTGTCCCCTTCTTTGGCAAAATGGCATCAACACCGCGAGGTCCCGGGCTTTTTCACCTTAAAACTGGCGTGCCATTGATTTTCTGCACGTTCACAGTTCAGCCCGACGACAAATATGTCGGCGATTTTGAGCGGCTTGACATTCCTGAATCAACTAGCGATAAGATGCAGGATGAGCTGGCGATTATGACACTGGTAACAAAACGACTCGAAGATGAAATCAGGAAATACCCCGGACAATATAACTGGCTTCACCGCCGCTGGAAGACTCGCCCAGAAGAGGAATAGGAAGAAGCTCAACGAGCTATCTGATCTCGGTATTGTGAAAACCATAGGTAAATAGCCTTGCCAGTTGCTATTTTAATAATATATTATCGGTTATGCCTTTAGCTCAGCCATGACTTGACTTTACATCTG
>CAZAGU010000064.1:0-16335 GCA_964484805.1 uncultured bacterium
AGAGATATTCCATACCAGCCATACCCCTCCATGGCATCAACCTCGGTAACCCATGCAGGTTCATCGGCACCCGGTTCAAGTCGAATCACCCGGTTGGTGACTCGGTCAGGATCAGAGGCGGTAGTGATTACGAAATCGCCATTTCGAGACATTGAAAGCGGGCCAGGGGAATAACCATCCAAGCTGTATCTAAAAAATGGGATACCTTCCTCATTTCTCCTGAACATCCAGAGGCTATCAAGCGCAGAATAGCATATTACATTGCCATCTTCATTAATATCTGTCCAGCTTGCTCCACTCTCGACGGGAAATTGAAAAACCAGTTCGCCGTCCTGAGCATTTCGAACTTCCAGACGCTCGTCGTTCAATGTATAGCCGACGGCAACCCATTGACCATCGCCGGAGATTGCGACTTTATCTGTGATGCCGTTTTCATCAACCTGCGTCCAGAGCAGTTCGCCTCGCCCTTCGTCACGACTGGGAAATTCTGGGTTTACTTCAGAAATAGCACTCCTGAGGTCAAAGCCCGGTTGTGAAGTCTGGGTCTCAAGATTAAAATAGTTTTCGGAATATCTGGTGTTTAGAAAATGTCCGGTCGTGTTCTCGCTTAAGTCGGAAGCAATAGTTACCTGACATAATAAAAACGAGCAGATCACGACCATCGCGAGTGTTGATTTCATAGTAAAAGCATGCGCCTGTTTCATGTTACTCTTCTCCTTTTGGTATCAGCCCCTGAGTATCTACTGGAGGGTTAAAGCCGGAAAACGTCATCAATTTTCTAAGTGTAGTACGCTCCTTACGGGATAGTTTCACCGGAAGACAGTGTTCTACAGAGATTATCAAGTTGCCTGCTGGATGGTTGTCGTTTTTTATCAACCCTCTACCCTTCAGACGTAGCGTTCCACCGTCTGGGAATCTGGCAGGAATTTTTACATGGATTAGTCCATTAACAGTTGGGACAGGAACCCGCCCGCCCTCGATGTACTGTTCAAGGCTGAGGAAGTAATGATAATGTAGATCATCGCCTCGAACATTCAAATACTGGTTGTCTTTGTAGTGAATGGCAACCAGCAATTGGCCTGAGATTTTTCGCCCTTGATGGCCAGCGCCAATAATCTGCATTTCTTCCAAATGCCTAATGCCCGCTGGGTATTCAATCCTTGCGGTATAGTCAGCAAAAATAATCCCAGAGCCCTTACATGTTCCGCAGGTATCTCGACTCGAAACACCTCGTCCTTCTCCACCACAGACGATGCAGGTTGTATCTCGCTGGTACTTAACTTCGCGAGCGCCGCCCTGCTGTGCTTCCTCCACAGTCAGAAAAAGCTTCATGCGGATATTTCGTCCGTCTTCGGGCGCTAAGGGAACTACTGGCTTCTTGGGCTTAGTCGGCTTTGTGGCTATCCCATATTGTCGGTTATAACTTTCTCGCTCCTGAGGATCGCTGAGAACTTTATAGGCAATTGTGATGCTCTTAAAGAACTCCTCAGAGCGTGGATCACCCTGATTGGTATCAGGATGAAATTTCTTCGCTAGTGCTCTGTACGCCTGCTTAATGTCTTCATCATTGGCTGTTGGAGCTAACCCCAAGGTGCGGTAGTGAGGCGGAATAGCCATTGGAAGCATGCCTGTTAATAGTTATTCTACCGAATCTTCCTCAGACTCAGGATCCTTTTTATCTTTTGAATCCTTCTTTTTGTCTTTGCCTTTGGATGTCATTTTCGAGAGATCTAAACCAACTTTTTTCAGTAATTCTGGAACAGTTTCGACCAATGTTTCGATTTTGCCTTTGCCGACACCAATAAACTTAATGGTTTCGCCATCGAAAGCAATAAAACCAACGGGGCTGATTGAAGCGCCACCACCACCGCCGCCAATCATTCCATTGCCAGCCGTAATCTTATCTTTCTCACCCTTGCCTTCACCACCGCCAGCGGCAAAGCCAACCGAAAGCTTAATGACAGGCACAAGAGTCAGGTCGCCGATTTCAACTGGCTGACCTATGACAGTTTCAGTGGTTGCGAGATTCTTCAATCGTTGAAGAATGATGTCAAGAATATCTGTAGGATTGTGCGACATGTTTCAATGTCCTTTCATTTTCGGAGAATTTTTCTGAATAACTGATGCGCTGCGAGTTGGTTTTCAGGCAACACTATAGGCATCTAATCTTAAGAAGATAAAAGCTTTAAAACAAAATTGCAATTGATTTACATCAATAGCAATTTTAGATGGGTGGTAATGAAAAATGTACCCGGGAAAGCCTATTGGCTAACTCCCCATAGATGCGCATTCATCTTTAGAATTCGAATGAAATATCTTCGTCTTCTCGATGGAAATGATTTTCTTAAGGCAATTGTTCAAGTGCGTGACATCATCACTATCCAGCGGTTCCGCGATTTCGTCAGATAATTTATCCATCACCTTCATACATTTGGTATTTAGCCGTTTGCCTATAGGGGTCAAACTAACCAGATATGCACGCTTGTCATCAAGCCGTTTGATGCGGGTTACAAGTTCTCTCTCTTCAAGCGAGTTTATCGAACGAGTGATTGTTGCGTGATCCATCAGGATATGATGTGCGAGCTCTGTTTGTGATAGAACCCCGTGTTCGCGAAGCGCACATAAAATGCAACAGGTGGTAATAGAAATTTCTTGTTTTTGAAACTGAAGCTCGAATTCTCTCTTCACAATCCGAGCAAAAACCAATGCTAAAATGCAATAATTCTTGGGAATCTCCTCTATCACGGAATTTTCTTCAGGTTTTCTTTTCATGGTCATCAATTCATTATTTTTTAATGAAATTTCCGTTTCAAATTTTAAAAACCAATCAGATCTAGTAGCGAGCTACAATTCGTTTAAGTAATTCTTTTCGTCGCTTTGAGAATAAATCGGTTTTTTTCTGTAGTAACTTCAGACGTCTTCTGGCGGTTTCTTCTGTGTACAACAACTCCTCATAAACAAGTTTGCTGTCCATCTCTAAGGAGATGGCTATCCGACAAAATTAGTCGGATAGCCATATTTAAAACCTATTTGCGCTTAAAATCTGCTTTACGTTTTTCAAGGAATGCGTTTAGACCTTCGTAGGTATCTTCTTTATTGTAAAGCTCGCCAAACAACTCAGCTTCAATTTTTAGCCCGGATTGAAGATCTGTGTCAAGACCTCGATTCACAGCATCAATCACATAAGACAATGCAAACGGACCTTTGGAAATCATGTTTTTCGCCATGCCAATGATGTTGTTCAGGAAGGTGTCTCGGTCGAATTGCTTGCGACCTTTAGCATCCAGAACTTCCTTGCCTTCTTCATCAGTGATGTATGATTCCACAACTGCATTGACCAAGCCGATGCGATAGGCTTCGGCAGCGTTAAGCATTCCGCCACCAAGAAGTAACTCTAGACCTCTGCCCTTGCCTACAAGGCGCGGAAGACGCTGTGTGCCGCCAAATCCGGGAATTAATCCCAGACCAACTTCAGGTTGACCAAATTTTGCATGATATGCAGCAACCCGGATATGACACGCCATCGCCAGTTCGCATCCACCGCCAAGTGCAAAGCCGTTAATCGCCGCAATTACCGGAACAGATAATTGCTCAATTTTATTGAGAACAGCCTGACCGAACAGGGCAAATTCCATGCCGGTTTCTGGGTTTTTCTGAGATAGCTCAGAAATGTCAGCCCCAGCTACAAATGCCTTGCCACCAGCGCCAATGATAATCACAGAAAGAATTTCAGCCTGAGTTGCAATGTAATCAAATACCTGTCCAAGCTCCCCGATTGTCTCGCTGTTGAGAGCGTTCATTTGTTTGGGACGGTTAATTGTTACAACAGCAATTTGATCCTTCACATCCAGAAGAATATTGCTCAAGTTTAACATGCTCACGTTTCACTCCTTTTTATATTCGCGTAGCAAAATTGCAGAGTCGTCTCAACCGATTGCGCCTGATACTCACACAACCTAAATGGGAACTTTGGCACGTATTAAATCTAATAAAACCTTTGAGTGGCTCTAAATCAAGGCTGAGCATTCAACATTAGATTCTGACTTGAAATCTTTCCGTTCTCTATCGCGAAAACAAACCAGTGATTGCCGATCTGCTTGCGCGGAACATCGAACACATGCAACAGCCTGTTATCCCCACCATATACTTTCACTGAAGCCTTCGATTTTGAAAGCTTCTTACAATTATCCCGCCCCTTATTGGTGTAATCATGTACAAAGTAATAATAAACTGCGCCGGGGTCAACTGCATTGGCTGTAATTGTCTCTGGTCCATAACCATTTGTGTCATCGCGGTCTAATTTTGCCACACCATCAGCAGATACAGTCGTGTTACGGTAGGAAATGTGGTAATCACCACGTTTCTCAAGATGTGCGTCCAAATCTTTAGGCTTCTTATCCCAGTCTAAAACAACTCGCAGTGTCCCCAATGGCACTTTAGGTGAGATAGAAAATCGGTTAAAAAACAGGGTTCCAGCCATGACCTCAATCTTAAACTCAGACTGTATGTACCCCTGCCGCTGAAATTTGACGTTGTAGTAGCTATCTGGAGGAATATCAAACATCAGTTTGCCTTCAAAATCTGTCTGAAAGCTACCGATGCCTTCGATGAGCACTTTGCCATCGCTAATACCCTCTCCTGTGAGTGCATCGAGGAAGCGCAATGACAGTTGGTCAGTGTCTAGCTCAGAAAAAACGTCCGATATTTTATCACGCGGCACATCAATGCCACCACTTCCTTGAGCAAGCAATGCAGTTGTTGAGCAAGCTAAAATGGTGAGCATGACCAAAAAATGATTCGCTTTGTAGATTTTCATGGGATTCTCCGTTTGAATGGTCGAGAATTTGGCATCGTATCCAAGTTGCGCAGGTAATTAATCTAAACTAGCTGTCTGGTATTTTTCAGGATTCTACTTCCTTCGCAGTGTTTTTATCGCCTGCCGCTCGGAAGGAATAAGAACATCGGCGTACCAGAACACAAGCACAAGGCATAATAGTAGTACTTTCCAAACGACAATCCAGTTCCCCAAGTTAAGAGTACTCAATGCCCAGCCTAAGGAAATTGAAAGAACAATCTTGAAAATGCGTTTGGATTCATACGGAATCGAGTAGCGTGGTGAAATGTACAAATACATCAGCGCCACCATGAGACAGTAGCTGGCAACGGTTAGCCATGCTGACGCCATGTAGCCAAAATGGGGAATTAGCAAGCCGTTTCCAACAATGTTTAACACAGCCGCAGCACCGATGACAACCGGGATAATTTTCGTTTTGTCCTTCAGATACACTCCAACCATCAGATTGGCGTAAATTCCGTTAAACACATGAGCCAGCATAATCACAGGAAACACTTTGAAACCAGGCCAATATGAAGGATGTATCAATGCCCCAATAACCGGTAGTTTCAACTTAAGCAGATCACTCAAGAAAAAGGTGCAACCCAGCCACAACAAACCAGCAAATGCGATGTAATAAGTCATAACCCGGGCGTAAGTCCCCTGCGCATCGGTATCCTTAGAATGCTGAAGGAAAAACGGTTGCCAGGCAAATCGGAAACTCTGCGCCACCATATTCATTAACATCCCAATCCGGTAGCCAGCCGAATATATTCCCGCTTCAGTAATATCAAGCAACGATTCAATCCACTTGCGGTCGCTGAATTCAATCGCCGCCATAAACAGCATCGCCGGCAAGTTTGGCAAGCCGAATGCCAGCCACTGCCGAGCCGTCTTCATCGTCCAGCCGGGCTTAACATCCCTGCCCATAATAATCACAAGGGTTAAGAATGTTGCCGCTGAGGTATATAAAAAGGCATAAAATGCCCCAACTGCTCCCATTTTCAATATGCCAACGAAATATACGTTCAAGCCGATGTTAAACAACACATTTGTCATCTTTAAGAAAGAAAACAGTAGTGCTTTGTGTTTAATCCGAAAGTAAATGAAGAAATAACTCGCCAGAGTATCCAGAAGCATGGTTAGAGCACCAAGACGGATCATTGTGCCGCCCCTGTCACTGGATCCGCTGACGACTATATCAGCCAATGGAACCGCCATGATGATTAACATCGTGCTCAGCATCCCGCCAACCAACAGCCCCTGTGTCAGTGCGGCTCCAAGCGCGCGACGCTGGTCATCGGGTGTGGCGTCGGCTCCATAGCGAAGGAAGGCAATGTCCGTGCCGTGAACATAAAGCGGTTGAAGAATCGTTACCAGCACGAGAAACAGGCTATATGCGCCAAACTCAGCCGGAGTCATCAGATGGGAATAATAGGGCAACAACAAAAAGGCAACCGCGCGAGCGGCGATGGAACCTATACCGTAAACGCCAGATTGACGAGCCAGACTGAGAATGTTTCTCAACACTTCGTAAGCTTCCTCTCCCGTTTGGGAATATTCACAGTCATCCCGTCTATTGCGCCGATTGCCTCAGGGAAATGTTCGGCTGTTTCATCAATAAGCTCGCCGATTTCCTTATAGCGCTGTGAAAAATGAGAAATCACCAGCTTCTTAATCCCTGCATTTTTTGCCAACAATCCAACCTGCATGGCTGTAAGGTGCTTGTATTCATAGGCTAAGGCAGAATCCTGATCGCGGAATGTTGTCTCACTAAGCAGTAGATCAACGCCGAGGATTTGTTCCATAAGTTGTTCAAAATACCGAGTGTCGGATACATAAGCAAAGGATTGTCCTCGCTTCATCACGGAAACATCCGTTAGTTTGACAGTTCCGATTTTTGTCTGCACGACACCCCTTTGACAAAGCTCCCCTCTTTGATATGGACTGACCTTATATTTATCCAGCAATTCCGGGATCAAGGTAACGCCATCGCTTTCTTGAAGTCTGAAGCCGATACAATCAATCACATGGTCAAGGGCAATGAATTTTAACGCCGCAATATCACTGACTTTCAGCTCTTTTTCGTCCGTAATCGGATGGAGGACGAGCTCGTTGTTATCATAATATGATGAACAGGTGCAGAGCTTTTCCAGAAATTCAGCGCCGGACTCTGGGTAGATCAAATGGATAGGATGACCAACCTTCGCCAGCGAAAGCCGTTGCAGAACGCCCGGCAAGCCAAGGCAATGATCGCCGTGAAAATGCGAGATGAAGATATGGGTTATCGACGAAGGTGAGACATTAAAGAAAATCATCTGTCGTTGCGTGCCTTCACCAGGATCTATCAACAAACCGATGTTATCCCACCTGAGGTAATAACCGCTGTGATTCCGATCACGAGTCGGTGTTTGACTCGATGTACCAAGTATTTTTAAAATTCTTGCTGACACGACAGAAATATCCACTATAATAAGAACAGCGGCGGAAAATCCGCTTTAATTTTCCACCGCCGTTCTATTTGATGATGTTCCAGAGTCGCCAATTACGGCAGACTCCAATCGAGGCTGTCAAACAGTCGATTTATCCTACAAGACCAGCAAACGGCTAATTTGCCTCTATTCGCAGTAGAATCATCTTCCGGTTAATGTTCACCTGCTTCAAGTCTCCGTCAGAAAATTCATTCCGAAGCACTTTTTTCAGCTCACGATAGACCTTTGAGGATTGACCGTATTTATTTGGATCACACCAGATCAGATAGTCTAACGTTTGTTTGGTGACGATGTTTTCTTTGTATTTGCCTCGTTTGGTGATCCCGGAAAGTGCATCTCCAACGGCAAAAGAGCATTCTTCAGCCTGATCTTCATCGAAATCTGTGGAAAGGCTGATAATAAGTTTATACTGCAAGCCTTGCTCAACATCAGATTTCCAATAGTTCTGCACCCGTGTCAAGACTTTGTCGATGGCATCGTTCACCGCATTTTCGATCAGGACGGTGGCAGTGGTCTTGGCAGACGGGCTGTATCCAGTCTCAGTGCCAAGCAGTCTGGCGGTTGTTGTCTCGTAGGCACGGACGTTTGCTGTGGCTTTTTGTGTGCCAAATTTGTCATTCGCGATTGAAACATCATAGGTGATGTACACATCGCTACCAATCGACAATGCGAGCATGTATGAGTAATCCTGTTCCACGTCCTTCAGCGATTGTTGTGCTGAAGCAAGCTCTTTCAGGTCAACCATTTGCTCAGGCACAATCACGTCATATTGTTTGGCTGTGAGATGACTCTCTATCACACGCGCCGCATGTTCAAGGTTCGTGTTTGAGCGCATGAGATCAATCGGGTTCTGACCCTTCTCGGTCGCGGGAAGAACTATGATGAAGGGATTGCCCACTTCAGAAGCCAAATCCTTGCGCGAAACTATGACCTTTTTAGCGATTAAATACTGACTGACCGCCTCTTTGTTGATCTTGAAATCCTTCTCAATGGTCAATTCGTATTTCTTTTTCTTCTTGATTGTCCTTTTTGTTCGTGATGCCAACTCAGGACTTTCCCAAGCTATGAAAGGCTTAATCGTCTTAATGTCAAAGAATTCTTCCGAGATGTACGAGAATGCCAGTTTTTCAGAATCCTGTGTCAGCATGGGATTCGAGCCACCAAAGAGAACGAAGTAAACGGCAGACTTTCTGGCATCGTTTTCTGCTGCGTTAAGAAGGTAATTCTCATAATTCTTGTACTTGCTATCTCCCTTTTGCCAGTTGCTGATTCCTGTAGCTCGAATAAGGACTTCAGTTGGAGATACGGCTTCAATCAAGCTGGCAGCTTTCGAATTTGGTTCATTGCCAGCATAGGAAAAGGATGTCAGCCCAATAACAAGGGCAAATATGAGCACAAACAAAATCAATTTTCGCATAGTAAACTCCTGAAAACTGTATCGTCAAGATGACGATTATTTATAGTCTTTTAAAATTAAACTCACAAACAACATTTCAGTTCCCTAATTTCAAGTGAAGAAATTCACGGCAGGAAAAAGTTGAGAAGACGGTGTATAATGCCAAGACAATTTGATAGCCAAGGCAGACTAATTGATCTCAGAAAAGGAATTTGAATCTGATTGACAGTAATGAAAATAATCGGAATTCCAGATAGATATGGGTCTTGCTTAAGTCTTCGACACACCTCATATCCATCAATATCTGGCTTCATGAAATCCAGAAGAGTCAGATCGGGACGAAATTATTTCGCGCGCGATAGACCTTCATTGCCATTCATTGCTATACAGATTCGGCAATGCTCGTTGAGTAAGAGATTCCCAAGAATTTGCAGATTCTTAGGATCGTCATCAACTAACAGAACGAGTGAATCCGTTAGTTCACTAGGTTCGCATCACATGCAACGATAACTAAGATAACCAGAATAGCTTTCGCTTGCCAGAATATAATACTGATTCAACAAATTCCAAAAGATTTTTGGGTGTCAATGGCAGATGAATCATTTCAAAATTTTCAGCCTGAATCTTACCAACTTTGGCACTTTCTTACAATATTGAGGTTTAGCCTCGTCTGCCCATCAAATTAATAAGGATTTAAAAAAAAGAAAGCGGTTTATGTGAAACATAAACCGCTTTATCTCAATCACGAGCGAACTATATGAGCCCGTCAACCTCTGCAACTGCTTTTTTCACAGCATTAAGAGAATTGTTCAGCTTGTCAGTCTCATCTGCGGTAAGTTTAACCTCAATGATCTTCTCAACACCGTCAGCGCCGATAACAACCGGAACGCCAAGGTAGTATCCATTGATGTCGTATTCGCCTTCAAGGTAGGCAGCGGCGGTTAAAACGCGCTTTTTGTTCAGCAAATAGGATTCAGCCATGTAGATGGCAGATGTTGCTGGTGCGAAGAATGCAGAGCCATTGCCGAGCAATTTGACAATTTCGGTGCCAGCTTCAGCGGTGCGCTTGACAATAGCGTCAATCTTCTCTGCCGAAAGGAGTTCGCTGATTGGAATGCCACTAACTGAAGCCAAGCGGGGCAGTGGAACCATTGTGGGTCCATGACCGCCAAGCACTAAAGCGCTGACATCATTAACTGATACGTTCAGTTCCATTGCGACAAATGAACAGAAGCGTGATGTGTCAAGGACACCAGCCATACCGCAAACCATGTTCTTTGAGAATCCTGTAACCTTGCGGAAAGCATGAACCATTGAATCGAGAGGATTCGTTACGATGATGCAAAATGCACCCGGGCAGTATTTTTTAACATTCCTGGCAACTTCAGAGATAATCTTGACGTTAATGTCGAGTAAGTCATCTCTTGACATGCCAGGTTTTCGAGGAAGACCTGCCGTTACAATCACTACATCCGCGCCAGCAATATCTGCGTAGTTCGATGTGCCTTCGATTTTGGCATCATATCCGCCAGCGGATTGTGATTCGGCGATATCGAGCATTTTGCCCTTGACATATCCCTCTTTGTCTGGAATGTCGAGCATGATAACATCACCGAGTTGCTTCTGGGCGGTAAGCAAAGCCATAATCCCACCGATTTGACCGCCGCCTATGAGCGCTATCTTTTTACGTGCCATTTCCAACTCTCCTTTTTGAATGGAAAACTCGCAACTAACATGCGTCTGGTTTATATTTCAACCGTATTCCAGCCACTCAAAATCTATACTGTGGTAGGTACCGGTCTTGTTTCGTAAACGCTGACTGCTTTCCGTCCGTGGAAGGTCTCGAAAACGATATAGCCGTTATGCAGAGCAAACAACGTATCGTCATTCCCGCGACCGACATTGAACCCTGGGTGATGTTTCGTGCCACGCTGGCGAATAATAATGGTGCCTGTGGTTACATACTGACCACCAAATCTCTTGACACCTAATCTCTGTGCATGGGAGTCACGTCCGTTCCGTGAACTACCGCCACCCTTCTTGTGTGCCATTATTATGCTCCCTTTTCGATGGATTTGACCCGAAGGACGGAAAACTTACGTTTGTGTCCAATTTTTCTTCTCATGCCGCCGCGACGCTTGAAAATCCCGGATGTGACTTTAGGATAGCGACCATGCTCGACAATTTCGAGATTCACATTAAATGGTAGATAGGGTGTGCCGATAGTTACGTCATCCTTGTCAGCAATAAGCATAACATCCTTGATCGTCACATTATCGCCAGGTTCCAAATCTATATGGTCAACTTTGACCAGTTCATTGGGCGTCACTTGGTACTGTCGCCCGCAGATTTTTACGATAGCGTACATTAATTGTCTTCCTTGCTAAAAACTGTGAATCATGCAATATAACTTTTTTATCTCTGTCAGTCAAGACTTTTTCACACAGAGATTAAATCCAATCACCAAGTTTAACAAAAACCGTATTTTCACTAAGCAATTTTCGTTTCTTTGTGTTTTTGGAAATTATTTGCGAGGAAATCATCGGTAACATCTCGCCGTTGCTTGTATGAGTAGCCCCGGAATTCATCAATTTTAATTGACTCATCAACCTCAAGAGTAATAAAAACCCGATTATTCCACATGATCCGTGCAATCCTGCTCTTTAAACCACCGGAAAGGTACTCTTTTACGGCGGGATTTACAACAAGCCCTAAGCGGCGCTCGTGAGTATTTGAAGCGAAGCGTTTTATCCAGCGTTCCAGCGATGTTACCGCCGTTTCCATTGATGACACCATGCCAGTGCCATCGCATTGTGGGCATGGTTCGCGGAACGTGTAAAGAAGCGAAGGTCGGATCCGCTGTCTGGTCATTTCCATCAAACCAAACGGACTAAGCGGCGCAATGTCCCACTTTGCTCTATCCATGCGAAGCTCTTTTCGCATTTCATCGAAAACACGCTGGCGGTTTCTCTCTTCATTCTGATCAATAAAGTCAATAATGACAATGCCGCCCATGTCGCGCAAGCGCAACTGCCGGCATATCTCCTTGACTGCTCTTAAATTAACTTTCAGAGAGTTCTCTTCGTGGTCTTTCTTGCCGACAAATCTGCCGCTGTTCACGTCAATAGCGATCAGCGCCTCGGTTGGATCGAAGAATAGGTACCCACCGCCGTTAATCCATACCTTCCGAGTCAGACTTTTCTCAATGTCCGTCTCGATATTGTATGCGTCAAAAATCGGCTGCTTATTGGTGAATAATTGAATTTTTTCCACCAGGTTCGGAGCCACGTCTCGAATGTAGGCAATGATTTCGCGGAATTGCTTCCGACTGTCAACAACTAAGCTGTTCACCTCTGGCGAAAATATGTCACGGATGATCGTTGATGCCATTGACATATCGTGATAAACCACGCCCGGGCCTTCCTGACTCTTAAGTGTTGTTAGAATCCTCTTCCATGCTCGATGACAACGATCTAAATCTGCTTTTAAAGTCTCTTCAGATTTTGTCTCGGATAGTGTCCGAATGATAACCCCAAAGCCTTTGGGACAAATCCGTCCCGCAACTTGCCTAAGTCGTCTTTTCTCATTTGTGCTACGGATTTTCCGCGACACACCAATGTAGCCTTCGTTGGGCACAAGAACTAAAAATCTTCCAGGAAGTGAAATCTGTGAGCTGATCCGGGGGCCTTTTTTGCCAATTTGTTCCTTAATAACCTGAACAAGAATCTCTTGCCCAACCTTTAAGTCGTATCCCTCCCACCTTTTCTTTCTTTCGAGGCCTAAATCTTCGTCGTTTTTTTTCACCATTTGAACTAAATCATTGCCAACACCAAGATCAGAAAAATGGAGAAATGCGTCCTGTGACCAACCAATATCAACAAATGCGGCAGACATACCAACCATAACTCGCCGAACCACACCCAGATAAATATTTCCAACCATTCGTTCATTATCCGGACGTTCGACATACAGCTCGACAAGTTGATCGTCTTCTAAAATAGCGATTCTTGTCTCACTGGTGGTGGTATTTATTACAATGTCCTGTTTCATCCAAAAAACCTGTTCCAGAGCGCTAATTTGTAGCGTTCTGCTATTAAAAACTTAATCAATTAATGTTACGCTCTCCACCCCATGAGCGTCCCCCCAGTCCAGATCAGAGTTCAGCTTGCCAGATACCCAACTGACAAGTTCCGTCATTTTTGGGAAACGACCTCCATCCCGGATAACTCTTATGTAAATATGCCGCTTTGATTCAGAAATAAAAAATGAATCAAGCCACATTGGTTGCTCTGCTGTATCATCTAGTGAGGTCAAACGCTGAGCTGTTTTGACCTTCACCCGGTAATTGCGAACCACTTCCTCGGCAGATTTATCCGCACTACTGCCTTTTTCGATTGGATACAACCTAAGTGGTCTAATACCCATTGGTGCTTGCAGGTGAATCAAATCTAACCATTGGGTCTGGTCTAATTCAGTTGTTACCTGCATGTCAATCCATGTTTTTGTAGCGCCCACTCCAAGTGATAGCGCTGGCGCATAAGAATAAACTGGTCTCGGATTAAACCCTTGCGTAAACGCGAGCGGAACTCCAGCTCGAATCAGCATCCTGTTGACAGTACGCATCAGGTCATGATGCCCAAGATACCTGGCTCGCCGAAGTTTCGCAAACTCCAGGCGATAGCGGAATTTCTCGGTTTGAGGCACTACCGTAACCGAACTTTCCGTTTGCGCGGGTTCTTCGTTCCGATTTTTTTCTATTTGTGGCACAGAATCCGCAGTAATTTTCTCACAATAGGTCATCAAGCCACAATTTGTACATTCATCAAGTCTGCAATCCGCGGTTCGCAGATTATTTTGTGAACGCTCAAGTTCCGTGCGGATGAACTTACGCGAGATTCCCTTTGAAATATGCCCCCATGAAGTCGAATCTCCAAGACCTTTGCGCTCAAGCGAAACAGTCCAATCTGGTATTAGCTTGTTTAGAGCTTCAGTCCATCTGTGAAAAGAGAATTCCCCACCCCATGCTTCAAAGCCAGAGCCTTCAGAAGCAATAATTTCAATCACAGATGCCAGATTGCGATCACCACGAGAAAGCACGGCTTCAATCATGCTCTCGTCAGGATCGCGGTAAGATGTTTTAATTCCTTTGCCACGCAAATTCTTTATCAGACAGTATTGCCGTTTGAGAAGATCCTTTGTATCGCCAAATGCCTCGCCTTCAAAAACACTGAAAGGTTTGGGAATAAATGGCGAAACCGAAATATTCAAAGAGTTGTTTCTGCGCAACATACCTTGAATCTTCCGTAGCATTTCAGCGCCTTCGTCAAGATCGGCATAGGTTTCTGTCGGCAATCCAACCATAAAGTACAGCTTCAGCCCCTTCCACCCATGTTTCAATGAACGCTCAATTGCCTCATAAAGCTCCTCTGAGCGAAGCGACTTATTTATGGAGCTTCTCAGCCGCTCGCTTCCGGCTTCAATAGCAAAGGTCAGCGAATGCTTGCGCCCACCAGTGTTCAGCGCTGCCATCTCTTCGGTGAAAGAACCCGGTCGCAAAGACGGGAATGAAACGGAAGCTCTTCTTTCAGGCAACCGTTCATTAAGCCTTTCCAGCAATTCTTTCAGGTGAGAGTAATCTGAGGTGGACAGGGATAACAGCCCCACTTCGTTCCAGCCTGTAGCATTTAATCCCGACATGACCTGCTCGACGATCTCATTCGGATCCCGTTCGCGAACAGGACGATGAATCATTCCAGCCTGACAAAACCTGCACCCTTGCGAACATCCTCGCATGACCTCAATGGTCAATCTATCATGAGTCGCCGGCACTATTGGCACCAGTGGCTTGTCAGGATAGATGCTGCGGTCAAGTTTCTCAGTTATACGAGCGTGTATTTTCGCTGGCGCATCGGCAATCGGGACTATCTTTTGAGCATCATCTCTGTCGGGTCTATACAATTCGGGCACGTACATGCCGCGAATTTGAGATAATGCCTGCCATTTTTCCTGACGTGGAGCACGCTTGAAATCGCGATCGGCACAGACTTTCGAAATGTCAAAGACCGCTTCCTCTCCATCACCAACCAGCAAGGCATCAAAAAACGGCGCGATTGGCTCAGGATGAAAAGCACAAGGACCGCCACCCAATATTATTGGATCATTTGGCTTCCTGTTTTTAGATTGACGCGGAATACCCGCAAGATCGAGAACTTTCACCACACCGGGATAATGCAACTCCGTTTGCAATGTAATGCCAATGGCATCAAAATCCTTCAGCAACCTCCCGCCTTCAAGAGAATATAAAGGAATGCCTGATTTAGCCATTCCCTCTTGCATATCTCTCCACGGAAGGTAAGCCCGTTCGCAACTCACCCCTGGAATCTGGTTGAACAGATGATAGAGGATTTGAAAACCATAGTAAGATATTCCCAAATCGTATAAATCTGGAAAAACCAGACAAATCCTGAATTCAGCATCTGCGTCAGGCGAAATAGAATTTACTTCTCCTCCTGTATATCTCCCCGGTCGTTCGCAGGAAATTTCGGAAAGATGCTTCCATGTAACACGCTTCAGATTCAAATCAAAATTTCCTTTTCCCGCGACATCAACAAGTAAAATTTATCCAATGTAACTCGCAAGCACTTTATACCTGTCCGCTCCTTTTCTTTCGGAATTAGGCAAAACTTGGAAGTTGAAAACTAATTCAGAATCCGGCAAGGCAAAGCCGACTTTAACTTTAGCTCCACACATCTCGCAACAATATGCCGTCAAAGGATTAAATTTTGCTGAGAGATCAATGGCAATATCTGCGTTGATACTTTGCAACTTCATCTTCAGAGAGCTCTTGGGAAAACCCATGAAGTTGAAATCTGTTTTGCTCAGTGAGACAACCCTGACTGACTCTTCTGGTGGATAGGCTTTTTGTGTCAACGACTCAATAACTGTGATTCCAGCACCGGGAAATTTCTTCCGCAGGTGACGGAAGATGATATCTGCCGCTGCTGTATCGACACCTTCCTCAGGCCAGCAAACTACACACTGATAAATCCCCTGCCAGCAATCGCTCAATTGAAGATCCTTCTCCAATCTCTTCTTGGCGGTCATTTTAAGGGAAAGGTGCAGAACCTTCAACCTGATTGAATGAAGAAAATGCTCAAGCATCCTCAAACACTCCATTATCCCTGATTACCTTGATCCGTACGATCCTCTTGCCTCGCACTTCTTCAACGATGAATTTGTAATTGCCGTACTCAAATGACCTGCCTTTTTTAGGCACTATCCCAAGTTGGCTGTACACAAATCCTGCCAAAGTATCGTAAGCCTCGCTCTCTGGCAAGACTTCCTCACCTCGTGAGCGATTGAACTCGTCAATACCCAAGCGGCCATCAATGATTAAAGTTTTATCGTCAACTTTCTTGGTCAGTGGTTGTTCCTTATCATACTCATCTTGGATTTCACCAACGATTTCTTCGATGATGTCTTCCAAGGTTACTAATCCGGCTATACCACCATATTCATCAACAATCAATGCCATGTGAACTCGACGACCCTGAAAATCTTTCAGCAGTTCATCAATCTTCTTTTCTTCTGGAACAAAATGAACCTCACGCAAT
>CAZAGU010000065.1:0-16178 GCA_964484805.1 uncultured bacterium
ACAGCCTTCCAAGCCGGGAAGTATTGGCTCATCAGAGCGATGTACGTGTCTCTGCCTATCTCCTCAGCGACAAAACGCATGGCATCCCGCGTGCCTGACAGGTCATGCGGCAGAACCAGATGCCGCACCAGCAAACCCTGCTCGGCAATGCCATCAGGATCCATTGTTAATATGCCCACCTGCCGCTGCATCTCCAGCAACGCGGCGCGGTTATGCCGAACATATTCCGGAGCTCTCGATACTTCGTTCGCTGCCTCGTCGTCTGAGTACTTGGCATCAGCCATGTATATGTCGATGATCCCATCCCACAAGCGGAGCATCTCCAGCGATTCGTAACCGCCGCAGTTGTAAGCTACAGGAATGTTCAAACCCTGCTGATAGGCAATCAGCAGGCTCTCGAAAATGGCAGATGCCTGATGGGTCGGTGTAACCAGATTGATGTTATGAGCGCCTCGGCTCTGTAGATTCAGCATTTTACTGGCAAGATCCGCATGGGTCAACTTATTCCCATTGCGAAGTTGGCTGATGGGGAAATTCTGGCAGATCCGACAACGGAGATTGCATCCGGTCAGAAAGATCGTCCCCGATCCGCGTGTGCCAGAAATTGGCGGCTCTTCGCCATGGTGAAGAGCCGTACTGGATATCATCGGTTCTGCGCCGATCTTGCATGTGCCGAGCTCACCTTTGGTGCGGTTAACGCGACACTCGCGCGGGCACAATCGACAATCGGACATCAGCTCGCAGACAGCGTCCAACCGCTGGCGCATCAGTTTTATTTTATCGCGTGGAGTATTTATCAAAATTGGAAAAAGTTACTTGAACAAACCTACTCAAGTTAGGCAGGAAATGGTGAGTTTTAAAGAGTCAGACGACCTAAACAAGCCCAAATATAAATGACAACGGTGGGAATATTCAATTTCGTATGCTAATGGCGGAGCAGTTCAATATGCCATTAAGAAATCTGTCCTCCTCCCTACTCGACTTCCTTTACGCTCCGCCAACATCTACTGTAAAATAACAGCGATCTGAGCCATTCAGCACAGACTCCATCATCGAAACTTCGACTGATCTATTTAAAATTCCATCCCAAAGCTGTTTGATCCAGCCAGCACCACAATTGCAAAATGTCGGATCTATCGTCAAATCAGCGAGGATTGACGCGCGAACTAAACCACAATGGCAATGATATGCTCGCCGCTCTGAATCGCTGGTCGCATTTTTCTTACGCTCAGGATCCCACGGAACCTTCTCCATAGATAAAAAATGCCCATGTTTCACGGGAACCGCATAACGCGCCCTGCCTTCTGCAACCTCGGATCTCATGAATTCTAAAAGCTTTTCTACACTGCCAAGTCGTTGGTAGGTCTGACTAAGATGAATTATCTCGTCTTTAGGGTATCTGTGAGCGCATCCTAACAGAATCTCCTTGCGCGTTGAGGCATTTGGCAGAGCTTCCGTAAGTTTACCCAAGGCAGATTTAACCCATTGACTCTGTTGAAGCGGGTTGGTCTCAATGTCAAGCGAATTAATGTCTGCAAGGACTTCACTGGCTTCTTCTTGGTTAATATGTTGGTGAACGCCCGTTGAAAAGCGCTCAAGCCAAGCCGGGAGCAACACCGGTACTTGAAGTTCTGTGATGTAGTCGGAAGTGTTGTGCCTATGCAACTTATACCCCTCAAGGAAAACTTCCCGGATTGGGCCAGTCTCCCAATTAATATCATGATCACGAAGGTATATTCCCAAGTTACTCCAGGACTTGTTCACACTACCGGTGTCATCAGGTGGTCCGTATGGCCCTTCATGAATCAGAGAAATGTAATGTCGCCCTTCAAGCACATGACATTTTACATTAGGATTATTAATCGCTCGCGTGATCGGAAAGGCGACCTCCATGTCAGCCTCACCACTTCTGCCATTAAAATACAGGCACATCGGCGAACCACAAGTGTGACGATTGAGTAAGAGCTGCAGCGCCTCTATATGTCGAGGTATGTCTCGATATGTTCCACGAAATCTGATGCCGGCAATGAGTTGATTCTCAATTTTTTTAACTGAAAACGAAGGATCAAGACTCATATTCTCTCCAAATTGTGTTGAACTGTCGGATCAATGAGACTATAACTTAAATTCTTTCCTGACTTCCGGAGTATCCAGGAACATCCGCCAATTCATAATGATTTCATCTTTTATGGTGAATTCCCAGATCGCAGGTCCCTGCATTTGATCATCTGGAGGAACCTCGCCCCCTTGAGCTTCAATCTCCTGCCTGCCTATGTCGGAAAGCGATCCGGTAGTTACACATTCGACAAGGATAACATCGTCGCGAAGGTGTGAAGCTTGCACCGAGACCTTATAGTCAGGAAACATGGCATAGTATCCAGCCATAGATTCGCTCAACACGAGACGCCCTTCAGCCTCCCAACCACTCGGGTCAGTAAATTTGATATCCTCATGTGTCAATGAAGCCATCTGCAAAAGATTCTTCTCGTTGATTGCTTCAATGTAAGTTCTTACGATGTCTTGATTATCCATCAATATACAATTCTCCATTTTGGTTTACTGGGGCAACTCCAAGTACTAAATACTCCAGTTTAAAGTGATAAAATGTGATGAAGGTCACAAGCATTAGTGATTTAAATCACCGAGTAACCGATGATTAAGCGCATGTACTTAGGGCTTGTCCGTAATTAAATTCCCCGTCGCCAAACCTAATTTCCGCCGTGCCGTCGGTCCAAGAATATCGTTTGTAACTCCGTCACGTCATATCGGCGAAAGCCGGTATCCAGAACACCCCGGCGCTGTCATTCCCGCGAAGGCGGGAATCCAGATTGAGAGTTTTGCATCTTGAACCACCAAGCACACAAAGAGCACCAAGGGAATCAAAGCGATGGATACCTGCCTTCGCAGGTATGACAGCGTGGGATGAATGCGATGGGCTCGAGCGACGTGAAACAGAGCACCTTTCCACTTCTTAGGCAGGTAGCTTCGTGAGAGGTGACTCTCGATGCGGTAGTTTCTTAATTTACGGATAAGCTCTTAGAAGGAGCGTTCTGCATTAAAATCTCTCTGCAGAAATTGCCCTGTATAGGAATTCTCCACTTCCGCAACAGACTCCGGCGTACCACTTGCTACGATTGTCCCGCCTTCATTGCCTCCTTCAGGCCCAAGATCAATAATCCAATCGGCACATTTCACAACATCCAGATTGTGCTCGATTACCAACACAGTATTCCCTTTATCAACTAATTGCTGCAAAACTTCCAGAAGTTTATTAATATCGGCAAAATGAAGCCCCGTGGTCGGTTCATCTAGGATGTACAGCGTTTTACCTGTGCTGACTTTGGATAATTCACCCGACAGTTTTATTCGCTGAGCTTCACCACCCGAAAGAGTCGTTGCGGACTGTCCGAGTTTAATATAGCCCAGACCTACTCCCTGAAGAGTTTCGAGCTTCCGATTGATCGTCGGCACATCACGGAAATAATCCACTGCCTGATTAACGGACATATCCAACACTTCTGAAATGCTTCTGCCTTTATATTTGACCTCAAGGGTCTCACTGTTGTAGCGTCTGCCCTTGCAAACTTCACATTTGACATACACATCAGGGAGAAAGTGCATCTCGATTTTTATAATTCCACCGCCCTGACATGCTTCGCAACGCCCACCCTTTACATTAAAAGAAAATCGCCCCGGCTTGTATCCTCGAACCTTCGCCTCAGGCATGGAAGCAAATAATTCTCTAATCGGTGAGAACAACCCAGTATAAGTGGCAGGATTCGACCTTGGTGTGCGCCCGATTGGAGACTGGTCAATCTGAATTACTTTATCCAAATTCTCCACACCCTTGATTTCCTTGTGGAAAAGACAGCTTTTGCGACTTCGATTGATCTTCTCAGCAAGTGCCGGATAAAGCGTCCCAATCACTAAAGAAGATTTCCCGGATCCTGAAACGCCTGTAACTACGGAAAAGGTTCCCAGCGGAATTTCAGCCGAAATATTCTTGAGATTATTACCTTGAGCGCCAATAATTTTCAACCATTTTCCACGCTTGGGCTTCCGGCGTTTCAACGGCATGGCAATCTGAGCCGTACCCTTAAGGTACATTCCAGTTAAAGACTTTTCACAGTCTTTAATCGCTTGTATATCCCCTTCTGCGACAATCTCACCACCCTTGAGACCAGCTTCGGGACCCATATCCACAATCCAGTCGGCTTTCTCCATCGTCTCTCGATCATGCTCAACAACAATGACCGTGTTTCCCAAATCTCGTAGATGGTTTAGCGTGTCAATTAAACGCAGGTTGTCGCGTTGATGCAATCCTATGGAAGGCTCATCCAGGATATACATCACGCCGACCAGCCCACTGCCGATCTGAGTCGCTAGCCTGATGCGCTGGGCTTCACCACCCGAAAGCGATCCCGCGGCGCGAGATAATGTGAGATAGCTTAATCCCACGTTATCCAGAAATTCAAGCCGAGCACAAACTTCCTTGATGATTTGACTGGCAATGATTGTCTGCCGTTCGTCTGGTTTCCAGTCAAGAAAAAATTGTCTTGCTTCACGGATAGAGAAATTTGTCAAAGGAGTGATGCTAACATCGTTCACCGTCACCGCCCGCGCCTCTGGTTTCAACCTGTGTCCCTGGCAATCCGGGCAGGGAATACTCTCCATGAAGCCCTCAATCCACTCGCGGATCCCGGCAGATTGCGTCAGTTTGTAGCGTCGGCGCAGATTGGGGATTACACCTTCCCATTCGCTCTCGTGTTCATAGGTAGCCTTGCCATCCTCGCTGACATACTTCCAGTGAATCTTCTCGCCATTTGTTCCATTCAGAATTATTTCCTGGTGCTCTGGCTTCAACTTTCCGAATGGTTTGTCAATGCTGAACTTATACTTCTTTCCCAATTGCCTGATCTGTCGAAGATACCAGCTATTGTTATTCGCCGCCGCTCCCTTATAAACCTGAATAGCTCCCTCAGAAATGTTTAGCGAATCATCGGGTATTATCAATCTCGCCGACAGTTGCAACTTATACCCCAAGCCAGTGCAAGTTGGGCAGGCTCCAAATGGGGAATTAAATGAAAACAGTCTCGGCGTTAGCTCTTCTAAACTGATTCCACACTCAGCGCAGGCAAAATGCTCGCTGAACAGCTCCTCCTCGCCATTTTCGTAAACTGCAATTACTAATCCTGCGGCTTGCTGTAATGAAAGCTCGACAGAATCAGCCAATCTGTCGCGGGATTCCGGCTTAAGGTTAAGCCGATCTACCACAACCTCAATCGTATGTTTTTTCTTTCGATCTAGCTTTATCTCATCTTCAAGCGACATAATTTCGCCGTCAATGCGAATTCTTAGAAAGCCATCCTGCGCCAGCGACCGGAACAACTCACGGTAATGCCCTTTCCTTCCGCGAACCACCGGCGCTAATATCTGCAGACGTTGATTCTTGGCATGTCTCATCAACTTGTCAATAATTTCCTGAGAGGACTGCTTGTGAATGGGCTTGCCACAGGATGGACAATGAGGCTGTCCAACTCTGGCATAGAGTAATCTTAGATAGTCATAAATCTCTGTAACAGTGCCTACGGTGGAACGAGGATTTCTGACGCCAGACTTTTGCTCAATGGCAATCGCTGGCGAAAGACCGTCAATCTGGTCAACGTCAGGCTTCTCCATTAAGCCTAAAAACTGCCGGGCGTAGGATGACAATGACTCAACGTAACGCCGTTGACCCTCGGCATACAAGGTATCGAACGCCAGCGAAGACTTTCCAGACCCAGACAAGCCAGTGATGACCACCAGTTTGTTTCTGGGAATATCGACATTAATGTTCTTTAAGTTGTGTTCTCGTGCTCCACGGATGTGAATCCATTCTCCGTCCCTTTTGGAGCTATTTTCAGACAAATTTTCTATGGGCATAAAGCCAATGATCCTTCTTGGAGGATTACGTGCGAGGTTGAAATGAGATGAATCTCAAGTTGTATAATAATGTACGAGTATTAAAACAGGTTTTCAAGGTAATCCGATTTTTAGATTTACCCAAAGACGCTGGAAATTTGAATAAAACATTCATATCTTACAATTATTGAAAAGCGTAAACACTGGAGTTTTTGCCTTGAATACACCGAAACTGTTCACTACCGCAATAAACGGCGCATACTCACGCTACCCAGATAATAATCGCCCGCAACTGCTGGCTGAAGCGGAAAAAGGATATGCGCTTGGTGAGATTCCACAAAAAGATTACATCAAAGCCCTCGAACGAGCTACAGTTGACATTGTCGCTGAAGTTGTCACAACCGGAGTGATGGTGGCTTGCGATGGTCGTCTCCGCCCTACAAATGCCATCGCACAAATCCTCGAAGAACTTCACGGCTTTAGAAACACCAGCCCGGATGTGTATGATCCTCATTTTCAAGCCGTCAAGCCTGTAAAGTGGATCCATCCGATTCTGCTGGATGACTTCACTTTTATCAAGGATATTTCACCCATTGAAATTCGTCCTGCCCTGTTAGGGCCACTCAGTTTGGCTTTGAGTTGTGACACGGGTAGCTATGGCAAAGATTTCGATCAACTTGCGCTTGATATTGCTGAAGCATTGAACCATGAGCTTCAGGAACTTCAGGATGCTGGCGCAATGTATATTCTCGTCGAAGAGCCTGAATTAACAATAAACAAAGATAAGGCTGACTTGTTTAAAAATATATCTGAGCGACTCTGTAAAAATGTGAGGTCTTCTATTATATTAGGTACGTCCGGTGGCGACATCCTTGGTCTGGAAGACATGCTCAGAGATTTACCATTCTCAGGCATAGCGCTTGATATGATAGAGGGCGAAAACAATCAAGCTCTCTTTGATAATAAATTTGACTGGGGTGATAAAATTCTCCAGCTCGGTGTCATAGATTCAACCTGTGAAGATGTCGAAGCCACCATTGACATTGCTGTAAAGCTAATCGCCAGCGCAAAGCATCATCCTGCTTCAAAGATATGGGTTGCGCCAAACAAAGGATTAGAGGACATTTCACGAGCCGCCTCGTTCAACAAATTGACCAAAATGGTTCAAGGCGCTGAATGGGCACGGCAAGAAATAATTCGACGAGGTGAGAGTTGAGTTCTGATACAGACGAGGACGACCCACATTTAGAAATGCCCAACCATGAACGCAGGATCGTTTTCAATAGGATTACTCAATAGTTATGCTTGAAATCGGTATCATTATTGCGATAATCCTTTCGGCATTTTTCGCTGGCTCTGAGACTGTATTCCTCAGTTTTAGCAAGGTCAGGTTGCCTGGTTGGATGCACGCCAAAGTTAAGGGCGCTAGTAGAGTTGAGTTTCTGCTTCACAAGCCAGAGCGTTTTCTGGTGACAACTTTGACTGGAAACACTGTTGTCAATGTGGCCTATTCATCACTCATGGCAATATTTCTGACTCAACGAAATTTTTCCGAACAGACAATCTTGATTTTGGCTCCTCTTATTCTGGTGATATTCGGTGAGACATTGCCAAAATCTTTTGCCCGGCAACTTGCGGATTATTTCATCCTGAAGACAGGCTTGTTTCTTTATCTCAGCCGTTGGCTTTTGTTTCCCATCGCCTACCCCGTTGAGATGATCGTTCGGAAAATTCAACAACAGTTGAACCTTTCCGAAGATGACATGGGACGAATGCTCAGTCGTGCTGAAATCAAATCTGCCCTGGATGAAGCCCAGCAATCCGGCGATCTGCCGTCAGCTTCTCAACCACTATTGCGCGGTATGCTCGAATTTGAAACACGCACCGCCAAAGACATCACCACGCCTCGGACTTCCGTGATAGCTGTGGAACTAAATACTCAGCTCGACCAAGCGCGCCAATTGATGATAGAGAGCGGATTTTCTCATCTTCCCGTGTACCGTGGACACCTTGATGATGTTTTTGGAATGATTATCGCCCGTGATGTCTTAATCGCAAAAAAAGACATCAGAAGCATCCTTACCACTCTGAAAACCGTTCCCGAGTCGCTTTCTCTTGTAGATTTGTTGAGATGGTTCAAAAAAGAGAAAACAGATTTTGCAGGTGTGATTGATGAATATGGTGGATTTGCGGGTGTTGTGACGGTTGAGGACATCGTCGAAGAAATGTTTGGACCTATTGACGACGAATTTGATTCAGAATATACCGGCATCTGGCAGATAAATGACCGCACCTGGCTCACGGACGGTCGAACTCGTATCAGCCACATAGGTCATCGGACAGGCTTTAATCCGAACACCTCCTGCGCCAGTATTGGCGGGTTTATTTCCGAACATTTGGGCAATATTCCCCTTGCTGGAACCATCGTTAATCTGCCCGAAGCGGAGCTTCGTGTGATCAAAGCAGACCCTCGAGGTGTAAAACTTGTAAGAATAACCCTCAAAACTGAATCAATGAATGCAGAATATTCTTGATTTAGGGCTTGTCAACACCTATATTTATAGGTTGTAATCAAAAGCACGGTCTGACTTGCATTTCGGTTTCGCCGAAATAGCCGGTATTTCAAACCGGAGAGCGAGGCTGTAAACCCGTCATTCTAAAGATTTTTTACTGATCGAAGCACAGATTTAAGGAGTCTGAGTAATGTTAACCGAATTGCGAAGCCAGATGAAAACCATTATGTGGATTCTGGTTGTTGCATTTCTTGGCACAATTGTTTTCAGCTGGGGTATGGGCGGGTTTAAAGACAAAACACAAGCTGGAATCATCGGTGAAATCAATAATCAAGAAATCTTGTTCGAGGACTTTCAATACGTCGTTCAGCGTCAAATCGAATCTGAACAGCGTAATGCGGGAGCCGAACTTGACCAGACAAAAATCAAGCGTGTACGCGAAGAAGCTTGGGATAACTATGTTGAAAGCTATCTCAAAGCCGAAGATGCAAAACGCTTGAAGATCAAACCGACCAACCAGGAAATTGCCTATGTTGTTAAGAACCAACCACCTGCTGAAGTAAGACAGTCGCCAATGTTCCAAAAAGACGGGCAATTTGATCCTGTCGCATATCAGAATTTCTTAAGAACGCCTGATGCCTTGCAATATCTGCTCGGTATGGAGCAATCGGTTAAGAACTACCTTGTGGAATCGAACCTCTACTTTCAGGTAATTCAGACTGCTGATGTGGCTGAGGATGAAATCCTCGATCAGTATTATCAGGATCATGTCACTGGCAAACTTCAGTTTCTTTCGATTTTGGTGGCTGACATGACGATTGATTCATCTAAAATTACCGACGAAATGATGCGCAAGTATTATCGATCTTTCCCCGGTAAATTCAAGCAGAATCCAATGAGCCAATTTGCTTATGTTAAACTCAAACTTGCACCCACCTTGCAGGACACTATTGAAATCCAGCAAGATGCTCAGGATATTTTAACTGACTTGAAAAACGGCGTTTCGTTTTCTGAGCTGGCAAAGAATTACTCGCAAGACATCAACACTGCCACCAATGGAGGCGATCTTGACTGGATCACCAAAGGAAGAATGCCGTCCGAGTTTGATGAAGCCGTCTTTACCGCTAAAACTGGCGATATCGTAGGGCCCATTCAAACCAGACAGGGTCTCCACGTAGTCAAAGTTGATGGACAGAGAAAGAATGACGAAGGCGAACCTGAGGTCAAAGCCAGCCAGATACTGCTAAAAATTGAAGCTTCCAGCGACACCAAAGACGACACTTACAACGAAGCCTTCAATTTCTCGCAAGAAATCATCGAGCGGGACTTCAGCGAGGTTGCCAATGAAATGAGCTATGCCATCGACACAACCAAAGAATTTTCCGAAGCAGGTTACATTGCTGGCTTGGGAAGAATGCGCATGGCGGCACAATTCTGTTTCAACAATCCTGTCGGCACAGTCAGCGCGGTTTATCCCGTTCCCGATGGCTATGTGATTTTCAAGATCACCAGCAAGACTGAAGAAGGCACCAAACCTTTCGAAAAGGTAGAGAAAACCGTTCGTAAGCAACTGGAGAAAGTGATTAAGAAGAATAAGGCTTGGGATCTTGCCACAAATCTTCGCTCAAAGATCAACTCCCTTGACGATCTTCAGAATGTTGCTGTAAAAAACGAGATGACTCTTCACGTTACATCAGACAGCCTGGCTCCCAATGGAACCCTGCCTGATGGTCTGTCTGCTGATCGCAATTTCATAAAAGAGGCTTTCCAGATACAAGCCGGGCATATTTCGCAGGTTATCGAGGGGAAAAAGGGATACTACATCTCCTACCTCGAAAACAAAAATGGGTTTGTCAGCTCTGAATACACAGCTCTTCATGAATCAATCTATGAGGGTCTTGTGAGTAGAAAGCGTGATGCGATAGCGCGCAATTGGGTGCGGGAACTTCGCATCGCTGCCGACATGAAGGATTATCGATTTAAGTATTATCGCGACTTTTAATAAGCGGTATCACCGCTTATTCCTTGTCGCATACTATAACTTGGAGTAGGAAGTGAAATTTAAACTGGTTTTGTTGTTATCTCTTGTTTTCCTACTTGGGTCTTGTAAGTTTATGGATCCAGATGAGAAGGCAGTCAGCGAAATGCTCCTGACCTTCACAACAGCGTTAGATCAGGATAGTGAAGACTTGGCAAAAGCCTGCCTAATGGATGATTCCAGCTTTAAGATCCTAAATCCAGATGCAAGCGCAAGAATGGATCCGGAGTCATTTATTGAAACGGTTATAGCCGCTCTGTTTCATGACTATCGGGATCTGGCAGTAAATCTTAGAGGCAAAGATATGAAAATGAAGGGTTTTACTCTTGGGCATGCCTGGTTTCAATACAAAGGGCGACAAGCATTTAAAGATAACATTCTTGAGCTATCTGCTGACGGTGCGATCATTGAGATTCCAATCGCCGGAATTGTTAAGGTAAATCAGCAATGGCGAATCGTTGATTTATCAGGCATAGATTTTTAGACAATTCCTAACCGAGTCTGAAAAGATGAATTTCAGTCCCATGCTAACCCGAGTTAGCATGGGGCTTTGTTCTTCGGACAGACTACGCGGGTGACCTTCATCGTACAACTGCTTGAGAAAGCAATTTCAGATGTTGACTTAAAAGGTAGTTTATGTTATCTTGCCTATATGCTAATTAGTAATCTTCAGCACAACTAAAATGGACATTCTCCTTTACCTGTCAATCCTGATTACACTATCCTATCTGGGTGGCTTATATGTTTTCGGACGAGGCGGCAGGCTGAAGTTTTGCACCGGTGGCGTGGAATTCATCCTATTTGGCGCGCTTGTAGGCAGTCAGATTTCACCGGACATCCTCAGCAACCTTTTCCCGTTTCTACACATTGAGCTGGCATGGATTGGACTGCTTTACGGCATTCAGCTTGAGATTCCACAGCTAAAACGACATCACCCTGTTGAGTGGATCGTTATGGTGAGCGAATCCGGGATTACACTTGGCATGATTTTCATTGCCACGTTGGCGCTTGTTCCATTGCTTGTAGATGTACAGAGCCTTGAGCTTATCGCTATCGGATTGGTTTTAGCCTCCGCCATGTCGATCTCAGGACCCTGGCCTTTGGGAGTATTACACGAAGTCTATAAAATCCGAACCAACCTTGTCCGTAGATTGCGGTTCATTGCCAGCATGGACGATATTCCCGGTCTTTTGGTTTTCTGCACGCTTTTTTTTTCTCTGCCAGCAACGGACTCGCCGATGGACTGTTGCGTTTTGCCGGAACAACTCTCGCTGGCATAATCCTTGGGAAATTCATCTTCTCGCTTCTCTGTGGTAAAGGTGAGCGTTTTGACACGATGATGGTTTTAATTGGCTCAACGTTCATCGCGGCTGGCATAGCCTACAGTTTTGGCGTGTCGGTTATCTGGATTACTCTGCTGGCTGGAATAGTCATCGCGAATTCGCGACCTCGTTACGTTGACCTCTACCCTATTGTTGCTAAAATCGAACATCCCCTCTACCTGATGTTCCTCGCGTTTGCTGGGCTGATGTGGAATCCAGCCGACATGACCGCTCTGATTTTGGCGCTTATTCTGATATTTATCAAGCTTTTTGCCAAGAGCTCTGTTTTCCATTTCATTTCAAGGCGTGTCAATATTCAGGGACTATCTGGCAAAACGGCGCTGGCATTAATCGTGCCGGGTGGCATCTCCATTGCAATGGTGATGAACGCCGCAATGTATTGCAATCAGTACACGCTCTGCACTCTGGCGCTTGACACTCTGGTCTGGGTTTTGGTAATCTTGAATCCTATTGGCGTTTTACTGGCAAGAAAAGCCCTGCATGTTGCGAGGCAAGTCGGATGAAACGCATAATACCAATACTCGTAGTCGTGGGAATCTGGTTAATATCCAAGTTGCCATTATCAAGCCCACTGACTTCAGTGTCTATGGATAACGCGACCGCTCTGATTGCACTTGGATTTACCGTGCTGGCAGGACACCTTGTCGGAAGCTGGCTGAAACTTTACGGGCTACCTCAGGTTACAGGTTATATGTTAGTGGGCATTTTGGCGGGACCGCACATTGCCGGTGTTATCAGTGTTCAGAACGTCCAGCGGCTGTCGTTTATCAATAATATTGCACTGGTGCTTATAGCCTTGACTGCCGGTGGCGAACTCAGATTACCCGATCTGAAGAAGCAGTGGAAGGCTATACTTGGTATTTTAATCACGCAGACAGCGACCGTGATAATCCTCTCAGCATTGGTGATTATTCTGGCTGGGCATTTTTTCCTTCCTGTTGGTGGAATGGCTTTGTACAAATTATTGGTCGTTGGTTTGATTTTTGGCGTTGTAATGTCAGCCAACTCACCTTCAGTTGCAATTGCCGTTATTTCTGAGATGAAAGCGCGCGGGCCGCTGACCAATCTCATTATGGCAGTGACTGTTCCGAAAGATGTGGTGGTCATCGTTCTGTTTTCCATATTCATGTCGCTCGCCTACCGGTTCAGTGCAGATGCACCAGATCACTCGGAATCTTTAGCGCTGATCCTGCTAATGTCCCTGGTGATTGGTGCTTTGTTTGGCATCTTCCTCATATTATATCTTAAATACATTGGACGTCAGGTTGAACTAGCTGTGTTGTTTCTGGCGGTGGCATTGGTGAAAGTAGCCGGGCTTTCGGGGCTGGAACTGCTTTTTACCGCTGTAACAATGGGCTTTGTAGTGGAAAATTTTTCTCAGCAGGGCAAACTATTCCTCGATGGGCTGGAAGAAATATCCGCCCCTATTTTCGTCGTATTTTTTGCATTGGCTGGGGCTTCAATCAATCTGCCGATGATGAAATCAATTTTACCGGTTGCAATACTTTGGTGCCTTCTCAGAACCGGAAGCTTATGGCTTGGCACAAAAGCAGGATTGATCTTGACCCGATCCACAAACCCGGCATTAAGAAACGCTTGGCTTGGCTATCTTCCCCAAGCTGGAGTTGCAATGGGGCTTTCGGCAATGATTGCAACTGAATTTCCTGATTTTGGAGCCGAATTCAATACTTTAGTTTTGGCAATTATTGCAATCAATCAGGTCTTGGGTCCAGCCGGCTTAAGATATGCTCTCATAACAAGCGGTGAAGCTAAGAATTAGGAGTGTACGCTGAATAGAATAAAGATATTACAAGTGATCCCTGCAATACTGGTGATCCTATTTACTGCCATTGTCTATGGACAATGTGAGTTTGTTGAAGGCGATGTGACAACCTTCACAGATTTTCGACAGGTTTACTCCATAGATTATAATTTCCACGAAGTCTTTTGCGCTACTGAGGGCGGAATCTGGAGATTTGACCGACTGGATAACACTCCTCTACCACCATGGCATATCGGAGCTGGCTGGGATAATCCCATACCCCTCGAAGGCGGCAGGCTCGTTCTTTGGCACAACAACACATCAACGCTTTGGTACTGGACACGATCCGGCTTGAAGAGCTATGTTGCCGACATAAAACAGTGGTATAATGTTAAACTATCCACGGAAGGCAATATCTTGGCGCTGGGTGAAACGCCTCAGTATGTGGTGGTAGCCTTACAGGACACCCCAGTCATTTTCCTGCTTATCAATCCTAATACTCGCCACATCATTGATCAGACAGTTGATGAACCGCTGGATGTTCGCTGGATCGGAGGCAAGAAACCAAATGAGTTTATCAATTATTCAATAAACCAACATGGACTGCGCTTCAACTCCACTACTGGTGAAGTGAGTGATCGGGAATTTAACAGCTACGAGCCGACATTTGATATTTACGACAGTCGGAACCAAAAACGCTTCATCGCATACCCTGGTTTAGGCATTGGAATTGGTGACGAGCGTCAGTGGTCAATGGACATTGTTCAACCGGGCCTGGCGGGCAAGGATGTCCGGGCGATTGAAATAGTTGATGGCGGTTTTATCTGGTGTGGCGGCGAAAACAATTTTGAAAGAACAGGGCTTAATCTATTTGATCGCACGACAGGTCAATGGCAGTTCTTTAATTCCGATTGGATCCGGGGCTTTGAATCCAACAATATCACAGATATCCTGGCAGTGGGGCAACACGTTTATCTTGCCACGGACGAAGGATTGACTGTCCTGACGTTAAAACGCGGCAGGAAATGGCAGACATTGGACAGATTTTCAGGAATGTCTGGAATTATTTTAAACGCAGTTTCCTCCTCTGGAGCTGATGTTTATGCTGGTGGTCGCGATGGCATGGATCAAATTCAGTTTCAAGGCAAAGAACCGTCTGTAATTAATGATGAATTTACAAGGAAACTTTACGTTCTCGACTTAGCAACGGAGAGCGACACTGTTTGGGCGGTAACTATGACGGGATTATACAAAATATCTGGCAAGAATTGGGAGAAATTAAGCCTGAGCGATCTGCCAGCTCTCAGCAACCGTATCAATTGCCTGGAAGTGAACAAAGATAAACTTTGGGTTGGCTCCTCGGATGGGATCGGCGAACTGGATCGGCATACAAGTGAATGGTTGCAGTATCCAGCAGATGTCTTTTTTCAAGGGGCAAGTCCGTTGTGTTTTTCCTCAAACGACAGCATACTGTGGGTCGGCACCGAGAAAGGGCTGTTTGTGAAGCTCCAGAGGAAAAACTTATGGAACAAACTCGGATTAAGACACGGCTTGCCTTCTGAATACATTCAGGCGGTTGAGATGGACGCAGATACTCTTTGGGTAGGCACACCGGAAGGTTTGACCAAACTTATCTGGCATACGACATCTCGCAGTTTTTTCTAGGAAATTTGTTAATATTTTTACTTGGCGCAATAGATGCTGAAGTATTTTGGGAATTTCCGTTTTTTTTTCGTATTGTTTACTTGGGTAGATTTGAAGTTACAAATGAATCGGATTTTGAATTGCAATCCGTAAAACTAACTTCCGTTTGGATTAGAAACCGTGTTTACAACATCAGTTACTCTGGTCTGCAAACCGTTCTCAGAATTTAGTATTTGGCAACGCTCTTATTAACCTAAGCTTGCGTTCCGGCGAAAGTGTGGTATAACTTTAAGTTTTCTCACAAAGTAATGTTCAATTTGAGTTGCACAGCTTTTATGTCATTGTTAATATATCACTTATCACAGTGATATTTATAGACTAAGCTGTGTTCTGATTACTCACAGGAAAAGGACCTTGATGAAATTTCTACCATTGATCCTCATAATGTTTTTCGGTTTATTCGTTTTTTCACCAGCAAACGGTGCGGAACTCACGATCAAAACCGGAAATGTTGTACATATTACAGTGCTAGGCTATCCTGAGCTTTCTAAAGCTGTGGTTGTTCGAAGTGACGGAAGCACTGAGTACCCACTTCTGTCAGGTGTGCCTATTGACGGAATGACCGTGCGCCAATTACAGGACGTGCTTCAACCCATTCTTGCTCGTTTTGTTGAACGCCCGCGGGTTTTTATTTCAGTCGCCGAATACCTTCAAGTTGATGTCACGATTGAGGGACAGGTAAAGACTCCCGGCGCATTTACTGTCAAAGGACCAATCAGCCTTCAGGGAGTGATTTCTGTCGCTGGCGGTTTCACTGAGAACGCCGACCTACGAAATATAAAAATTTACCGTCAGGGTATCGAATCCAAAGATGAGATAAACATTGATTTGTACAGCTACTTTGAGAATCGAGAAGACTACCAGATGCCTGACATCCAAAACGACGACATAATTTTTGTGCCCATGCTCTCGGCTAT
>CAZAGU010000066.1:0-16125 GCA_964484805.1 uncultured bacterium
TGAAATTCAGTCAATCTGTGCCGTTTAATGCACTACTTTTGGGAAATGCTATAATTGCCCTGAATGGCAATTCCATCCGACCTGCCATTAGTTAGATATAACCCGGTTAGAAAAGGCTGAGTCGGATCAGAAATATCAACAATCCTTAAACCGCCATTATTGTCTTCAACATACGCATAATCCCCCTCAATAATCACAGTACCTGCATATCCCAGGTTGCCGAAGTGTCCTATTTCTTCGGGTTGAGTCGGATCGGAGATGTCCAATATCTTGAGTCCCCAATTACCGCAAGTAACGTCGGCATAATCGCCATTTAAGGCGACATGGTAAGCTGTTCCCCAATAATGGTCTATCAAACTTAGTTGCCTCACCCCTGAACTTTCCTGAGCGCAGAGCGCCGATGCGAAAAGAATCAAGGATACAATGACCTTGTTGAAGGTTGCAATTCCTGTCGTTTTAATCATGGTTCTCTCATTTTAATTGATTAAGTTTAAATCATTTAAGGCGTTTCCCGCCCTAACAAAATACCCCTGTCTTTCGCCGAAAGTCCCTCCAGCCTTTAAAATACCTTGTCACCCGGCGAGTCAGTCACATATAACTTTCAGCTCACATCACAATTATAATTTACTAATTCAACTCCAATTCGGCAACACTAAAATTGAAAATGCCCTCGGATAGTGTTCACAGCGCAACGGTTTTCCGTGCTGGATGGACATTTGACGAGGGACAGGTGGGTTTATTCTAAAGAAATCATGCATTTAAGACATTAAATACTGCCAGTTGGAGTAGGAATGGGGATTACTTGATCAGCGTTAACTTCCGCATCGCGGTCTGTCCTTTACTATCCAGCCTCGCCAGATACAAGCCCGATGGCATCTGTGATGCATCCCATTGGACAGTGTATAGCCCGGCGGTTTGATGTTCGCTGACCAGTGTGGAGATCATTCGCCCGTTGAAATCGCACACGCCAATCTTAACGTCTGACGGAACAGGCAGACTGTAGAACAATGTTGTCAGCGAGTTGAAAGGATTGGGGTAGGCGGAGAAAAGGGTGAATGATGAAGGTTGAGGGATAACATTATCATCAACACCCGCAGGATCGGTGAAGCGGTAAATTCCCATGTTTGTAAAGTCTGCAACATAGATTAAGCCATCTTCTGCAATCGTGATTCCTTTAGCATTTCCCGGAGTATCGTAGAATCCAACTAGTTCTGGATTCTCCGGTACGCTGATGTCGATTATCTGCAGACCGCATTCCTCGTCTGCCACATAGGCATAGTCGCCGGAAACGGCAATGTCAATAGCATGTCCCGGTGTATTGTATTGACCAACCAAATTTGGATTTCGCGGGTTACTGATGTCGATGATCTGCAAACCGCTTCTATCGTCTGCTACGTAGGCATAGTCGCCGGAAATGGCAACGCCCCAGGCAGAACCATAAAAATCGTATTGACAAACCATATTTGGACTTTCCGGGACACTAATCTCTATGATCCGCAAACCATCTGCATCCGTTATGTACACATAGTCGCCGGAAACTGTAACGCCGAAGGCTCTACCCGGCGTATCGTGTTCACCAACCCATTTTGGATTTCGCGGGTCACTGATGTCGATGATCTGCAAACCGCCGTCACGTCCGTCTGCTACGTATGCATAGTTGCCGGAAACGGCAACGCCCATAGCATTCCCCGGCGTATCATATTGACCAACCCTGTTTGGACTTTCCGGGGCACTGATGTCTATGATCTGCAAACCTTCCCAATCGTCAGCTACGTAAGCATAGTCGCCGGAAACGGTGACACCGCGGGCAACTCCAGGCGTTTCATATTCTCCGACCCAAGTTGGGCTATCTGGAGAGCTGATGTCGATGATCTGCAAACCGATATAATCTTCCGCTACGTAAGCAAATCCGGCGGAAATGGCAACGTCGAGAGCACAACCCGCTATACTGTATTCGCCGACCCTGGTTGGACTTTCCGGGTCCCTGATGTCGATGATCTGCAAGCCCCTATTATTCCCTTTAGCAACGTAAGCAAAACCCCGGGAAACGGCAACACATTTGACGGAACCCGGAGTATCGTATTCACTGACCCCGGTTGGGTTTTCTGGAGAACTGATGTCGATAATCTGCAAGCCCCAGCTCGCGGCCGCAACGTAGGCATAATCACCGGAAACGGTTACACCGTAAGCTCGCCCCAGCATATCAAACTCACCAACCCATTCCGGATGTTCAGGGTCACTAATGTTCACAATCTGCAAGCCGCCGTCATAGCACGCTAAGTATGCATAATCACCGAAAACTGTGATACCTAAGGCTGCCCCAGGATTATCAATCCAATACCCGACGATTGGTGGATTTTCAGGGTTCGATACGTCCACAATATACAGGCCTAACTCTCCAGTCACAACATAAGCCAAATCACCAACAACGACAACATCGAGAGCTTCCCCCGGTGTATTGCTCCGTCCAACCCATTCCGGATTTTCTGGGTCGCTGATGTTCACAATATGCAAACCACCATCGTAGCACGCTATGTAGGCATAGTCACCGGAAACTGAGATACCGAATGCCCATCCGATCCGATCGCATTCTCCAACCCAATTCGGATTTGCCGGATCGCTGATGTTCACAATCTGTAAACCGCTTTCCCTGTCTGCTATGTAGGCATAATCACCGGAAATGGTTACGGCTTGGGCATAACCCGGGTTGTCATCCCAATATCCCACAATTTGTGGATTTTCGGCATCCGATACATCTACAATTTGCAGACCGGAAATTCCTGCCGCAAGATAAGCCAAATCACCTTCAACGGCAACATCATAAGCGCTATCCCATTGGTTGAAAATCCGACCAACTTGCTCGACGTTTTCAGCATCCACACCAAACGCGCTTCCCGCCAAAAGGACGAACGTAAGTGTTAATATCAAAACGATTGAGTGTTTCATCATAGACCTCTTAAAGATAATGTGCATAAAGGAATTATATCATATTTAAAGTACCAACCAAGGGAGACAAACGCAAGAGATGGCTGAACAATTCGCTTCGGAAGCTTACGAAGACGCGGAACAGCTTTCCCAGCGATGAAGCGACGATGAAGCTGTTGTTTATGGCTTTGAAGAATATTGTGAAGAAATGGACCATGCCGATTCGCAACTGGAGCCTTGCGATTCACCAATTTTTGATTCATTTTGAAGGCAGGATTCAAATTTGATTTTTTTCATCTTCTCCTGAGGGAAGATAAAAAAGAAAGTGAGACCAAAAACCTGTTTACACAAAAATTTTGACAGAGCCTAAATCCTATGACTCCACAAGCTTCAAACCCCCTTTACATCCAGGGCGATTTAACCCTCTTACTCGAGGTGGAACACCCGCAATACGCTATAGCACGTGATCTCCTCGCCGCATTTGCTGAACTTGTCAAATCACCTGAACATCTGCATACCTACCGAATCACGCCATTATCTTTATGGAATGCCTGTTCATCTGGATGGAACGGCGATAAGGTTGTTGAAGCTCTTAATGGGCTTACCAAATATCCGATTCCACCTCACGTTGAACGGAATATCAAAGATTATGCTTCCCGTTATGGACGGTTGGAGATATACATCGAAGACAATAGCTATTATTTGCGAGCTGATGATCCAGCATTAGCCGAACTAATCTGGCAAAATGAACATATCCGGTTGTATATATTGGACAGGGTGGATTCGCTCGTTTTCAAGTTCGACGGTAAGCACAGAGGAAGACTCAAGCTCATTCTTGTCAAAGAAGGATATCCCGCACACGATTTGGCTGGATACCTTAAGGGTGATTTACTCGATTTTTCATTGCGTAGCCAAACACTAAACAATGAATCGTTCAATCTGCGTCCATACCAATATGATGCTGTGGAACGATTTCACTCATCAGGTGATAATTCGGGTGGTTCCGGTGTGATTGTCCTTCCGTGTGGAGCAGGTAAAACGGTGGTTGGAATAGGTGTCATAAATGCAGTACAATCTTCGACGCTTATACTCGTTACAAATACTACTGCCGTTCGTCAGTGGATTGATGAAATCCTTGACAAAACCAACCTTGATCCTTCCCAAATTGGTGAATATACCGGTCAAGTTAAGGAAATATGTCCAATAACCGTGTCCACTTATCAGATTATGACATACCGAAAGTCTAAATACGACACTTTCAAACACATGGAACTGTTCGACAAGAATAATTGGGGACTTGTGATTTACGATGAAGTTCATTTACTTCCGGCTCCAGTGTTTCAGTACACCGCCGATATTCAAGCACGTCGTCGTTTAGGATTAACAGCAACATTAGTTCGTGAAGACGGTTTGGAGGATGAAGTATTTGCGTTGATAGGACCGAAAAAACTCGACATTCCTTGGAAAACTATGGAACGTCAAGGATGGATCGCAGCCGCTGAGTGTACGGAAATACGAGTGCCGATGGATCCGGATTACCGGATGATGTTGGCATCCCAACCACCTCGCAGACGACATCGAGTAGCCGCTGAAAATCCACGTAAGATTCCTGTTGCTGAAGCATTAATTGCACAGCATCCAAATGATCAAATACTAATAATCGGAACATACGTAGATCAACTAAATGCCATCGCTAAGCAACTAAAAGTTCCCGTAATAACCGGTAAAACCAATCAAAGAAAACGGGATAAGATATTTTCTGATTTTCGTAATGGTGTTGAGTCTGTTTTAGTTGTGTCCAAGGTTGCCAACTTTGCGGTTGATTTACCTGACGCATCGGTAGCGATTCAGGTTTCCGGAACGTTCGGATCAAGGCAAGAGGAAGCGCAACGTTTAGGACGATTATTGCGTCCCAAATCCAATGGAAACAAGGCGAACTTTTACACATTGGTCACTGAAGATAGTGACGAGCAAGAATTTGCTATGCGTCGTCAACTGTTTCTATGCGAGCAAGGTTACAGTTACAACATCATTGATGCGGAGTAAAAATGAAGGTTCATACAGGATTAATTTGGATCGAATGTTCTCCGGAAATTGTGCAGGAGCTACTAGCACGTCGTGCGATCAAGCGTTTGATTGTCGCAAATCCTGCTACAGGTTGGTTGGCTATCAAGCCTCAATCGCTGACGGCGTTCAAAAAAGCTCTTCAAACATTAGGTCAAACACCGAGAGAAATCAAATATGTCAAACGATAATCCGATCATACTACAAGTAATATATAGGAAACAGTATCCAGGCGCTACATTGAAACGGATGGTTTTAC
Organism: uncultured bacterium; assembly: GCA_964484805.1. Lineage (GTDB taxonomy): Bacteria > Electryoneota > AABM5-125-24 > Hatepunaeales > Hatepunaeaceae > CAZAGU01. The sequence goes on from CAZAGU010000066.1 coordinate 5,249, forward strand.
TATGGGGCGGGCAATTAGAGAAGAGTGGGAAAATAGATTGCATAAAATCCCTGTGTGATAGGTTCAAACAAATTGCAAAGCTAAAAACGAACAGCTCGGAAATTGCACAAACACCGATTGGTAAACTTGAACCTTTGTTTCATACAATTCTAAATCACGCACGAAAGAAAATCAGCATTGATGAATTAGTTCACATTACATCTATGTATGGTGTTGAAAAACCACAAGAATTAATGAAGCAATTGATTCGTGATGGTCTGTTACTGGTGGTAGATAGTGATCCTATGACCACTTCAAGTTTTCAGAATTTACTGACACAATATTCTTATTATTCATCATGGAAAAAGATTGACGAATATAATATCTACGTCATTGTTACACCAGGACTTGAGAAACATATAAAAACGTTTCCCAAGCTGGTTGTTCATCCTAAATTAATAGACGAAGCAGAGCTTGATAAAATACATATCGGTGATTCGTTTTTCCTTCTGGACGGTTTGGAAAGAATAGCGGCTTTTACTCGTTCCCGAAAGGTATTATTCAAGAGAGACGGTAGTATTTATAAGAATCAATTACCCGGTCTCCAAGGTTATATTGGCAATCGGCACGAACCTGGTTGGTTAAGATTTTTATTGGCAATAGCCAAAAACGATGTAAGACTTGTGTTAGACGGGTTTCAGCTTATACCAAATCCAGAGTTTTCATTGGATACCCCTTACCAAAAGCAGATTGCCGATCTGTTCAACGCTTATGTTCAGTTATGTATATATTTTGATGATGATGATTATAGCCTGCAAGACATATATTGTCAACATTGGAGTTATCTTTCAAGCAATATCACGCAAGATAATGCAATACGAGCCAGAAAGGTACTGCTGGATGCCTTAAAACATGTTAGTAATGAAGGATGGATTTCTATTGATTGGTTGATTGATAGAGTATTAAAAGGGAGTCCCAATCTACTGTTTAACAGAACGGAAAGTTATTCTCGTCGTTCCGATATAGGCGATATTAACCGTGCTGTCCAACGTGAATATCTGCGATCATTTTACACGCGCACACTATTTCAATTTGGACTGGTGGATGTGGGAATCCTAAAGGAGTTTGAATTGAAGCCGTATTCTCGTCCGGACTCGGACAAACTGAAATTACAATATAGACTTAAGACCGAATACGGAACTTGCATAGGACATAGTAAAAAACTGCCCGCATGGGAACCGGAACCGACTGGATTGGCGATAAGATACTCAACATTGGGACGTCACGTAATTTTTGGCGAACCTTTTCAGGAAAAATTCTCCACAAATGGTGTGATGGTCGGGGCGGATTTTGAAATTATAGTACCGATTGCTCAAGTATCCCCGACGACAACGCAGAAAATCAACCAATTTGCCAGTTCTTTACCGATAACTGATGGTGATGTTGTTAAGCGTTTCAAGTTGGAACGTGACAGTTTGATGTGGTATCTTAGGGGTGGAGGTCAAGTTGTAGATGTCATATCTTTACTGAATGAAATTTCCGACAATCCGGTCCCTGAGAATGTTTGTCGAACGCTCGAAGATTGGTCATCAACATTTGGGAATGTAACTATTTATTATGAAGCATTATTGCTGGAGTTTGACGGCGATTTACATCAGCAACGTTACCATAAATCACATCCGAGCACAAAAACAATTGGTGACAGGTTCATTATTACCGTGCAACCGCCTACTAAAAAGCATACATATATTGATTATACAGAACCACCGATACGTTGTTTGACGGTCTCGCGAGAAAGGGTGTTAGATATAGATGTCAAACAAGCGGATTTTATTGTTCGCAATGAAATATCACCATTTGCCGTTCCGATTGAAGGCAAAACTTGGCAATTTCGGATCACTAAGGAATCTATATTGGAATCCGGATTAAAAACTGATAATATCATTGAATTGTTGCGATCACGTGCTTTAACAGCCTTACCTCCATCGTTTGAATTGACTGTTCGTGGTTGGAAGGGTGAGATTTCCAGTTTTTTGGGTGGCGATGAACCGCATATTATTTTACCTAACAAAACTTTGCTTCAAGGCGTGTTGGATCATCCGATTATCAACGATTTAATGATTGGCAATGTTAATAATATCTTGTTTTTCAAGAAGGATGATTTTAGCAAAATCGTTGAAGTGTTGTCTGATATGGATATTTCAATAAAGAGTTCGTCGAAGAAAATATCACAAACGAAATCATCAATTACCCCGTCGACAGATTTTTCCGATCGGAAGAAGGGAGCGGCAATTTCACTTGATGGCATGATTACCGGTGATATTCGCCAGATACGTCCGATAGTTGAAGAAGCTATTGAACGTAGATATTGGCTTGATATATTGTATATTACTGTGCATACTTATCAAAGTCGTGCCAGTCGGCGGTTATGCCGTATGAAGCCTCATCGTTTCGAAAAGTATGGGAACAAACACATTATTTCAGGTGTGTCATACGAGAATCCTGAAGATGATATTTCAATAGTGGCGCAGAATGTTATGGGTATCCGGATAATAACAGGAGAAAGTTAATACGAAACGTTGCTTTGCAATCAGGACACTGCGGCTCCCCGAATGCAACCCTCCGCATAATTGTGCTCCGTCCGCTAAAGACTCGCTCTTCAATCCCGGTCACTTACAGCCTGGAATAAGCCCGCGTCGAACCCACCTCTCGCTTGCCTAGGATTGTCCAGAACCGCGTTCCTTAGAGTTGCCCACAGCCGGCACAGTATTTGAGCTACAAATTCTCGGTGGGCTTCATCATCGTTACTTCCGGCGCGCGGCCAAAATCTTCTCGAAGTCTCACCAGTCGTTTTTCCGAATTACTCGGGATAGCTCTGTCTTCTCGATGCGGAAATAGCCTCCCGATCTAGCAAACCGACCTCATTTGCCTTTTCCGGATTTTAATTTACACTCCTCACAACTTTCAGGGCAACCTATTTGTCCGGATGGAATAAGGACGAGGGACAACAGGAGATTTACATCTCGGAGTCGGATTTTTGAATGATTACTTAGCTTTGATAATTCATACAAAAATACTATTTTGTGGAAAAGACATCTTGCTTTTCACTTCCCCTTTCAGCGCAATTTCTCAACATTGGTTGGATTCATGACACATTACCGCTCGCTCATTTTCATCGTCCTGTTGTGGCTCAGCCCCTTGCTGGCAGCTTCCACCGGTCAGAACGATGCGCCATCACCTTATTCCTTTCCATCCTACTTCGAATCCGATCCCGTTCCGGAGGATATTACCCCCTCTGGCAATCCGCTGGACTGGGCAGGCGCAAAGATCGGTCTGGACGTGCGCAACTTCACTCTGCCGCGAGCTTATGAAAACGACTACCGCTTCGTCTGCCGCTTCCCCATCATCGACTATGTGTCCAACCGACCGCTTTATATGAAGCAGTGGGTGGAAGATACCTACAACTCGATAGTCGAACATCACAATTGGGGATTGGATGCGGTCGAGCAAGCCATTGACATTCTGACCAGTGATCCGCAATATCACCTGGAAGCGCCAACAGTTGACGAGGAAGCTGTCGATCAGCTTAGTAGGGCGCTGGGAAGCTCTGCTCATCCGGAACTTAATCAAAGACAAGCTCGCGCACTTTTTGCTGCCTATACCCAATCTGCTCAGATGGTGCAATCCGCTTTAGCCGATTTAACTGCCGAAGACCGCGCCTATTTTGAGAAAAATCCAGTTGCGTTTCTACTGCCGGACGGCGAGAAAATGGCAGACCTCACCGGTAATACCGATGCCCAACTCGAATACATAAGCCACCTGCGAAGGGTCAAGATCGATCTCATAATGGAAGCAGCGCGACATCTTAATAATGCAATCCTGGACTTTTACAAGAGCGAGAGGAGGGGTGAAAGACGGTTTCTAACGAATGATGAGAAGCTTTGTGGAAGGGTAGAGGTGAACACAGCCTGGGGAAAGGTGATAATTGCCGGAGAAGAAGATGATATCCACAATGCCGACACCGATTTCTTAATCGATTTCGGTGGCAATGACACCTACACCAACAACGCCGGCGGAGCCGTCAATGGGGTGGCTGTTTGCATCGACATTTCGGGAGACGACAGGTACGACTCCAGTGAACGCCGCTTCACACAGGGCTGCGGAGCCTTAGGAGTGGGCATACTCTTTGATATAAAAGGCAACGATACCTACACCGCTCACCATTTCGCTCAAGGAGCAGGTATAGCAGGGGTAGGCTTGCTTTATGATAAAATCGGAACTGATTCATACTCCGGTCAAGGTTTCACCCAGGGCGCGGCTATGTTCGGTCTGGGGATGTTGATGGACGACGCGGGGGACGACAGCTACGACTGCGCCACCATCAGCCAAGGTGGAGCCACCACCATGGGACTTGGGATATTATTCGATGCGGGAGGCAATGACCGTTACAAACTGGGCGCGGACACTGGCAAGGATGCCTTCGGCGGGCTGCCGGGTTACGGTCAAGGAGGCGCGCTGTCCTTTCGTCCCTCTCCCTGGCGTGGCAAGTTCACTCCCTACGGCGGTGTGGGAATGCTGTTGGATGCCGGCGGCGATGACGATTACATGACCACCGGCTGGTGCGATCAAGGCGGCAGCTACATCATGTCGCTGGGTGTGTTGTATGATTACGCAGGGAACGACCATTATAAAGCCGGCACCGGACAGGGTAGCGGCATCCACATCACCAACGCCATTCTTATCGACCGGCGAGGCAACGATCACTACGAAGGCGGCTTCCGCACCGGCGGCTCTGGCGGAGACCGCTCGCCGGGCTTCCTGCTTGATTACGAGGGGAATGACACCTATAAATCAGGCTCCTCGTCCTACGGCACCGGCTGCAAGCCCAACTCCTACTCGCTGATGATCGACTATAAAGGCGACGACACCTACATCACTGACAATCCCAAGGGTCCAATCCTGTTCAACTGCTGGGACAGCTTCGGCGGGGTCTGGCCTGAATCGGCTCCAAATTTGTATCCTTACGCCATCTGCCTCGACCTCGGCGGCAATGACGATTATCAAGTCCGCAACCGCCGCAACAACAGCGTCCGGCACAGCTTCGGGCATGGGATTCAGTTGGATATGGAGTGGAAAGGCGAGGATGTGGTTGGGAAGGTGGAGAATCCCCTCGATGATTACAATAAATACCGATTTCCAATCAAGCGCTATGGCGCCCAAAAACCAATTCGTGCCACCGGTATCTATGATCCAAACCTCTTTGTGAGATTTAATGCGATTGGAACTTTGGCTCAACAGCCTGAAGAAGTCATAGCCGCCCTGACGGATACGACATTTCGATCAAACAACCGGCAATCCAACCGAGACCTCCTGGAGTGCCTGCACTATTCTCTGATTGAAAAACGACTGCCTCCTCAGTTGGAACCGCAACTTGCCGCAATACTTCACCATACTGATCCAGAAGTACGTCTCATCATCGCCGACGACATTGGCGTCTTTGGCATTACCTCCTGTGAGATAGCGCTCCTTGAAACCTTGGACGATCCCGAGCCGCAGGTTCGACGATTCGCCTATCGCTCCTTGATGTCCTTGAAGAGTGATAAAGGATTGAAGAAGGCGCGACTGGCGGTTAAAAAGGACGAGTCGGAAGACGTTCGGCGGCTGGCGTTGGCGTATCTAACCACGATTGAATCGAAAGGTCGCCTTTACAAGCTGCTGATTGACCGCCTCAATAGTGATCCTGGTTCCTCAGTGAAAGTCTTAGCCGCCGATGCGCTGGGTCGGATGGGCAACCATAAGGCTGTGAAATCCTTAAGAAAGCAAGGGCAGACTTGCGATGTCTATGTCCAACGAGCCGTTGCCAAAGCCCTGTGCGAGATGAACGACATGGAAGGCATAGGAATGCTGATTGAGTCACTGAGCTTCCCCAGCATCGATGCCTTCTTCAACTATGACTACAACGTTCCGAACTTCATCTCGACCTATTCGGGGTATGACTTCCCTGATCCCGACCGCTACGATCAGGCTCGCTGGCGGGAGTGGTTCGCCGCTAATAAAGGTCAGATCAAGCTGACGGAAAACATCGCCGCGTCACGGGCTTATGCCAGTCTGTTGAACAGCCTGCGAGGGGTTTCTGATGAGGAACTGATAACGAGCCTCGAGGACTTCCTCCACCTCTATCCTCAGCATCGCAACGCGGCTGGTACCTTGGCGGCTCAGCTCAACCGGATCGCCTGGGATATGGCGACTGCTCCCCGCGACAACCCGCGTTTCAATCCGGCGCAAGCCATCATCTATTCCCAACGCTCGTGTGAACTCGTGCCCGATCCGAACTATTGGGATACTTATGCCGAAGCGCTTTTCGCCGCTGGGCGGTTTGATGAGTCGGTTAAGGTCTGTGAAGATCAGTTGGCGCTCTCGCCAGGGAATCGGATGTTTCTCGATCGGTTGGAGAAAATAAAACAGATGAAATGATTAGAGGGCGCAGTTGTGAGCGCAAATCAAGCTGCTTGTTTTTGAGAGCGTCATCCCATAAATAACCACGGTCTCATCAACAGCTTCGACGGGGACAATATCAGCGCCGTCTGCGACACGTTTCCCGCCGCGATTAATTTTACGTTGCCGGAACCGGCGCGGGTCGAGTTGGGTGTGTATGATCTTAGCGGTCGGGAGTGTGGGGGCTTACTGGCGGCGAGATGCCTGTGCCATGTCAAAAGTCCGAGCCTGTCTTGAAATGCCTTGGTCAGCGATTGGCAATGTAGTTGTGTTACCAATTCTCGGTGGGCTTCATCATCGCTACTATCGGCACGCGGCATAAGACTGTTTCCTCGCTTGGCCTCTCTGCTTTTCTCCTTTTATGTTGTCAACGAATTACTACGCCCTTTTTCGTCTCATCCCACATGAGAGTCAGACACAAACCTCTTTCATCTCACCTCGCAACCAATAATTTACCGATTCCGCTCCTATTCAGCAACCCTAAAAATGTAAAACGCTCTCGCATAGTGATCACAACTCAACGATTTTTCATACTGGATAGACTTTTGACGAGGAACAACACCATCGAGAGCTCCAATGATCTCTCCTGAAGATTTCTTTTAACGGCACCTTATTCCTGTGTCAATGCCTATTTCAAAGCGGGAAAATTCTGCAGTAACCTTGTCTACAATGAGAGCAAAGAAGCTGGCAAGTTCACAAATTGTAGAACGAACTAGTAAATTGAGCGATCTCTTCGTCTTTTCCAATAAAGAATGTGTGTGGCTTACTCTTTGTACCTTCTGAATCCCTCAATCAATTCACGAAATGAAGATGGCTTGTATTTATCAAAGCTCTCTTCATCTACATAAACAAAATCGTAATCCACTTCAGTTTGAACGCGATTTATATCCTCACACCATTGTCGAAGTCGTAACATCTTCCTCGGGACATCCAAATCCTCTTGACCTTTGGTTTCAACAATGACGATTCGCTTTTTTGGAAGCTTGACCATGGAATCAGGGTAGTAATTGGATATATCGCCATCCGCTTTAACATAGTCGAGTTTGAAATGAACAGCCAGATAATTCTTGGCAAACGAGACAACATCTGTGCAATTTTCAAGAAATGTGGCGAATCGAAGTTCCAGTTCGCTGTCACCGATTATGCGATTGAAAACACTTTTTTTCGGGACTATATAACCTTGATCTTTAGCAACAAACGGCCGGGTCTGACGCAACTTAATTGTATCACGGATTTCTGCATCACCCTTTTCACAAACAGTCAGAGCATTAATAGCCTTTTTAAAGCTTTCAATCAGAGTCTTTGTAGCATTCAATTCTGACAGATTGCGTAAAGTATTCGGATGTTCTAAATCCACAGAACGATCAAACAACTCGTCTCTCACAAATGTCTTTATCTTGCCATACAGCACATCATACCCACTCACAAGACGCAAATCTTTCATGATATTTTGAGCAAAATAACCAAGTACACTACGGTAGTCAGCAACACCTGCCGTGTCGAGAATAGTGGAATGTGTAATTTCTCCCGTAGTGATATCTTTGAATATGATCTTTCGCTGTTCCTCCTCGGAGAACTGCAAATATGATAATTGCTCATGTCCCATTGATGCGGTATTTAAATTGCTCAATTTTTTATATTCCCGAAAAACGCGAGGTGTTAAAACGGGGATTTCAATGTCAAGTTCATCAATGTTTTTTTTCTCGTTTTCCTTGTCAACTTCGATCACTAAAGGAGCTTTTGGACCAGTCCCCTCACCCATTGCTTTCCTTTCGAACACTTCGCTTTCAGCTTGAATGGACTCCACGAATTCCATAAAGGCATCGGTACCTACTACGCTGACATACTCTTTTACATCACCAGGATACATCTTGCGCAATCCACGACCAAGGGTTTGTTCAGGCAGAATGTTGCTTTTTGCAGAATAGGCTCGCAAGCCAACGATAGTCGTTACATTTTTTACATCCCATCCTTCTTTAAGCATCATTACTGAGATTATAGCTTTATGTGGGCAATCCATTTCATCAATATTGTTAGCCTGTTCGCGAAGTTTATCCAGTTCTTCCTTACCCCTACCTTTGGTTGCTTCGGAAATTTCACCATTATTTTTAGTGTGAATGACCAGCACTGCATTCTTTAAATCCGGATAATTACCTTCCAGATATTCAGCTACATCGTCACAGTTTCGAGTGTCGTCAGTCATAACAAACAACAACGCCTTTTTACCCATCTTCTCATGTTCGGCATAAGCCTTGCGCCATTCTATCACTCCCAAATGAATATAGTCGTTATATTTTTCGGTAAACTTCGAGCTGTGGCGCTCCTGCAATTTAGCACGACTCGGTTCATCAGGCAGGACGGGATGCTTCACAACATTCTGTGATATCGCCTCGACAAGTGGGTAATCTGCCACGGTTTGCACAAAAATTGCCCCGTTATTGTGGCGGGGAGTAGCTGTCGTATCAACCTGCATGGACAGTGCTGATCCTTTCTGCTTCAGACGGTTGTGGATGTCCTCTATAGATTTGAACCATGCCATTCGTGGGTCGTGTATATGGTGCGCTTCGTCGTTAAGTATCATCAGTTCGTCAATATCTCGCACGATCATTCCCAGATCAACCTTTGAATCTGTTGTAGCACCCGTAGGACGTTTTCCCAGGAAATAATCCATCGTGTCCTCGTCATCCGGGGAGGGCGGGATTTCCTCACCAGAATATACCCGGTGAATGTTTGTCAGAAAAATATTGCCCGTAGGTCGGGTGATACGAACCTCGTCTTGCACATGAAGCGTGAGTTGAAAATCATCGCGCCAGTTGTGACCATCCATGCCATTATCGGGCAGAATCGGATCGTCTTTCAGGAAAATTCGCAAACCCTGAAAATCTTTGTAAATTCGGTCGAGGACAATTATGTTTGGCGTTATTACCAGGAAATTGCGTGCCATTTCGGATTCAGATTCATATAATTTATGAAAGAAACTCCACGCCAGCACCAGACTCAGCACTTTGGTTTTGCCTGTACCCGTCGCCATTTTTATAACGAACCTTCGCCAGGTTTCGTCGAACATGCTCCCTGAAACACTTCCGTGTGCATCAAACCGCATCATGTCATGCTTGTCCTTCACCCCCACGACATCATACAGGTACACAAGCGTTTCCAGAGCTTCGCGCTGAGCAAAATAGTACTGGAATTCAACCATCGTACCGTCAGCTTTTGGCAGCAGATGTGGGATATTAAACCACCAGTTAAGCAAGCTCTTACTTGTGTCAGTTGCACCAACATAATCGTTATTCCTCCATCCTTGCACTTTCTTGCGTAGTTGAGGTACCAGCGGTGGCATTAGTTTGTCCATGCTGGATTCACGTAGAGCCTCATCTGCGGGAAACCAGCGCAATTCAGGCAGAAGAATGGAGTGAGGTGATTGGGGGAAATCTTTGTGAAGTGCCATTATTTATCCTTTCCTTCAAGTTGCCTGATGCTCGGATCGTCTGTCAGCAGTTTCATTTGATGAATGGCGATCTCATTTAATTTGATTAATCGCTCCGCTGATGACAAGCTCTCACTTATAAACAGAGCGTTAAGGTTTTCTAAATTTGATAGACACACAAGTTGCGACACATTCGCCTCGTCTCGTATATTTCCTTTCCTGCCCGGATTATTTTTGCGCCAGTCCTTTGCCGTCATCCCAAATAGTGCCATGTTCAGCACATCAGCCTCTGAAGCATAAATCAGGTTAATTTGTCCCGGTGTAAGTTCCGGAGGGATGAGGTTTTCCTTGATTGCATTGGTGTGGATTCGATAGTTGATTTTTGTCAAATTACGCTTGATATCCCATCCAAGTTGCTTGAATTCCACATCCTTGAGTCGTTGGAATTCTTTGATGAGATAGAGTTTGAATTCAACAGAAATCCATGAAGCGAACTCGAAGGCGATGTCTTTATGGGCATAAGTGCCACCATAACGCCCCGTTTTTGAAATTAGACCAATTGCATTCGTTGTTTCAACCCAACGCTTAGCAGTCAGAATAAAACTGTTGAGTCCTGCTGATTTTCTAATCCCATCGAATTCGATGGGATTAAAATCGGGATTATTGAGCTGTTCCCAGATTCCCAGAAACTCGATGGTATTACGGTTCCGCAACCAATTCATGATAATGTAGTCAGTTCGCTTGGCATCCTTAAAACGGGCAATATCGGTCAGGCTGATGTAATCCTCTTTATAATGCGTCCTGATGGTGATCTCTTTAGTCATGACCTTGATTTTTGCCATTATTAATTTCCTCTCACATTGATATCAACAATTGTCATTGTATCATTTCCGAAAATATCAACCACCTTTACTGCGATTTTTCGTCTTCCGGGTCTGGATTCATGAAAGATACTTTTTAATTCCAGTGAACGATC
>CAZAGU010000067.1:0-16084 GCA_964484805.1 uncultured bacterium
CGAGCTGGTGCTGTATCCTCCTGCCCCCAACCCGTTCAACAGCACGACCACCATCCGCTACTCCCTTCCTGCGGCGGGAGCTGTATCGCTGACGGTCTATGATCTTTCTGGGCGGTTGGTGGCAAAGCTCGCTGATGGTGTGAAAGCGGCAGGAACGCATGAAGCCGTGTGGGTGGCTGATAGCATGGCGAGCGGGGTGTATGTGGTGTGTTTGGATGCTGGAGAAAAGGCACTGATGAGCAAGGTGGTGCTGGTGAGGTAGGATTTAATCCGCAGATTGGCAGATTGGAGGATGAATGCGATGGACACTAGCTTCAAAATGGATTGAAAATTGGTAAAATAGGCTTCTTGCCTTCTTTTGAGCTTCGGTATCGAACATTCGGCATATCGGGTTTCTCGTTTTTTACCTATTTTGAAATTTCTTTGGCACAAATTTGGTGTTTTTAATAATAAATAAGACCTGTAACCTCTAATAGCAAGAGATTACAGGTCTTTTGCGGAGAGGATGGGATTCGAACCCATGGTGAAGCTTTTGACCCCACACTCGCTTAGCAGGCGAGCGCCTTCAACCAACTCGGCCACCTCTCCAGAGAAAACGTCCTGATTCATTATCAAACCAAGAGTGTAAAGTATAATTCATACTTCTGCTAAAATCAATCCACAACAGCCCTGTCTTATACTTCTCGGAAAAAATTTCGCTCTTGACTTCATCATTTACCAAATCGGTTCATATTTGATGAACTATCGGATTATCACCAAAATCCTGCTTTGATAAGTCCCGATATATCTTTATACTCAAGCATCAGAACGTATTTGGTGCGCAAATGGCTTATTAATCTGATGGTTACAGGAAAGATTCGTAAATATTCAAAATAATTTGCGAGAATTATTTTGAATCTGAAAAAAGTATTGTATCTTACCTGTGAATTTTTCTCACATTTAAGTGTATCATTACGTGACGCTCCCCAACGAAAAACCCATTGGCATCTTTGATTCAGGCATCGGCGGATTAACGGTAGCCTCCGCATTACACAAGTTAATGCCCGGTGAAGACATACTCTACCTTGGCGATACTGCAAGAGTTCCCTACGGTGTGAAATCTGTAGCAACGATTCAGCGATATGCTTTAGAATCCTCGCTGTTTTTGTTGAACCGTGGCGTGAAAATGATTGTCGTTGCCTGCAACACCGTTTCAGCAGTGGCATTGCCTCGTCTCCAAGAGTTACTGCGCACTCCTATTGTTGGCGTACTTGAGCCGGGTGTTTCCGAGGGTTTGAACACAGTTAGAAATGGCAGAATTGGTGTCATCGGAACGCCATCCACAATTTTCTCGAACGCATACCAGAACAAGCTCAAAGAAATTTCACCTGAGCTCAAGGTTTTCAGTAAAGATTGTCCTTTGTTTGTTCCATTAGCTGAAGAGGGAAAGTGTGACGGGACTATCGTCGAGATGATTATCGACGAGTATTTAGCCGATATGAAAGCACAAGACATTGGGTCGCTGATACTCGGATGCACGCACTATCCACTATTTAAGACTGCCTTGAACAGATATTTCGAGAGAAAAGTTCATCTTGTTGATTCTGCAGATGCTGTTTCACTCACCGTTCAGGATATTTTGCTCCGCGAGAGTTTAATTCGGACACATGGTGAAGGAGTTGTGCATTGTTACGTTACAGATGTCCCGCGGAGGTTTCCAGTTTTGGCAGAGTTGTTTTTTGGTGGCGCGCTTAAAAGCGTCCAAAAAGTAAATTTAAACGACTCAGGGAATTAAAATCCAAAATTTGTGGCATCTTTACACGTAAAACATTTCAGATTGATGCGGAAGATATTGATTCTGAAGCATCTATTGAATAAAGAAGTTAGAAATTTTATTGATGTTCTGTTGACTTAAAGGGGAAAAGGTTCTATATTGCTGATGTTTGTTAGATGTGACCTTGCATCAATCCCAACCTTGTGCCATTACCTTAACATTTTTACTCCTGCCAGTCATTTGGGCTGGTACCAACAGAAAAACAACCCGTTTACTCGTTAGATAAATCCAAAAAGTACATTGAAAGACAGATTTTACCCTACTAATCCAGAGCGTGGTCAGTATTCGGACAGAGAACCGCAGCCAGGTATGCGTCCTGTTCCCCGTTACCCGCAACAACCGCATCCTCATGCGCCTCAAGCGCCACAAGCGCCTCCGGAAAGACCACCCTACGCATTTCATAGCCACGAAGAGCCCGATCCTGTCATTGAAGAGGCTCCTAATGACCTGGCAGCAATCAATAGCCAAGCACTTGACCTTCCTGAATTAAAAGAGATGGATATTGCTAAGCTCAATAAGATTGCAAAAGAAACCAATATTCAGGAATACAGCGGTGTGCCTCGGCAGGAGCTGATTTCCAAAATTGTCGCTGAACATTTCAAACACGGCGGTCTTGTCCGGGATGAAGGTGTGTTGGAAGTGCTCCCGGATGGATACGGATTTCTCCGCTCTGAGGAATCAAACTACCTGCCCGGCCCCAATGATATCTATGTCTCTCCCTCTCAGATCAAGCGATTTGGGTTGCGCAAAGGACATCTGGTTAAAGGCTACGTTCGGTCTCCAAAAGACTCCGAACGATTTAACGCCCTTCTCCGGGTTGAAGCTGTCAACGCTTCACCGCCCGAAGTTGCCAGAGAAAAGATACTCTTTGATAACCTGACACCATACTTCCCCACCCGGAAAATCCAATTGGAAGGCAAGGTAAACAAGGACCGCTCGATGCGAATCATGGACATGTTCACTCCCATTGGGTTTGGACAGCGTGGTTTAATCGTGGCACCACCCCGAACTGGTAAGACCATTCTTATTCAGCAACTTGCCAAGGTTATTATCGAAAACCATCCTGATGTCATTCTTATCGTGCTGTTGATTGACGAGCGTCCCGAAGAAGTCACCGACATGAAACGCACTGTATGCCATGGTAGCAACGAAATCGTTCGTGCAGAACGTCCTCAGGTTATCGCTTCCACATTCGATGAGCGTCCGGAGCGGCACGTTCAAGTTTCCAATATGGTTCTTGAGAAAGCTAAAAGATTGGTTGAATATGGCAAGGATGTGGTTATCCTGCTCGACTCAATTACAAGGTTAGCACGCGCGCATAATACTGTCGCGCCACACTCTGGCAGAATTCTTTCCGGTGGTGTAGATGCTCAGGCTTTATATGAACCCAAGCGTTTCTTCGGTGCCGCGAGAAATATTGAAGGCGCTGGCACCTTGACCATCATTGCCACGGCTCTGATCGAAACCGGTAGCCGTATGGACGAGGTCATCTTTGAAGAATTCAAAGGCACCGGCAACATGGAAATGGTACTGGATCGTAAACTCTCTGATATGCGCCAGTTCCCAGCCATTGACCTCTACAAATCAGGCACCCGTAAAGAAGAATTGCTGCTTGATCCCGGAGCACTTTTAAAACTCCATGCAATCAGGCGTGTTCTTCCTGAGAACAATGTCGTTTCAGCTCTGAATTTCGTCGCTGGACCCATTGATTCGACAAAGAGCAATGCAGATTTCTTCAAACGCATGAATCAAAAGTAATTTGTGTTTTGCTTCTGAAAAAGGGCGTTTCTTATGGAAAACAAGAAACGCCCTTTCTGAATTTTAAAACTAATGTAAGATGTTTATTGCCAATGATTGCTGATGTCTTTATATTTTAAGATTATATCCTTTGCGATTTTTTTCGTACTACTTAAAAACTGGCGGTCTGACTGCTTAGTGATTCAACACCTGCAAACTGGAGGTTTCCATGCAAATGAGCTTGCGAGATTTATTCACACTTCTTCTGATTTGTCTGTTGCCCTTGTCCGTAACAGGCGCTTCAAGCCAGCAAGTTGCCATTGGAAACGATGATGCTATCACATTATCGATTCAAAAAGATGACGCTACCGGAACTCATGTGAATGTTAATATCTCCGAAATTAGCAGTTCGCAGATTAACCAAGACGGTGAGACTTTTACCAGATTTGACACATTTAACGAAGCATTGATGGGGCTTGAAGGCTATCCTGAATTGCCAATTGTCTCAAGAACTGTGCTTGTTCCACCAACCTCTCCTGTGAGACTGGTCATAAATAATATCGAATATGAGGTCGTGAATGAGTACGCTCCTTTCATCTCACCTCAGTTGGCAGACTATCAGGAAGTCGCGCTTGTCTCTGGAGTGCCATCAGATGAGTTCCTGACTCGCGATGGTTTTTGGCCTCCTGAACCTGTGGTTATCGCCGAGCCTGCCATTCTCCGCGGCAACCGACTCGTTACCATCACCATGTACCCGATTCAGGTTAATCCTCGCACAGGTGAAACTCGTTACAACCAGCAGTTTGATGTCGAACTTGCCTACGATGAAGGCGAAGTTATCAATCCAGTGCAAAATCCTGAGCGTGACCGCAGCTCCCGTTTTGTGGACAAGATACTACGTAACCTTACGGTTAATTATGACCGTGAACCCGCTCGTGATGATGTGATGTCAGGCTCATATCTATATATCGTTCCAGAAGTTAACGGTTTGGACGAAATTATCGCTCCGTTGATTGAGTGGCGAATTCGCCAGGGACACAGAGTTGTCGTTGAGCACGTCAACAATAATGCGAATTCCGGCACAGTCGGCAACATCATTGATGAAGCCTATCAAGAATGGGATGATCCTGTTGAATTCGTAACGATCATAGGCGACGCCAGTGGCGGCTCCTACAATATTGGAGCCACTTCACAGAACGGTGATTATGACTACGCAAGAGTTGATGGAAACGATCCCTTGCCAGATATCGCCCTAGGGAGATTATCCGCCAATTCCCGCGTTGAAATGGAACGCCTTGTAAATAAGGTCGTTTCTTACGAAACTGACCCATATATGGAAGACACAGATTGGTACAACCAAGGTGGTGTCGTCGCCGGGCATGTTGGCAATGGACTTAGCACCGTTCTGGTCGCTAAATATGCCCGAAGCGTCTTGCTTGAGCATGGCTGGCGTGAAGTACACGGTTGGTTCCACAATGTTAACGGTGAAATTCCCAACGGTCGGCATCAACCATTTATCACCGAGACTTTCGATTGGGGTGTTTCGGCGTTTTTATATCGCGCATACCAATATATGAATCGTTTGCCATTAAACAGCTTGACATCCTTGCCAAATGATGATGGACGTTGGCCAATGGTAATCGCAATTTCCTGCAACACCGGAGACTTTGTCAACGGCACAGGCTACTCAGAGACATGGTTACGCGCTGCAGGTGGTGCCATCGCCGCAGTCGGCACAGCCACAGCTGGCACTAGTCCTCAGTATAATAATGTTGCGGCTGGTGGCACTTGGCGCGGTATCTATCAACTTGAGATGCACAATCCAGGTTGGGGTCTTGTAAATGGCAAGTATGAGCTTTGGCAAGCCTATGAGGGTTTCGACGGTCGCTACATGAGCTTTATGGATTGGAACAATCTCATGGGCGACGCGGGGATATACCTCTGGACAGATGTTCCCCAGCTTATTTCAGTTGAGCATGATGAGCAGGTGAATCTTGGGCAAACGCGCTTTTCATTAAGCGTTGTCGATGAAGCAGAAGGAACTCCACTGGAAGGAGCTCAAGTATGTTTGCACAAGGGCGATGAAATACACTCGATTGAATATACCGACGCTGAAGGTAATGCTATCTTTGACTTTCCTGCTGATGCCTTAACCGAAGGCAATCTTCTGGTAACAGTCACCAAGCACAATGTTAAGCCTTATCTTGGTGAGGCTGAAGTTGTGGAAAGTCAAGTGTATCTCGGTGCTGAAGATTTTGCTATTGACGACGACGAAAATGGTGACGGTGATGAAATAGCCAATCCCAGCGAACTTATCACCGCATCCATTGCCTTCAAAAGCTTCGGCTCAGAAAGCCCCGATGGGCAGGTTACAGTTACTGCGATCTCACGCTCTGCCTGGGCAACAGTTGTCAGCGATCCAGTTGTGCTGAATCAGGCTCCCGAACCGGGCCAATCGGTTGAAGTCCCGATTAGCCTGCAGATTGATCCCAGCGCTCCAGATGCTGAAATGATTCCTGTTGATCTTGTTGCAGAAGCAGGTGAGGCGTCATGGCTGTCTTCCTTCGAGGTTGAGGTATTTGCTCCGCGCCTCGCAGTAACGAACTGGGAATTTGAGGGTGGATCCTTAGAACGTGGAACGCTGAAATTTATAGACATCGAAATCACAAACATTGGTCGAAAGGCGATAGATCAGTTTACCACAGACATATCCTGCATTTCAGATGTTGTGATTGTTCGACAGTCCGAGGCTGTGTACGAGAGTATTGAGCCGGGCGAAGAGAGTGATGTCAACGGAGAGCAGTTCAGGGTACAGGCTCATGTCTATTCCATTCCGGGAATGAATGTTGCCATGCAGTTTACCGCCACCACCGAAGCGGATTTCCATGATACTACTGGTTTTGTAATTCAGGTTGATGGACCTGCTGTTACAGATCCTTTTGGTCCTGATTCTTACGGCTATGTCTGCTTTGATGACAGTGATGAAGGCTGGGAAATGGCACCTGTTTATGAATGGGTTGAGATTGATCCAGAAGAAGACGACAATCATTTTGATGGCACAAACACCGATCTGCGGGACAGCGGCGATAATCAGGATCAGAACATCATTGTCGATCTGCCCTTCACCTTCAAGTACTATGGCGAAGACTTCAACGAGATCACAATTTGCACCAACGGCTGGGCGGCTTTAGGCAACCAGCGTGATTTCCTGTCATTCCGAAATCGTCATATTGGTCAAGCAATGGGTCCCGATGCACAGCTTGCCATTTTCTGGGACAACCTGATCACCAACCGCGGAAAAATTCTCTATCATTATGACGAAGAAAGCGGAAGATTCATTATCGAATGGAGCAACGTCAATCGCCTTCACAGCCGATCTGGAGTCGGCGAAGCTGAGACATTTGAGATAATTCTCTATGATGTTCGCTTGCACCCTACTTATTCTGGTGATGGCAGCATTGTTTATCAATACAAAGAAGTCAATCAGGGGCAAACCCCAGCCCACAATGATACTCCATTCAGCACAGTTGGCATCAGTAATCTTGACGACAGCGACGGGTTGGAATGCACCTACTGGAACACATATTCACCCGGCGCGAAACATCTTGAAGATGAAATGGCGATTAAATTTACAACCGCCGTGGAGTTCATTACCGGCGTGCTTACAGGTACTGTTGTTGACGAAGCGACTGGTGAGCCAGTGCCATTCGCTGAAATCACCACCAGTCGGGGGTTCTGGGGTGTGGCAGACAGTCTTGGCGTCTTTGCCATTGACGACATTCTGATTGGAGATAGTTATATCGTTTCCTGCGCCTCGCAAGGCTACAATCCGACTTTCCATGACAATGAAGGAGTTGGCTACACTATCGTTGAGGCAGAAACCACCCGGGTTGATTTCAGCATGCTTCACCCTGAATTTAACATTGATCTGAGCGAATTCCGCTTCCAGATGAATGCTGAAGACACCATCAACACTAGGATTACGCTTAGCAATGATGGCAACGGACCGTTGGATTACAACAGCCGGTTTACCTATGTGCTAAACGAAGGTGACGACGAAGCGCCTGGGCGTGACGAGATGTGGAACACATTATTACAGTGGTCAGTCAGTGATTCTGTCGATGATTCCAAGATCAGAGGAGTGGAATTTATTCAGGATCATTGGATTGTTTCCGGCGGTTCAAATGGCAATTCAGAAGAAAACTGGTTCTATATTTTCGACCGCTGGGGCCATTTCATCGAACGTTTCGCGCAACCCATCGAAGATAGCCGTTACGGATTGCGCGACCTGTTCTATGATGGTGCAAACCTCTGGGCGACATTCCTTGAACAAAATCTTTTGCTCAAGCTCAACGCTGAAACCTTCGAGATAAGCGGCAGCTACACTATGCCCGGTAGGCTCAGGAGCCCCGCCAATATCGCAATTGATCCTGATGGCAATATCTGGATTTGTGCTGTAACAAACGACATTTACAAATGCTTCATTGATGGCGACACAGCGCTGGTGGAGATTGAATCCTTCGATTTGCAGGAACCTCGCAATCCCGACCAATCATTGCGAGTAAACGGGATTTCCTGGTTCCGCGACGATCCAGATCATTATTTTCTGTATCTGACCACCAATAATGCTCCTTTGGAAGGTGAAAACCCTGATGGGATTGTTCCAAACATTTCCATCTACAAGATGAATCCTGTTGATGGCGACATTATTTTCCTGACGCATCTAAATGGATTTGACCCCAATGACACTGGGCGCGGTGGATTGTGCATTACTCCCAAATGGAACAACATGGTTTGGGCAATGGGCATTGTAACTGACAATGCCGGTGGTGATAAAATATCAGTCATTGAGCTTGCGCCAAACTCAAGCTGGATTGACTACACGCCCCGCATTGCAGCACTGGAGCCAGGTGAGATTCAGCCGATTGATATCATGATTAACACCGCTGACCTTGATACAGGTAGCTACGGGGTTGTTATTGAATTCACTCACAACGCTTACGATGGTCTGACAGCGGTGCCTGTTGACTTGATTATCACCAGTTCATCCTCTCAATCCGAGACGATGTTGCCGGTAGAATACTCACTGAACCAGAATTATCCCAACCCGTTCAATCCCAGCACCAGCATTTCCTATTCACTGAAGAATGCTGGACTTACAAAGCTAACGGTTTATGATATGGCTGGTCGTCAGGTTAGTGAGTTAATTCATAAGGATCAACAACCCGGCAATTACCGGATTAGCTTTGACGGACAGAATTTACCAGCAGGAATGTACTTCTACCGCATTCAGTCTGGTAATTTCACAGCCGTTCGAAAGATGCTCCTTCTGAAATAACCTGCAACAACTGACCCCAACTTAAAAGAGCCCGATTTTTTCGGGCTCTTTTTTTTACCAAAGCGTTTCTGAAAAGAATTTCGCAACCGTGTCAAATTTATTTGAGTGCGAAAACACTTGAAATTTAGATAAATTTGTATTACCTTCTAGTATTGTAAACACAAGAACACGTTTAGACATTGACATGTAGTGTTTCATTATAAAAAATATTATATTTCCTTGACTTCCAATGCACTGCTTTTCAGACCAACGTTCGCCTAATGTTAACAACGGAAATTCAATCTTTACTGCCACCACCTTTGAACTACTTGCGGCTGAGTGCAGACTTCACAATACATACGCTAGGGAAAATTATGAAAGTACGATCTGATTTCATCCTTTGTCTGTTGCTTGCTTTGATGCTACTAAATCTACCACTGATCGCCGAGGTAACAGTCAGTCCGCTTGGCTTCTCATACTTTGCAGAAGAAGGGGCTGAACTGGACGGGGCGTTTGCTCTGACAAACACAGGCGACAATGTCGCAAATTTCCAAATCGGCATCGCCGCTCTGCAATGGGAAGATGATGACGATCAACTCGCCCCGCCACGCGATGATCGCGGTGGGCCCGATGACATGGAAATGGAATGGCGCGATAGCGACGAAGCCGACTGCCCACCATACAGTTGGATTGACATCACCGAATTTGAAGATGTCATCGATGTACAAAACCTGGCAGACGATTCATTCCATGGAATGTACGAGCTGGGCTTTGAATTTCCATACTATGGGGAAGTTTACGACGAAATCGGCTTCCACACGAACGGCTATGCCTGTTTCTGGGATGCCAGCGCAATCGTCTTCTTCTGGCCAGGTTGGGAACCATTACCAAACGCCAATCCCGGCGCTGAAGATTCAACTCCTCCTCCAAACTTACTGGCAGTTAATTCACAGGACTTAGACCCCTTACGTTCAGGAGAAATTTTCTTCTGGACAAACGGTGAAAACATGGCTATCGTCAGTTGGGTTGACATAGCACACTTTTTTGATGTCGGTCAAGAGGATGGCGACCTTTGGACATTCCAGATTATTCTCACTGCCAATGGATTGATCAAATATCAGTATGCCTCTGAGGGCTCCTACGATAATGTGCAAGACATGATGATCGGCTTGCAGAATGAAGATCGCGACTTTGGCTTTACCGTTGCTTTTGATCGCGACATTGATTACATCGAAGAAGGCAGAGTTGTGGCGTTTGGTCCTCCCGGAGCATGGATCACCTGGCTGGATGTTGATAATGTCGAAGGCGAAATTGCCGCTGGCGAAGAAGCCGAAATCAATTTTGTCTTCGATCTCGAAGAGGCTGAAGAGGGCATAAATTACGCTGGTTTAACCGTAGGCTTCCCCGGCTCAGATCAACCGAGTGTTTTTATTCCTGTGATTATCTCTTATGGTTCTGCTGTTGGCGCAATTGAAGGCGTTGTCACAGATGCCGATGGCGACGCGCCAATGAGCGATGTTCAGTTCATCATGGAGCCAACTGGTTACACATTGTTCACTGATGAGGATGGATACTTTATTTACGATAATCTTCCACCGGGAACATACTCATTGACGGCTTGCTACGGTGAGTATTTCGATTTTGTCTTGGATGACATAGAGGTGGAAGCAGATCAAACTTTTGATGCCTCGCTGGCAATGCTTCATGCAGAATTCAATCCTTCTGCAGACGAGTTTATCGAAATTCTTGGCCCTGATGATGAAACAGAAATCGGTTTCACAGTAACAAACGGTGGTAATGCTACCGTTACCTACACATCAGAAAAGCGATTAGTTGGCGATGCCAACGCCGCACCATGGGAGCTTCGCAGTCAAATTATGGCAACTGAACTGACAGACGACGTACGGTTGCAAGGTGTGGCTTTTGTCGATGGCATGTACTATGTTTCAGGTTATAATGACGGTGATCCGCAAATCTGGATTCTTAACGCCAATGGCGAACTTGAAGGACAATTTTCCCAGATGAATGAATCTCGCTATGGTATGAAAGACATAGCTTGGGACGGCGAATGGCTTTGGGGATCTGGCGAAGATGCCGTTATTGCCTTTGATCGTGAAGGTGAGGAAATGGCACGATTTGAAGGTCCCTGGTCACCCAACAATATTCTCACCTGGGATCCAGACAATCAATTGCTTTGGGTCGCAACAACGACCAATAACATTGTAGCTTACGACCGTGAAGGAAATCGTCAGGAAGAGCTCGAACTCAACCGCAGCGGAATGCGGATGTATGGGCTTGCCTATTATCCCGATGATCCCGATGGCTACAATATGTATGTCATTCACAAGATTGCAGATGTCAGCGACCAGTACATTACAAAAATCAACATGGACAACAACGACACCATGAACGTCGCCGATCTGAATCCGGTCGTTGAAGGAGATGCTGGCGGTTGTTTCATTACCAACCAATATGATGCCTACTCCTGGGTGTTTTTAGAATGCGTCAACGACGGCGCAAACGACAGAATTGACATTTGGCAGATCGAAGCACGTCGCGACTGGCTTTCAGTTGCACCTGAAGAGGGCGAGATTGAAGCTGGCGGTGAACAAGAATTCACTGTTACGCTGAACGCAAGCGACATGGTACCCGAAGAATATAACGGTGAATTTGTCTTCACTCATGATGGTTTTGACAGAGAAGTAATCATTCCGGTGTTGCTCAGCGTGCGGCTTGGTCGAGTTGAAGCCGAGCGGCAAATACCTCTTTCCGCAGGTTGGAACATGGTTTCCGCCAATCTTCAACCCGAACCAGCGGATGACATCAGGGCAATCATGCAGGAGCTGGTGAACGATGACAATCTTCTGTTAATGAAGAATGGTGTCGGCGAATTCTACAACCCCGAATTTGATTTCACCAACATTGACCGCTGGAATGTCTGGGAAGGCTATCTGGTCAAGACAGATCGCGCCGGTTTTCTGAATGTCGCCGGAGTCACCGTATTGCCGGATGACCCCATCGATTTGTTCGACGGCTGGCAAATGATTTCCTACTATCCGCGCGTGGCAATTGACGCGATTGTGGCATTTTCCGGCATTGCGGATCAACTGACCATCGCCAAGAATGGTGCCGGGCATTTTTACAACCCCGAATGGGAATTCAGCAACATGGGCAACCTGCGCGAAGGCCAGGGTTATCAAGTCAAAATGGATGGCGACGCGGAGCTCATCTATCGCTTGCGGATGCAGGATGACGGTTTGAACAGCGAATGGGCGAATCACGGCGCTTTGCCCACAAAAATGTTGCCACAACTCCTCAGCACTGGCAGAAACATGAGCCTGTTGGCTATCGCGAACGGCATGGTTGGCGAAATTGCTGTGTATGCTAGCGATAAATTAGTTGGCACAGGAAGATTAGACAACGGTCGTTGCGGCGTGGCGGTCTGGGGCAATGACCCAAGCACCGACGCGATTGACGGCGCGCGCGATGGCGATGTCCTGTCGATCAGACTATTTAATGAAGCCAGAGAGCAAACGGCATCGATTGCAACGCTGACTGGTTCTCTGGAATATCAGACGGACGCGTTCACGGTTGTTGACCTGAAGGAATCGACTGTACCGGCTGAATTTGGCTTAACATCAGCCTATCCCAATCCGTTCAACAACCGCACCACGATCAACTTTGCTTTGCCGGAAGCGGCGCGGGTTGAGCTTGGTGTGTATGATCTGAGCGGCCGGCGAGTGATGACGCTTGCTGGCGGCGAGATGACAGCAGGGCGACACAACATTGCGATCTCGGCGGAAGACTTGTCGAGCGGCGTGTATGTAGTATCGCTGAAGGCGAATGGCATGTCATCACGGATGAAGATTGCTCTGGTGAAGTAGAGAAGGGTGAAAAAAGCAGCAAAACGTCCGAACGGGAACTGAGTTCCCGTTCGGACGTTTTTGGGGGGAAGGGGGAAGAATTATTGGCTTGAATATTTTGCACAATATTTCCCTTGACTTAAACAAGGTTTGAGTGTATGTTAGCAAAAGTACAATCAACACAAAAATAACAACAGTTTAATGAATACCGTTTGATGAAACAAACTGAACCGCTCCCTGGAATTTGGCAGTTTTTCATGCTGATTTTAAGTATCCTCTCCCTTGTGCTGATTGGGATAGAGATATTCATGGTGACCTCCTCTGAAACTGCCGAAACACTCCGTTTAATTGATAACATTATTTGTGCTGGTTTCTTTGGAGATTTCCTTTGGCAACTTGTGCGAGCGCGACCACTGAAATCATATTTAAAATGGGGTTGGCTTGACCTCATTTCCAGCATTCCTATGATTCCTGCCTTGCGAATTGCACGTTTAGCACGAATAATCAGAATCGTACGCCTACTCCGTTGCATTCGCTCATTTAAGCAATTGGTCACAATTTTTTCTGTAAATCGCGCTCGCAATTCGTTTACCACAGTCCTTTTTTTTTCAATTATTGTCTTGCTGTTTTCTTTGTTGGCAATAATGACTGTTGAGCCTGAATTGCACCCAGGGGACGCTTTTTGGTGGTGTTTATTTTTATTAATAACTGGGGAGTACGGAGATTTTTTACCGTCATCTACCGAAGGCAGAATAATTACGACACTATTAATGACCGCTGGAGTGGCAATCTTTGGAACATTTACTGCATTTGTTGCATCTTTCTTTTTAGAAGAAGATCAGGTGGAGGATGAGCAAAGGGACGCACAAATTCTTCGAGAAATACAGAATTTGGCTAAGGAAGTAGCAGATTTAAAAAAACAAATCAAGGGAGAGAATTCTGATGGCTAGTATTCCCAAAAAAGTAATGGATCGCTTCGTACAAAACGTGCCGAAATTTACCAAAGTACTAATGCAAGCAAAAGATCGTGACGTGAATGAGTCTGATACTGTCGCAATTCTGGTTGACATCTTGAGTGAAGTATTTGGATATGACAAATATCTTGATGTTACCAGTGAAGTTGCAATTCGGGGCACATATTGTGATCTTGCCCTTAAGGTTGAAGACAAGAAGCAATTTTTAATCGAAGTCAAAGCTATTGGTATTGCTTTGAAAGACAGTCACATGAAACAAGCCTGTGATTATGGGGCAAACGAAGGTTTGCCTTGGATAATTCTTACCAATGGTATTGAATGGAAAATTTATAAGATCAGATTCGAAAAACCCATTAACTTCGATTTGATATTATCTTTCGATTTTCTTGAATTAAACGCAAGGAAAGAAAAAGACCAAGAAATTCTTTTCATATTATCAAAAGAAGGTGTAGTCAAGGAGTCCAGGGAGGAATTTCACGAGAAAGTTAAGAGTGTTAATCGCCATATTATCGGTAACATTATTTTAGCTGAACCTGTAATGTCTGTCATTCGACGGGAGCTCAGGAAATATGCAGGTGGAACAAGAATTGAGACTTCAGAAATAGAGCAGATTATACGTCAAGAAGTACTTAAACGCGAAGTGTTAGAGGGTGAAGAAGCTACAACTGCTCACAAGGATGTTGCTAAGTATTACCGGAAAGTTAACTCACCAAAGCGTAAAAGAAAAAAGGTGGAACCACAGACTTCCGAAAATGCGGACGAAAACGAATAAAAAAGAAATATCGTGTCCCTGCTAAGCGGCAATGACAACATAAATTTGATTTCCCAAAACCACCACTCCCCGCCAAACGCTGGCGGGGGTTCTGTCAGGAATTTTGTGTAAATAGGTTTTTGGGCTCACTTCCTTTTTCATCTTCCCTTGAGGGAAGATGAAAAAATCAAATCTGAATTCTGCCTTCAAAATGGATCGAAAATTGGTGAATCGCAAGGCTCCAGTTGCGAATCGGCATCGTCCATTTCTTCATAATATTCTTCAAAGCCATAAACAACAACTTCATCGCCGCTTCGTCGCTAGGGAAGCTGTTCCGCGTCATTGGTGCTCACGTTAAAGTACTGGAAGAGAAGAACAAAGAGGATGGGTGGATTATCGTTGAAGTTGGTAACACAACCTACGAGGGTGTTCTTGAGATTAAGAGTACTAAGACAGATACATTCAACGAGCGTGGACGTACCAAGCTTTTAGGTTGGATTGACCGCGGCAGGACATTACAGGAAAAAAACTATAAGGGGATATTCATTGGAAACAGCGCTGTTAATAGACCAAAAGATGAAAGACCATTAGCTTTTTCTGGTAGCTGGATCAAGGCAGCAGAGCTAAGCGGTATTTGTGCACTAAAGGACGAATTCGAGGTTTTCAACAGTCCCAATCAATCCAATTACGAATGTTTGGGAGTCCTGTTTTTTGCATTTTTTTGCCTTTGTTTGCACATTCCATCATAGCTTATGGCTAATATATGGCAAACTCGCTAAAATGCAAAAACCCACAAGCCAGAATAGTTCAGGCTCATGGGCTTACTGCGGAGAGGGTGGGATTCTCAAGACCTGTTTTAGTGAAACATTGGCGTAGTCAGCGAAACCCTTACCTAGTAAACTTTTAAGCTTGTAATTAACGTTTGACATTGCCTGATATTTCCTGCTTTTTCCTGATTATGTATCGTAACTTGGCGCAAATTTGGCACATTTGCCTCATCGTCGTTTCTTTAAGTCTTTTTTCTTCACAAGGTATTTGTCCAATTCCGATTTGCTGTATCTGTTGTGTTTCAGTCTGGGAATATCCCGATTATTGTAGAGCGTCTTTATGCTCAGCTGAAGATATTTAGCCGCTTGTTTGTGAGTCATCACGTCCGGAATCTTCTCCACGAGCTCATGGGTTAACTTGGAATCTGCCAAAGATTTCTTAACGATATAATCTCGAAGCGAAACATCTTTAATATCACTTGCCAGGTTAGCAAGATAATTCTCGTCATCCTTAACCAACAGAGCGGTGATCTCGAAAATTCCATCCTTGCCTGCTGTAAACCAATAGAGGAAGCCACCAGCAACATCTTTTTCCAGATGCCAGATGTATAGTTGCAAGCTATGTTCTGGATCCAGGGTTATGTCCTTCAGTCGATAACCAGGTCTGATCTCAAACGAAATGAGATTACCCACTTTCACCGCTTCCCTAATGCGGAGCACATTGGCATCATTTAGGATATTTCCATTGATTGGCTCGCGAATAACATCTTCCGCTTTAAAATCGACCCCCTTGAACATTTCAGGATCGACACTCCCCAAAGTATTTCCTGGATCAACTGGTTCGGGGAATGTGTACACCTCA
>CAZAGU010000068.1:0-11020 GCA_964484805.1 uncultured bacterium
AATTCGTTCATTAAGAAACAAAATGAAATTCAGTCAATCTGTGCCGTTTAATGCAGTACTTTTGGGAAATGCTATATAAGTGGAGGGTATGCTAACTCAAGAAAATAGTTGGATTAATTTAATCACAGGGTCAGGTTGAATACCGCGGTATCGGTTTAGTTCAATAATTGTTCCCACGCTCCTGCGTGGGAATGCCAAAATGTAATGTATGACAGCGGACGCTCGTCCGCTGTTTTTGGTTATGTGAAACCTCCACCCGACGCAGGGGTTTTGCCCCGGAATCCAGTCGCTCCCGATCTACGGCTCACTAGGAATGAATGCCCTGGATACCTGCCTTCGCAGGTATGACAATAAGGAGGAAAACCCTGAAAATCAAAACTGGGTACCGGCTTTCGCCGGTACGACGTGGTTAGGGAGCGTTTGATGCACTCGACAATTGTGAAGAAGATTCTCGAACTTTTTTGAGATTGCTTCGTCCGGCTAAAGCCGTCCTCGCAAAGATGGTAGGGGAAGGGGAAATGCGGTGGGCTCCAGCCTTAATTGTTCCCACGCAGGAGCATGGGAACAAGGTGGTAACTCTCAGTCTGGATACCTGCCTTCGCAGGTATGACATAAGGAAGAAATGCCCTGAAAATCAAAACTGGGTACCGGCTTTCGCCGGTACGACGTGGAGGAGATGAATGCGATGGATACCAGCCTTCGCTGGTATGACATAATGAAGAATGACCTGATTGAACGTTTTTAAAGCACTGGACTCCAGCCTTCGCTGGAGCGACAGAGTGAGGTACGTTTGAAGTGCTCCTTTATTGTGAAAGTGATTCTCGGACTTTTATGAGATTGCTTCGTCGGGCTGAAGCCCTTCTCGCAATGACGGTAAGGAAAAAATCCCTGATTAACGCTCTCTGGGTACCGGCTTTCGCCGGTACGACGTGGAGGTGATGAACGTGATGTATGCGGTCGCTCCTGGGATACTTTACTGGCACTTACTTCAGCATCACCACAGACTTCACCAGCTTGGCGTAACTATAGTTACCGTCAAGAAATGGAGAGCAGCGGGGTTGTTGTCATGACCTTGTTTCAACGGAAGAAAAGAATACTTATTTGATCCTCTTGGTGCCGATGCTCCTGTCAAGTGCCAAGGAAGAAAACTTGCTGAAAGACGCAAATTCCAAAAAGTTGTATCTAAAACGATCATAAAGGAGTAGCATGAAGCTAGAAGCCCGGCCAGAAACCTCATTTTGCCCAGAATTGACTGATAATCACTAAAACGAGGCGAGAATCTCCAGAATCTATGTACTTGTTATATAAACAAATAAGAAATTCCGATTTAATGATATGCGAGGTAAAAATCTCATCCTCTCGTCAAAATCGGACTTTACGGCCAGACTTCTAGACCCTTCAAGCTCGCTTTCCGCGTCACTGAGTAAATCACACCAGTGATTTTTCTTTTCAGGAAACGGGATAATGCCATCGCATAGAGATTGATCTGAAAGTCGGAAGGAAGGCGTTCGATGTAGCCGCTGGTGATTTGATATCTTTGTCTGTGGAATGACCGATCAACATTACTCTCATGCCTCGACTCACCGTAGATTGTCCAGACCATCGAGAACATCCTGCCACAAGGGTAAAGCTTCATTGCGCCACTTATAGTACCTACCACCGTTTGCGCTAACTTTGTCTAGTGAATCCGTACTCCACAAATCCAACAAATGACGATGCAACAACGGTTCAAAAGTGCTCACAGTATCGAGCACAACGCACTTAAATGGATGCTCTTCGTGCAGGGCTGTAATCGCATCAAGGACGTCCTGATACGATATATTGTCCCAGTGCTGAATCCACTCAATACCTGACGGATATTTTGGTTATTAACCGGCAATTGTATTTATTTACTTGCATTTTTCAGTCTAATACTTTACATTTCCTCAGATAGGGGTTGATATCTATGGCGAGAAACCTATCTGAATGTACCTTTACAGTGTCCCATGGCTTAGCTACTTGATTTGAAACAAAGAGGAAACACACAGGTAATTTAGCTTTCAAAAACATAAAATGGAGTCATTTATGACAAAAACATTGCTATACATTAGGGTATTTATATTATTACCCTTAATGTTTTCTGCTTTAGTTTCGTGTGCGGTTCAACAAACCTCTATGCGAGCAACTAACGTTGGTTTCACGTCTGAAATTGATGAACCATCCAGTCGAGGTTCTCTGAAAAGAATTTCATCTGAGCTCACATATGTAAACGAGCGTTTCTGTGTATCAAACGATGGAAGTCATATCGTTTTTTCAGGAGAACAATCAGGTGGTGGTGATAGATTACTTCAATTGTGGAAGATACCAATAACTGGTGGTGCACCGGTAAAGATTACCTCAGGAGGATCCAGCGATTTCAATTCACCTTCCTTTACTTTGGACGGAAAATTTATAGTTTATGAATCAGAAGGTAAAATATGGAAAGTTCGCTCAGATGGAGCTGGCGGTAAACTTAGAAATCCGGGGAGCGGAGCCGGTTACGATTTCGGACCGAACGTATCACGTAACAATATGGTCGCATTTTGTAGTACCATGGAAACGGGCATGAATGAAACGGGCACGAATATGCCTAACAAATACCTTATTTGGACATCTAATATAAATGGTGGAGAATTAACCCAGATAAGGGAGGGATTATACCCAATGTGGTCACCAGATGGTAAAAAACTTGTATTTTATCACCAAAATGATATTTGGCTAATTAACGCCAATGGAACTGATTTAATGCAACTTACAAACACCCCAAAAATCTTTGAGTCACTTCCTTCCTTCTCACCTGATGGGGAGCAAATAGTATATGTTTCCAACGAAGATAAGGATGGTAGGCCCATGATGTATGACTACAATATCTGGACAATGCGCGCTGACGGTTCGCAGAATACGCAGATTACAGAGTTGACTTCTTGGGATTCTTGGCCAATTTGGGCTGAAGATGGGTTATATTTCCTCTCTGCAAGGGCAGCTAAGAGCAAGCATTCTCAGCTTCAGAGGATTTGAAAACTTGAAAATTTGAAAAAGTAACACTACCAACAAAGGAATACTAGTATGAGATTTTTTAAAACCGCATTGGTCACTATTTTTGTTTTATTTGCAATTAGTGAAAGTCTTGCTCAACCAGATCGAGGTCGTCAGAGTCGGGGGAATTTTAGTGGTGATGGTTCTGGATTTGGCATGAAAGCCGGGATGAACATGTCAACATGGTCAAGTGATGATCTCGAAGGGAGCGAATACAAAACTGGGTTTGGAATAGGTTTTTTCTTCAACAACGTTCTTGCCAATCCTCAAACGGCGATTAGAACTGAAGTACTCTACCTCATGAAGGGTGCTGAGCAACATGACACATATCAGTACATTGGCTCCTATGATCGCACTGACGATAATATTTTCAAGGTGTCAATGCTCTCTATAGCTCCTTTTTTCGTTTTCAATATTGTCGAAAATCCTGGAAATACAATATTTTTAGAAGCGGGGCCTGAACTCGGAATGGTGCTATCAAGTGTTGTGGAATTTGAAAGCAACTGGGAGGATCGCAATTATTATTATAATAGCTCTGGATGAGGAGGACATAGAGGATTTTGCAGAGACGGAATTTGTTTTGAATTTCGGTTGTGGTATGATTTTGGCGGAAAAATATCATATTGAAATAAGATATTCATTAGGAATGACGAATCTTGTCACTGGTGATCTTGCTGAAGACTTTGAAGTAAAGTCAAGATCAATTCAGTTAATGGCAGGTATGAGCCCGAACCTATCAGCAGATGTCGCTGAAGAGCTACTATTAAAGAACTTCAGGCAATCTTCAAGAACCAGCAACTGCTTGAGAAGATATGGAAGATAGACTTCCAGATGCAGAAATTGAGAGTACGAAATCTGCTTTGGATAGGCGGAAATCCTTCGAGATAAAATGGAAGAGCTGAATTTGAAACTGCAGTAGCTCGAGCAAGAACTCAGATTGAAAGAACTTAATGTGTCAGTGATAAAAGATACATGGAGACCTTTGAAACTGTAGTGGCGCAAGTACCCAATATAAAGAACAAGCACTTTCTCAGAATGCTAGTTGAGAAAGTGCTTGTTCATGACCGAGACAGATTCGAAATCGAATACTGCCTCATAGATGGTTCGAGCATGAAAATGCTCTTGAAAACATACCTGGTGAAG
This sequence comes from uncultured bacterium, assembly GCA_964484805.1. Taxonomy (GTDB): domain Bacteria; phylum Electryoneota; class AABM5-125-24; order Hatepunaeales; family Hatepunaeaceae; genus CAZAGU01. The sequence goes on from CAZAGU010000068.1 coordinate 4,198, forward strand.
CCGAAAACGCAAATAGTGTTAACTAGTGCGCGGACACGGTTTGCAATCAGGTACATGCGGCTCCCCGAAGGGGGCACACTTGATCAAAACAATTGGCATTGTTACTCTCGATAAATTAACTTACCGAAATACCTCGGAAATGGCATGACCCTAAATCCTGAAGACACAATACTTACGATGTGCAAAATTTGCGCAATCAACTAGGGTTTCTTCAGGTAAAAATAATGTTCACTAATTTGGATTTAATAATTGTTCCCACGCGGGAGCATGGGAACAAGGTGAACTAGTGGGAGCATGGGAACAAGGTGAACTAGTGGGAGCTACTCGTTCCCACGCTCCTGCGTGGGAATGCCAAAATTCAAAACGCCTTCATGGTTGAGTTTTTGAAATAAATCCAGGTTTTAACCATTTACGGAGTGTGTCCTGTGGCGGACAAAATTAAATACCAAATCAAAGATGAGTGCGGAGTTGACCGCACCCTGAACCGACTTGCGATGCAAATCCTTGAGCGCAATTCCGGTTCGGATGATCTTGTTCTTGTGGGCATTCGTACGCGAGGCGCGCCTTTGGCAGAGAGATTGTCAAAGATCATCGCAAAAATTGACAGCAAAGACTCAATTCCAGTGGGAGCGCTGGACATTACTTTCTACCGCGATGACTTTCTGACGATGAGTAAAACACCTGAAGTGAAAGCCACCGAGATTGATTTTGACATTCACGACCGGAATGTGATTCTGGTTGATGATGTGCTTTACACGGGTCGAACCGTTCGCGCCGCCATTGACGCAATCTTGGATTATGGAAGACCTAAAACAATTCAGCTTGCCGTGCTCATTGACCGCGGACACCGTGAAATGCCCATTCAGGGGGATTTCGTCGGACGAAAAGTGCAGACTTCACCCGGTGAAGAAGTTGTCGTTCGCTTGAAAGAGATTGATGGAGTTGACGAAGTGGATGTTATTGAAAAAACAATTCCTAAGCCAAAGGAGGAAAAATGAGCGGGGCTAGCCTGAAACACCTGCTTGGATTAAACGGGGTGAGCAAGGAGGTAATTACTCGAATCCTTGACACTGCTGAGGAATTCCTGAAGATACTTGATCGACCGATCCCCAAAGTGCCATCGCTACGAGGGATTACGGTGGCGAATATCTTCATGGAAGCCTCAACACGCACCCGCATTTCCTTTGAGCTTGCTGAGAAACGCCTTTCCGCCGATGTGGTGAATTTTTCCGCTAGCGGTTCTTCAGTGTCCAAGGGTGAAACGCTACTGGACACCGTGCGCAATATTGAAGCCATGCGGATTGACATTGTTGTCATACGGCATTTCGCTTCCGGAGCACCACAATTTCTCAAAGAACGAATCTCTTCACGCATTATCAACGCTGGCGATGGTCTGCACGAGCACCCAACCCAAGCGCTACTCGATATGATGACAATCCGCCGGACTCTCAATCGTCTGGATGGCTTGAAGGTCGTCATACTTGGCGATATTGCCCACAGCCGTGTCGCCCGCTCGAATATCTACGGCTTGAAGACCATGGGCGCTGAGGTATTATTATGTGCTCCACCGACACTGATGCCAATGGACGTGGAAGCCATGGGCATTGACGTAACTTATGATCTTGACGAAGCCCTCGCCTGGTGCGATGTTGTCAACGTACTCCGCTTACAGATGGAACGCCAGAAACAAGGCTATCTGCCAACCTTGCGCGAATATCAAGCGCATTACGGCTTGACCAAGAAGCGTCTGATGAAAGCGGACAAGGACATCATGGTGCTCCATCCCGGACCCATCAATCGCGGTATCGAGCTCGACTCAAATGTCGCAGATGCTCCCGGATCAACCATACTCCAGCAGGTCACTCATGGAGTCGCTGTTCGGATGGCGGTTTTGGCAATGATCTCAGGCGAAACTCCTGAAAACGACTAAGCAACAGACAATCGAAAATCGGAAATGTGATGAGCTATACACTGTTAAATAATGAGACTCCCGCCGAATTCAAGGCGCTCGCCACGGAAAATCTGGCGATCAAGGGAGCCCGGTTGATCGACCCGGCGGAAGGCTTTGACGAGATCACGGATCTTGTCATCAAGGATGGAAAGATCGCCGCTATTGGCGCCATTCCCAAAGGTTTCTCCGGAGACGTGATTGAGGCCGCTGGTTGGATTGTCTGCCCCGGTCTGTTCGACATGCACGTTCACTTCCGTGAACCCGGCTACGAATACAAAGAGACCATTCAAACTGGTTGCAATGCCGCCGTTGCAGGTGGATTTACTGGCGTTGCCACAATGCCAAACACCAACCCGGCAACCGACAACCCCGCCCTCGTGAAACTGCAACGCGAGAAAGCAGAAGGCACACCAGTTGAAGTCGTCCCTATTGCCGCTGTGACCAAAGAGCGCAAAGGCGAAACATTAGCCGAGATGGCTGAACTGCATGAGGCTGGTGTGAATGCCTTTTCAGATGATGGTTCTCCCGTCTTCAACGCCGAAATCATGCGTCTGGCAATCGAGTACACACGCATGTTCGATGGCGTGATTATCGAACACTGCGAAGACAGCCAGCTTTCCGGCAAAGGCATTATGGATGAAGGCGCGCTTTCAACATCGCTGGGGCTGGCGGGATGGCCATCTGTCGCTGAAGACATTGATGCCTACCGAGCCATCAGGCTTGCTGAATACACCGGCGGCAGAGCGCATATCGCCCACGTCTCGACGCTTGAGACTGTGGAACTGATCCGTGATGCCAAAGCGCGTGGCGTTCGCGTAACTGCCGAAGTCACAGTCCAGCATCTGACGCTCGATAGTAGCGTGATGACAAGCTATGACTCAGACTACAAAGTCAACCCGCCACTGCGAACCCCCGACGATGTCCGGGCGTTGATTGAAGGTGTGGTTGACGGCACCATCGACGCAATTGTAACCGATCATGCGCCGCACGCACCAGACGAAAAAGATGTAGAGTTGATGCTTGCCCCGTTCGGCATGATCGGCTTGGAAACTGCGCTGGGCGTGGTTTTAACGAAGCTGGTTGCCGAGAATAAGATCAGCCTTCGCCGGGTACTCGAAACCATGTCGGAAGCACCGCGCCGGATTCTTGGGCTTAACAGCGCCAAGATCAAACCCGGCTATGAAGCCAATCTGACGATGTTTGACCCCGAGAAAGAATGGACAGTGGATCGGGATAAATTCCAGTCCAAAGCAAAAAACACCCCGTTCAACGGCTGGCAACTCAAGGGAGCGGCTTGCGGTGTGATAAACAAGGGCATTGCCTGGATCAGGCAAGACTAATTTCGTTCACTTAAAATTTCAGCACATAAAATGAGTTCCGTTCCCCCTGATCGGATTAGAAACTTCTGCATTATCGCCCACATCGACCACGGAAAATCCACACTTGCAGACCGCATGTTGGAATTGACTGGTTTGGTTGAAGTGCGGGATGAGGTGACGCAGGTGCTCGACTCAATGGACATTGAGCGCGAGCGTGGGATCACCATTAAGGCGCAGGCTGTAAACATGGAATACCATCACAGCGATGGTAAAACCTACACTTACACTCTGATCGACACGCCCGGACACGTGGATTTTACCTACGAGGTGTCTCGATCACTGGCTGCCTGTGAAGCCGCAATTGTGCTGGTCGATGCGACTCAGGGCGTCGAAGCCCAGACTATCGCCAACGTGTATCTGGCAGTCGAGGCTGATCTCGTGCTGGTTCCGGTGATGAACAAGATTGATCTTGAATCGGCGCGCCCGGATGAGATTCGCCAGCAGATCGTAGATCTGATCGGCTGCGAGCCTGATGATGTATTTTCTGTTAGCGCAAAGAATGGCACTGGCGTTGCCGAACTTCTGGAGCACCTGAAGGATGCCGTTCCGCCGCCGAAGTACGATCCTCAGCAACCCATGCAATCGTTGATTTTCGATTCGCTTTTTGATAACTACCGCGGCGCGATTGCCTATATCCGAGTCGTCAGCGGTAAGCTTAGGGCGGGCATGACTGTCTTCTTTCACTCCACCGGAAATAAATATCTGGTCGATGAAGTGGGCATACTTCAGCTCTCCCGTAAGAAAACACAGGAACTTGTCGCTGGCGATGTTGGCTACATCGTGACGGGTTGCAAGGAAGTTTCAGAGACCCGCGTCGGTGATACTATCGGCGATTTTTCCGCCCCGCTGGAGAATCCGCTGCCCGGCTATCGCGAACCTCAACCGATGGTGTTCTCTGGTATTTTCCCTGCCGATGCCGACGATTACGAAGATTTGAAAGATGCGATCAATCGGCTGAAACTAAACGATGCTTCGTTGTATTTCGAGCCTGAAACATCGGCGGCGCTGGGGTTTGGCTTCAGGTGTGGTTTCCTTGGTCTATTGCACTTGGAGATTATTCAGGAGCGGCTTGAGCGCGAGTATGATCTTGACTTAGTGACAACAGTACCCAATGTCGAGTATTTGGTCACAACATTGAACGGCTCAGTCAGCAAGGTGGACAATCCTGCTCACCTACCGCCACCACACATGATCGACAAGGTCGAAGAGCCGATGGTGAAGGCGCAAATCGTTACGCCGCCTGAGTTTATTGGCGCGATTATGAAATTGACACAGGAACGTCGCGGTGAATACAAGACCATCGAATATCTCGATCCTCAACGCGCGGTGTTGCACTATAAACTCCCGCTGGCTGAGATCATCTATGATTTTTATGATAGGCTGAAGTCTATCACCCGCGGTTACGCTTCATTCGACTATGAAGTTACAGGATGGGAAGCGGCGAAAACGGTGCGCCTGGATATACTCATCAATGGTGATCTGGTTGACGCTCTATCTGTGATTGTTCACGCCGACAAGGCTTATGCCTGGGGGCGGCGGGTGGTGGATAAGCTTGCCGATGTCATACCTCGCCAGATGTACGAAGTGGCGATTCAGGCTTCCATTGGTTCTCAAATTATCGCTCGCGCGACTGTGCGGGCTATGCGTAAGAATGTTACCGCGAAATGTTATGGTGGCGACATCACCCGTAAGAAAAAGCTTCTTGAGAAACAGCGTGAAGGCAAGAAGCGGATGAAGCGGATTGGACATGTTGAGCTTCCACAAGAGGCTTTTATGGCAATTTTAAAATCAGATTGACAATTTGCGGAACATTCTGTATTTTGATTTGTTATATAGTGTTAGTGGCTTCGCTGGAAATTTGCGAACATTTTTCAATTCAGGAGCAATGGGTAAGCATTGACTAAATCAACGGATAAAGAAACGGTAGATAGTTCCAACGATTCTGGAGATAATAAAAACATTTTCTCAAAGTATCGCGCTTGGAAAATTCGCCATGATGAAGAGCTAAAAAAGAACCCGGTTCGGGAGTGGATTGAATTGATTATTACAATTATCGTAATCGTCTTTGTCATTCGACTTGCCGTGGTTGAAGCATTCCGCATTCCATCCAGCAGCATGGAAGACACGTTGTTGATTGGAGACTTTTTGCTGGTGAACAAATTTATATATGGTGTAAGTTCGCCAGATTGGCTGGGTATTCCTTTCACGCGCGTTGGCTTTTTTGTTCCCCATTTCCGCATTCCGATTATCCGCGAACCGCGAGGGGGTGATGTCATTGTGTTCCGCTATCCACTTGACCCGAATCTCTCATACATCAAGCGATGTATAGCAACCGAGGGACAGGTGGTTGAGATTCGCGACAAGCAGGTTTTTGTGGATGGGAAGAAGTTTGAAAATCCGCCGCATTCCAAGTTTACCAGTCGGTTCACTCTGCCATCGTCGTATGTTGATAATGCCATTGTGCCTAAAAACATGGAGATGCGCAACCGTGACAACTTTGGGCCAATAACAGTGCCCAAAGGACAGTTGTTAGCCATGGGGGATAACCGGGACAACTCAGCCGACAGTAGATATTGGGGCTTCGTTCCGCGAGACAACATCATTGGCAAAGCGCTGGTGATATATTTCTCGTTTGACAAGACCAAACCGTGGGCGAAATTCAATGAGAAAATCCGCTGGGAGCGGATTGGGAATCTCATTCGCTAAGCGGCAAATTTCAGGATGTTTTTTCAATAATAGGGCGCTTAGTAGCCCTATTATTTTTTGTGCTCTACTAAAAGGCGTTTCTACCTGAAAAAGGGTTGCGAAACTGACATTGGGATTGTAAATTCTGATTTATTCTTTGCTCAAATGTGATGGGGAGCAAAATCTTTCTCTTAACCACAAAAACCACAAAGCTGTGTGTTGATCTAGTATGCTGGGCAAATACCACAGCGGAAGAATTCCGCTGTCATTCTTGCGACGTGAGCCGTAGCCCTGAAGCGACTGCATTCCGGGGTGAAAATATAGTCTTTGCAAGGCACGAAGTGCCGAAGCAATTCCTTTGATTATTAGGAACTAGTGATGAAAGCACTAGGCTCCAGCCTTCGCTGGAGCGACAGAGTGGGGTGGCGTTTAACGTGCTCCATAATTGTGAAGGTGTTTCTCGAACTTAATGGGATCGCTTCGTCACTTCGATCCTCGCGATGACGGTGTTAGGTATGGGTGGCATGTCCGGCTCGCCCGGACATGTTTATCATAACTGATTAACAGCGGACAACGTCCGCTGTCATTCCAGCGAAGGCTGGAATCCATCGCATTAGAGGGTTGTTTTGAACCAGTGCTATGTTTACATCCTTACCAATGAACATAATGGCACGCTGTATATTGGTGTTACTCGCGACATTATTCAACGTGTAAGCCAGCATAGGCAAGGTGTTAAACAAACAGCGGAAGAATTCCGCTGTCATTCCAGCGAAGGCTGGAATCCATCGCATTAGAGGGTTGTTTTGAA
>CAZAGU010000068.1:11120-11464 GCA_964484805.1 uncultured bacterium
TATTGGTGTTACTCGCGACATTATTCAACGTGTAAGCCAGCATAGGCAAGGTGTTGTCGAAGGCTTCACGAAGAAGTATTCTGTACATAAGTTGGTATATTTTGAATCAACGAGTAACATTTTGTCGGCGATTGAGAGGGAGAAAAGGCTAAAAACCTGGAAAAGAATTTGGAAAGTCAAGCTCATTGAGGAATCAAATCCAACATGGGATGATCTCTACGATTCTCTACTCTAATTTTCTAAATGCGATGGATTCCTGCCTTCGCAGGAATGACAAAGAGCAGGGATGAATGCGATGGATTCCTGCCTTCGCAGGAATGACAAAGAGCAGGGATGAATGCGAT
>CAZAGU010000068.1:11564-16046 GCA_964484805.1 uncultured bacterium
GGATTCCTGCTTTCGCAGGAATGACAAAGCGGGATAAAGTGGCAAAAAACACAGCAATGAACCGATCAGACGCGATTAAAAAAATCAACGAGCTCCGCAGCGAAATCCGCCGGCATGACAGGCTGTACTATGTGCAAGCTACGCCGGAAATTAGCGATTTCGACTACGATCAGCTAATGCGCCAGTTGGAAGCGCAGGAAGCCGAGTTCCCTGATCTTGCCACACCAGATTCTCCCACGCGGCGGGTTGGCGGTGAGCCGCTGTCTGGTTTCGTTCAGGTGCGCCACGGCGCTCCAATGCTGTCGCTGGCGAATTGCTACACTGTCGATGAACTTCGCGCCTTCCACACGCGGCTGACCGGGCTGTACAACCGCTCGCCTGAGTACGTTTGCGAGCTTAAAATCGACGGCGTGGCGGTTCGTTTGGAATATCGTGATCACAGACTTACATTAGCGGCTACTCGTGGCGATGGGGAAGTGGGTGACAACATCACGACAAATGTGCGGACAATCCGCGCCGTGCCGCTGTCTGTGCCGAAAACTATGCCGGCGAATTTCGACGTGCGCGGCGAAATATACATGCCGCGCGATGGTTTCGACAAGATGAACCAGCGGCGGATTGAAGCTGGCGAAAATGCCTTTATGAATCCGCGTAACGCTACCGCAGGATCGTTGAAACTGCTCGATTCACGCGAAGTTACCAAGCGTCCGCTGATGTTCTTTGCCTACACATTGCTCGCCGATCCATTGCCGATTTCGACACAGTCCGAAGCTTTGGAATTGCTGACAGAAGCGGGATTCCCGACCAATCCGAACCGCGAAGTATGCCGGGAGGTCGATGCCGTTGAAGCATACTGGCAACACTGGGATTTGAACCGCGGCGAACTGAGCTACGACACCGACGGTGTTGTCATCAAATTGAACGATCTCGCCGGCGCGGAAGATCTGGGAACAACCGCCAAATCACCTCGATCGGCGATTGCTTTCAAGTATTCGCCCACTGAGGCGATCACCACGCTGAACGATGTCGTCTGGCAAGTGGGGAGAACCGGAGCCGTCACGCCGGTCGCCGAGCTCGAAATGGTTCTTCTGCTGGGCACAAACGTCAAGCGCGCCACTTTGCACAACATCGACGAAATCGAGCGGCTGGGCTTGCGCATTGGTGGCAAGGTCGAAGTCTATAAAGGCGGCGACATTATCCCCAAGGTGGTGAAGTATGTCGGCGCAGATGACGAAGCCGAGACCCGCTCGGTGGAAATTCCGAGCCGTTGCCCGGTATGCCAAACCGAGCTTAAACGCGATGATGAGGAAGTCGTCGTTCGCTGCCCGAATTGGCATTGTCCGGCGCAAGTTCGAGGGCGGATTGTGCATTTTGCCTCCCGCGGTGCGATGGACATCGAAGGACTAGGCGACAAAACAGTGGATCTACTGGTCAGCGAAGGGCTGATAATCGACATCGCTGATTTATATAAGCTAAAAGCCGAACAGGTGCAGACATTGCCCCGTCAGGCTGATCTATCCGCCGACAACTTGCTGAAGGGTCTGGATCAATCGAAACGCCAGCCTTTCGAGCGTCTGTTGTTCGGGCTGGGAATCCGCCATGTGGGAATCGGCGCGGCACGGTTGATTGCCATCAAGTACCACGGGATTGAAGCGCTTATAACGGCGACTCAGGCAGACCTTGAAGCATTGCCGGAAGTGGGACCCACCACGGCGAAAGCTGTTGCAGATTATTTCGCCGATGAGATCAACAGTGCTGTCATCCAAAGGCTGATTGAAGCGGGTGTGAGTGGCGTTATCTCAGATTCTGAGGCATTGCCGCAAAATCTGCAAGGCATGACCTTTGTTTTGACGGGTGGACTGGAGAATTTCACTCGTGAAGAAGCTGGCGCGGCAATTCGCGCTCGCGGCGGTAGAGTAACCTCATCGGTTAGCAAGAAAACGTCCTATGTTGTGGCGGGGCGCGACCCCGGCTCGAAGCTGGCTAAAGCTCAAAGCCTTGGTGTTACCGTGCTGAATGAAGAGGCGTTTACTGTGCTATTGGACTTAGGAAAAAGCCCTGAGGCTCAGCTCTCGCTGGTTTGACATTTGGAGCGGTAAATGCAGTCACTTCCGGGCTACATCTCCCGCCTTCGCGGGAACGACAGCGCAGGCTGAACAGGACAAAAACATAATTCAAAGTCAAACGACTTTTTACATAAAACGACAAGACGTTTTTTTTTAAAAACATAAAGCGGAGATTTTTATGCCGACAACGGCTGATATTAAAAATGGTGTTACCATTAAATTCAATAATCAATTGTGCACTATTGTTGAGTTTCAACATGTGAAACCCGGCAAAGGTGGCGCGTTTGTGCGCACAAAAATGAGAAGTGTTTCAACTGGAAGAATTTTAGACAACACCTTCCGTTCGGGTGAAAAAATCGAAATAATTCGCCTTGAATCTCGCGACATGCAATACCTCTATCAAGAGGGCGAATCCTTTGTCTTCATGGATCAGGAGAATTTCGAACAGGTGCAAGTGCCGACTGAAGTGGTTGGAGATTCGAAAAACTTCCTCAAGGAAGGCGAAGTGGCAGAGATTCAATTCCACGCGGAAACTCCGCTGAACATAACATTGCCCTTCTTCCTCGAGTTTGAGATTGTTGAATGTGAGCCCGGCGTGAAAGGTGACACAGTTTCCAACGTCACCAAACCCGCAACGCTCGAAACCGGAGCCATCGTGCAAGTGCCACTATTCGTCGAACAGGGCGAATGGATTCGAGTGGACACCCGCACCAGTGCCTACATGGAACGAGTTAAGAAATAGGACGTGGTAACCAGATGAATTTAGCTGAAATACGTCGCTTAGTGAAGCTTGTCGAGGATAGTAAAATCTCCGAGCTGGAGATTGAAGAAGACAGCCTTCGCATACGGATCATTAAACAATCGGAAAAGACAAATTCTGTTGCACAGGATGCGATACTGCTTCCGGCTGTTCAGGGGCCACAACTACCAGTGCTAGCTTCACCGTCAGCATTGGCTGTAACACCTCCTGCTGTAGAATTGAACATTTCTGAAGTTACAACCCCAATGGTTGGAACATTCTACCGTGCGCCAACTCCAGAATCGCCGCCTTATGTGCAGGTTGGTGACCATGTTCGCCCCGGTCAAGTAATATGCATCGTTGAAGCCATGAAGCTGATGAACGAGATCGAAGCTGAGGTTTCAGGACGCATAACAGAAGTATTGGTTGAAAATGCCCAGCCGGTTGAATTCGGTCAGGCGATGTTTAAAATTGAACTGGATTAAATGTTCAAGAAAATCCTGATTGCAAACCGGAGTGAAATTGCGCTCCGGATTATTCGCGCCTGCCGTGAAATGGGCATTCAGAGCGTCGCTGTGTTCAGTCAGGCGGATGCCGATGCTCTGCACGTTAAATTTGCTGATGAAGCCGTTTGCATTGGGCCTCCTCAGTCCAAGTTGAGCTACCTGAACATTCAGGCAATAATAGGCGCGGCAGAAATTACAGGCGCAGATGCCATCCATCCCGGATATGGATTTCTGGCTGAAAATGCCAAGTTCGCGGAAATCTGTGGCGAGTCCAATATTGCTTTTATTGGACCAACACCCGAAACAATTACCCGCATGGGCGCTAAGGCATTAGCGCGTCAGACCATGCACGGAGCCGGCGTTCCGGTTCTACCGGGCAGTGATGGTATTCTTCAGTCCGAGCAGCATCTCGTTTCCGAAGCCGAGCGGGTTGGTTTTCCCGTCATGCTGAAAGCATCCGCTGGTGGTGGTGGAAAGGGCATGAGAATCGTGCGCTCAATGGATGAGTTGAGCCGCTTGTATAATATGGCGCGAGTTGAAGCCGAAACGGCATTCGGTGACGGTTCGATGTATCTTGAACGCTATCTCGAAGCACCGCGTCACATCGAAATTCAGATAATGGGCTATGCAGACGGCACAGTCAGAACATTTGTCGAACGCGATTGCTCAATTCAGCGACGTCATCAGAAACTTGTCGAGGAAAGTCCTTCAACTGTGGTTTCTCCTGAACTACGTCAGAAGCTTAGCGAAGCTGCGGTAAAAGCTGCCAATGCAGTTGGCTACGTTGGAGCTGGAACAGTTGAATTTCTTGTCGATGGCAAAGACTTTTTCTTTATGGAAATGAATACACGGATTCAGGTTGAACATCCTGTAACTGAGATGGTCTGTGGCGAAGACCTTGTGGTCGAGCAGATTCGTGCCGTTGCAGGTTTAGGCTCATCTCGTACTCAGAGCACTGTTTCAGGTCATGCTATCGAATGCCGCATCAATGCCGAAAATCCTGACCGTGGGTTTATTCCGTCTCCCGGCAAGATTACAGCGTTTCATGTTCCCGGTGGGATGGGAATACGGGTGGATACTTCTGTTTATTCAGGATATAACATCCCGCCTTATTATGACTCCCTGGTGGCGAAACTTATAGCATTCGGCAACACCAGAGAAGAAGCCATAC
>CAZAGU010000069.1:0-15890 GCA_964484805.1 uncultured bacterium
CGCTGAAAGAATTCTGGGACTGTTGATAAAATCGCGAAGTTGAAAAAGTGAACCTGAGAGTCTTGAAGGCGGCTTCCAAAACGGTGGGTTGCCAGTCAGTTCCGCGATTGGCGCAATATTGTTCGCTTGCTTGACTTTACTGCGAACACCAGATACAACTCGATTCTGTGGCATGAATAATAGGTTAAGACAAATATCTTCTTCAAACCCAAAGACATTTGGGAAAAAAGTGAGAAATCGGCTTTCATTGCCACGTTGGCGATGCCCCTGACCAAACAGTCCAAAGCCACCAGTGACATTTTCAGGGGCAACATAAAGTATCTTTGTCATTGCCTTGTCACAAGTTCCCTGAACAAGGGACTGATCGCAGTGTTTTCAATTGATTCAACTAAATCTACTGGAGTTTCCAAACCTTGTTCTGTCAGGATCCACGAAACATATTTCAGAGGAACGATCTCGTAATATTCGTTGATTATTTCAAGCCCTTCTCCACCTTCAGCAACAATCTCACGCGGATTCTGAGATAAAAATCTCGAAAATGGTAGCAGACTCGGTGCCAGCAACTTCAGCCGACTCATGATCGAAACGAATGGAATGTCATTGAATGTCGCAAGTTGAGCCAGAGCTTTACTTCCTATTTTATTGACGAGCCCTTGGCGACTGAGGGTATCGCCACCTACCCAGACTGCATCTGCAGTATCCACTAGAGACATCATCGCCGCATCAGTAGTCAATTGAACATTGACACCACTAGCGTGAATTCGCCGCGCCATAGCGACACCTTCCTGAAGAGGACGTCCTTCGCCACAAATAACTTTCCTGGGCCATTGAAATCGTTCATAGCACCCGACGATAACATTTGAAACGGTTGAGCTATTTGAAAAAGTAATTAGTGTATCTCCCTGACGGGGGATATGTTCCAGATTTTCGCCAACTTGATTGGTCGAAGAAAGCAACGGGAGAATTTCTGATTTGAGAGAATCCAGAAAGTCTGTCCAATTTCCCTGATGTTTCTCCTTGCTGAAACAAACGAGATTGAGAAGATTCAGCACCGGTGCCATCGAAGGTTGTCCTTTAGCAAGGCATCGAATCGCCCGTGCAAAAAGATATTCAACACCACTTTCCTCTTTCTCACCGAGGCGTGCAATATCCCGAAACAGCACGCCCCCGTCTCGAACAATTTCGGCAGCGCCGCGCATGTGGTCAAGCGACAGCGTGTCGATAAATGTGTTAATATGGGAGATCAAATAACTAACTACCGTTAAAACAATCTTGTAAAGTCAAACGTGTGATACTCTGACATGCAGAATTTGCAACCATTGTACTTTGGGGTGTGCGATTGATCCACCATCCGTTTTACTGTGTCCAGACTGTAGAGTTTTTTCCGCTTGTCTTCTGGTATCTTGTTAATCTCGCATTCATAGCGAGAAAAACTCATGTCATGAATTATCAGGTTTTCTGTGTCTGCAATATACATGCTCTACTCCCTTATGTTTACTGAATGTTAAAAACTAAGGACTTCCTAGTGCTGTTTCCAACTTTATCAGCCACCTCGATTTCCAGAGTATGGCTTCCAGAAGTTAAAGGCTGCCAAACTTTGTAACTAAGTCTATCGACCAATGGGTCATAATACGCCGGTTTGCCTACACCGTCAATGTTAAACTTAATTGAATGATAATCAATGCCTGAAGTAGTATCAAGCAATTGAAACTGAAAAAGCGGTCGCTTGGTATTAAAAGTTATCCCATCAATGTTTTTTCTCTCTTTCAAAACTGGGACATCAACGTCTCTAACCAACCCAAAACGCTCCCAGGCATCCGATGTCGCGACAAACTTCCCATCCTTCATCTCATTGCTGAGAAATTTCCATCCTCGCTTGTCATCACAATAATAAATTCCCCAGCCTTCCTCAACTTTCGCCGCTTCACAATTAACATAGACAATAACATCATTTCTGAGCGGTTGATCTCGAGGCTCTATTCTAAAAACGGATTCTACCCAGCCAGAGATTTCCATCACAGAGTCCGGTTGAAATTGAATCCATGTTGTGTCATACACAGCGTGCTTTGGCACTACCACTTTAACCGCTCCACCCAATCCGTCAATTTCATTTATCCGATCAGGATAAACAGGATAGAGAGTCAGTATTTCCTTCGCCTGAACATTTCCCTTTACATCAGAAGATTCAAGATGCAGCGGTCCCGTAAACTGACGTGGTGGTGTCCATGACGCGGCAACTCCTCCTTCGACAGGCTGGGCAAGGTAGATATAGTTCCATTCGCCGTTTATCTTGAAGCCTCGCAAACCCGGAGGCCCGAAGACTCGAAAATACCTGTCGTACTGTTTGATCCGCAGGCTTTCCTTGCTGTAATCATAGACATCCTGATACTTCAAGCTTGGAGCGCCAGTAACACCGCGGTTCTCATCTTCAAATTGATCGGAGACCAACACGATCTCAATTTTACTAACATTGCCATTAACGTCAGATATTTCAATCTCAACGTTCAAAGGCTCGGTAGATTGACCACCGCCAATTATTTCGCCATCACCACTTATCAGGTCTAACGTGTTGCCCGTTACTCGATACAATCTGTAGTATATCCCCAACCCGAGCTTCTGAAGACGGTAGTCTCGTTCGAGAACAATCTGACCGGTTTCATTGAAATCAAATCTGTCAAACTGAGTCGTCCAGCGTAATTCGCCGTTGACTTTCATCTCAATCTTGTAAATTCCAAGAAAATTCTCAGAGCCATTTGCTCGGTCAAAAGCTTTCACAGAGATGCCAACTCGCCCTGTGATGCCAATGGGATCGCGCGGACGATAGACACCATCCTGCTCCTGCACAGGTAATGAATAAATTCTCGGTTGCCAGTCCTTTTCAACCGTTGATTTCCCATCAAGCGGAATTATTGCCACGGCGCTTGGTGTTGGCGGCACTTTGTCTGTTTTCGTAAATCCGAAATTCAATGGATTCATCGGTCGTTCTAAAGGATCACGGATCTCAAAGTGCAGGTGAGGATGTCTGGTTCCGCTCCTGCCTTGATGCGCCACAACCTCGCCCCGCTTAAAATGAAAAGCTTGAGGCTCGGTGAAATAATAATCTAAATCGAAATCAACGTTCTGATGTTGGAGTTTTTGCACAAACTCTTCAACTTCAGGCGCAAATCTCTCAAGGTGAGCATAAACAGCTTGCCTGCCATCGGCAAGCGTCAGATACAGAGCTTTGCCGTAGCCACTGGGTGAAACCTTTACCCGTGAAACCCAGCCATCAGCCACTGCCACGCAGGGCAGATCCATCTGTCCCCAGACTTTGACATCAATCCCACTGTGGAAATGTCCTGAACGATATTCGCCAAAGGAGCTGGTCAAAGCTGGGTCAATTGTCATGGGCCAGAGATACTTCATCTCTTCGGCTTGAACCCGCATGACTCCGAAAAGTAAAAATGTAAAAAACACGGCAGTTTTTATGTGTTGCGAAAAAGTCAACGTGAATAGCCTTTATTTCTCACGGTTTCAGTGATTTAATTTCTGCGCGCAAAGTGCCCAGAAGCTTGCTTTGAGGATAGTCTTTAGCGAAGCGTTTTAACTCCCAATCTGCTTCCTTCTGCCACTTCAAACGGATGTAGCAGTGCACAACCTTAAAACGTGCCGCCTCCTCTTTGTTCGAGCCTTTGTCAAGCAGAACCCGTTCAAATCCCTGCAAAGCCTTGGCGTATTCTTTGACGGCAAACCAGGATTGAGATTCCCAGTACTGTGCGTTTGAGCCTAATGATCCAGCATCTTCTCGCAATGTCAGGACGTGAAATTTCTCTGCCGCCTGCCGGATTAAATTATTGTCTTTTTTCTCTATAGCGGCTTGGTAAAAGTCATAAGTCTGAGCATAGTCGTCTTTAAACGCGCCGCCATATACCTGATTACTGCAAATTAAAATCAGCGCAATTATCAGCGAAACAACACGGGTCGAAACGTCAATCTGATTCTTCATTTTTCACTCCTGTTTTAGTATGTTCGTTTGTGAAGTGAAGATGAGAGGATAATTCCTCCCGCCGCCAGACATGTGAATAAAAATGAGCCACCATAGCTGAGAAATGGCAGAGGAAGACCGGTTACGGGGAGATTTCCTAACGCCATCCCAATGTTCACAATACTATGGTACGCCAGCATGGTCGTTAAACCTGCCGTCACAAGCCCCATGAATTCATTATGTATCCGGTTTGCTGTAGTAAAACCTCGCCAGACTAATAGTGAATATAAAAATAATATCAGCGAAGTGCCAATGAAACCTAATTCTTCACCTGCTAGCGAAAAGATAAAGTCTGTGTGCTGTTGTGGCAAAAACCTGAGCTGAGTCTGCGTTCCCTGCAGATAGCCGAGACCCGTCATGCCACCAGATCCGATTGCCACTTGAGATTGTATTACCTGATAGCCAGCCCCAAGCGGATCTGCTGAAGGATCAAGGAAAGTGGTCAACCGGGCTTTCTGATATGGTTCGAGATGATCCCAGGCGAATGGCCCCAGGAAGGAAGCTCCTAAACAGAGCAAAACCAACAAGGCGATGACTATCCAGTTCATGCCTTCGCGCTTGAGCCAGATCAAGCCCAAAATGACGACAGGTATGAAAATAAACGGCTTCATCCAGATTAAAACCGAGATACTCGGCAATCCAAGCACCAGAAAGTAACTGATCGGAAATCCAAACCAGATCATCATTGAGATCGCAATAACCACAAAAACAGTGGAAGTTCCCAAGTCTGGCTGGGCTAAAACCAAAGCAAAAACAGGGAAGCACAGCAGAACCACGTATCCGACAAGTTTCCAGGAAACCTCCTCATGCCAATCGGAAAGGAGCCGACTGAGAGCAAATATCAAGGCGATTTTTGCTGGTTCCGAAGGTTGCAAGGTCATAAAACCAATGTACAGCCAGCGCTTGGCACCAAACCCAGCGATGCCCGCCACAAGAACCAATAATAGAAGAACTATTGCCGCAACGAAGCTCACATAAGCGAGCGCGTAGTAAAGCCTTGGCGTAATCATAGTCAGAGAAACGAGTATGACAAGTCCGATGCCAGCGAATGTTGTTTGCTTGTAGAAATAAACCAGATCGTTTTTCGCTGTTCCAGCGCTGTAAACTAGCGCGAGTCCTATTCCCACTAGAGCTAGCATCGCCAGCACGGCAAGATAGTCAAAACTTACCTTCTTGACTGAAACATTCTCATTCATTGACAGACTCAAGGCTATCTGCTGGCGTGGCACTTAATGAATCAGTCACGACTGGCTTTATAACAATTCTCGGTCGTGGCGGTCGAGGTCCTGGGTAAATCTTCAAGAGATACTCTTCCATCATTTTGCAGACAATAGGCGCTGCGGCAGTTGAACCGTGCTCGCCATTTTCTACAACAACTGCGACGGCGATCTTAGGTTCGTCAAAAGGCGCAAAGCCCACAAACAGCGCGTGGTCTTCGCCATGAGGATTCTGGGCAGTTCCGGTTTTCCCGGAGAAAACCATATCCCACCTCCGCAACCAGTAAGCGGTGCCGTGCGCTTCATTGACAACGCTCCGCATGTTTTCTTTCAGCTTCAGGCGTGTGCTCTCAGAAATATCTAGTTTACTTTTGGATGGATGGATATACTGTGTCTCGCCAGTGGATTTATTCACCAGACGGTCTGCGATTCGCGGTTTGACTACATATCCTGTGCCGATGGCAGCGGTGAAAACTGCCAGTTGAATAGGAGTAACAAGCACATCGCCTTGCCCAATTGAGATATTAGCTTCCTGTCCTCTGGTCCACTGCCCTTTGCCATAGCGAATATCCAGGTATTTCGAGTCAGGTGCAATGCCACTCTTCTCAACGTCAAAATCTACGCCAGTAACAGATCCGAAGCCAAACCGCCGTGCATAGTCAGCCATCCTGTCGGCGCCAAGATCCATGCCGACATTATAGTAGAATACATCGCAAGATTCCTTAATCGACTTCTTTTGATCCACCACGCCATGTCCGCCTTTACGCCAACAAGAAAAGAATCGATTGCCAATCTGTAGCCCTCCATTGCAGATGTAGGTCGTGCGATCATTGACCAGACCTTCTTCAATTCCAGCGGCTAGGTTGACCATCTTGAAGGTCGAGCCCGGTGGATATTGTCCCTGTAATGCCCGATTCAACAGCGGATGCCCCGGATCTGTGGAAATATCCTTCCATGTTTCCTGGCTCATCACGCCGGAAAAAATAGACGGATCATAGTCGGGCAAACTTAGGAGTGTCAGGATGCCACCATCATCTGGTCTGATTGCCACCACTGCTCCGACCCGTCCGTCCATGAGTTCATAAGCAAGTCGCTGAAGATCACCGTCTATATTCAGATAAACATCACCACCATTTTCCGCAGGAATGCTCGGCATATTCGGAGCAGCTCCCAGCGTTTTCCCGCTGACATCGACTTGAACGTAACGCACGCCAGCCTTTCCGCCCAACCACTCTTCATAAATGACTTCCATGCCATGCTTGCCGACCAGACCGAACCTGCCTTGAGTCTGGTTGTCTTCATTTTTTGACCTTTCGCCGACATAACCTAAAAGATGGACTGCTTCCGGCAGAGGATATGCTCGCTTAGCTTCGAGCCCAAACTCCACACCCGGAAAATTCACCCGGCGAACTTCCAACGCCGCAATGACCGGAAATTCAATATCATGCTGAACGGGTATAGGCGAAAATGAATACCAGCCGCGTTTCCCAATGCGTTCGCGGAGTGTTTTCGCTGGAATCTCAAGATATTGTGAGAGAAGACTTATCGTCGCAGGATTTTTTTTTATCGTCCAAGGGCGAGCGAAAACTGTATAGGAGGGTCGGTTCTCCACTAGGAGATTCCCATCATGGTCAAAAATACCACCGCGGCTGGGCTCGATGGCTTCAACGCGGATTCGGTTTGCCTCTGACTTCTTCAGGAAATTCGGGCGATTGATGACCTGCATCGCGAACAACCTGAACCCAATCAGCGCATAGATGGCAACAAATACCACAGTGAATACAACCGGGCGGTTTTCCTGCCAGAATATGTTTGTCTTGCGATGCACAGATTTAAGAATCCCTTAAGTGCAGTCTGCTGAATCCTCGCTCTGAGAATAAACCCGGTACACCCGGAATAAGATGAAGTAAGAATGCAAAGGAGGCAGTGTAGAATGAGGAAGGGAGCACGAAAGTGACAAAATAATGAATAAAGCTCATGTCTGCGCCCAGTAACAAAAAAATACCACTCCAGGTAAATTGAATTATCCCGGCGACAAAGACGAAAATCGGAAACATCCAGAACTTAAACTGAACCGTCTGTGTTTGAAAAAAACATGCGCCCCAAAACCCGATTGTCGCTTTAATCAGGGCATATACTCCCACAAAATGAATAGCTGTGATATCCTGGAAAAGACCAGCGAAGAAGCCTGCTATCAGGGCAATTACATTGTCGTGGTGAACAGCCAGGAATGCGACATAGATCAGCATCAGGTCAGGTCGAACTCCTTTAATGTCGAAAAGATGCCCCAGCGACATTTCCACAAAGTAAAAAACGAACCCTATTAACGCAATTTTACCCCATTTAGGGAACATCGTTTTGCCTTGATATAATGAACACTTCCTCGATGTTGCTGAAATTTACCATCGGTTGCACCTGCACATCCCACAGCCAGCCGTTATCAGCAGGGCTTGCTTTGGTAACAACACCAACCAGAAGCCCTTCCGGAAAAACTCCTCCCAAACCAGATGTTATAACAGTGTCGCCTTCAAAGACGGTTGATGAAATTGGAATATTGTCGAGTGCGAGCATGGTGCGGTCGTTCGAGTGGATGATCCCATTCTCGCGATTACGTTTTAAACGCACCGCGATGCCAATGTTCGGATCATTCATAAGTTGAACTATGGTGGAGTGAGGATTGGTGCGAAACACCCTACCAACTATGCCCTTAATGGCAATCACGGCAAGGTCTTCGCTGACTCCGGCAAATTCACCCTTGTTGATTATCAACCCGCGAACCCCGGCATCACTGCTGAATCCTATGACTTCAGCGGGAATCAGATCGTAGGGATCTCGCTTCTTAAACTCAAGCATCTCTCGAAGACGGTCGTTTTCAGCAACACTTTCGGTCTCTGTAGCCAATTCCAGACTCATCTCAACCAATAACTGCCGAAGATTTTCATTTTCACGCCAAATGTCCAGAGCATTGCCAGTGGATGTGATGGGATAGGCAAAAAAGGTTAGAACATCCATCATATATCCCCGAAGAATCGCACCCTGGGGATTCTGGTTGGAGAGAATTAAGATGGTTGAAAACACCGTTGTTGCCAGCCATGGCACAAACGGTCTGAGAAAGTTTATCATTGGATAGTGATATCGGGCTTAATTGCTCGTGAGAAGCAAATCCTGAAATTCTTCCATTCTTTCCAGCACCAATCCGGTTCCGCGAACAACACAAGTTGCCGGATCTTCAACAAGATTCACTGGCAAATTAGTTTCGTCGCGCAACCGCTGGTCGAGGCGTTTTAGCATCCCGCCGCCGCCGGTTAATACGATACCGCGGTCGCGAATGTCAGCAGAAAGTTCCGGTGGTGATTTCTCAAGCGCTTCACGCACAGCCGCAACAATGGACGAAACCGGATCAGCCAGCGCTTCACGAATTTCCTCGGAGCCAATCTCGACAGCCTTGGGCATACCCGTTACAAGGTCGCGCCCTTTGGCAGTCATTTTATACTCTTCCTGCAAAGTCATTGCTGAACCAATTTTGCACTTTATCCACTCAGCCATGCGTTCGCCGATCAGAAGATTGTAGTTGCGGCGAATATACTGAGAAATAGACTCATCCATTTCATCGCCACCCACCCGAATGGAGTGGTTGGTGACAATTCCACCTAGTGAGATGATGGCGATTTCGGTAGTGCCACCGCCAACATCAACGATCATTGAACCGACGGGTTCTTTGACGGGAAGCCTAACACCCAGTGCCGCCGCCATTGGCTCAGCGATCAGATGCACTTCGCGAGAGCCAGCATATTCAGCCGAGTCTTTGATGACGCGCTTTTCGGATTTTGTGACACCACTGGGCACACAAACAATAATACGAGGTCGCATCAGGCGGTTGCGCTGAACGCGCTTAATGAATGTGCGGATCATCAATTCCGCGACTTCGTCATCGTCGATGACACCATCTCGCATTGGTCGAATAACTTCGATTTCTCCATGCGTCTTCCCCATCATGGCTCGAGCTTCCCGACCAATTGCTATGACCTTCTTTTCCTTCCTAGAAATTGCCACAACTGAGGGTTCACGGATAACAATACCGTGTCCCTTGACATAGACAAGGGTGTTGGCAGTGCCAAGGTCAATGGCTATGTCATTTGAAAGTAAGGAAAACTTGCGGTTCTGCATGGAAAATCTCTCCCAATGAGGAGGTTTAACCTGAAAAATTTATCTAAAGATTTGGTTTCAACTTAGTAAAAGTGTCGCTGATGAGCCGATCATAATTTGACGTCAGGTCAAAGGCACGCTGAGCCAGTTCATATCGGTATTCCAAAGTCAACACACCTTCAGAGCGAATTAACTCAGCCCCGACATCCGCAAAATGATCTGCGCTCGGAACCACGGCAACTCGCTGGAAATTCTTGGCTGCGCCACGAATTAACGCCACACCACCGATGTCGATCAATTCGACGGGAAAATCACCATCTTTAACATCATCAGGAAAAGGATAAAGATCAACAGCGACTAAATCAATGAATTCAACACCAATTTTTACCAAATCCTGTTTATCACTGTCATCATTAAGTCTGGCAAGTATCGACGCATGAACATTTGGGTGTAAAGTTTTCACACGTCCACTCAGAAGTTCCGAAAAACCAGTCAATTCCTCAAGAGGAATAACATCAATGCCTTCTTTTTTCAAGGCGCTGGCAGTTCCGCCGCTGGACAGAATTTGCATGCCTAATTTGCAGAGTGTTCGCGCAAATTCAATGGTTTGCTCTTTGCGCCAGCAACTGATTAATGCTCTCTTTATCTTAACTGGAGTTTGGCTCATTTTCAAGTCCAAATTACTTATTTCTTTCATCAATGTATTTTTGCACCCCGCGCCAGTAAGTATTGTGCTCGACTTTCAAGACTCGCGCGGCAAGTACTTCAGGCGTATCTTCTGGATAAACAGGCGCTTTTGCTTGTAAAATGATCTTGCCTTCATCATATTCTTCGTTGACAAAGTGAATCGTGACACCAGTTTCGTTTTCACCGGATTCAATGACTGCGCGATGGACATTTATCCCATACATCCCTTTGCCACCGAATTTCGGAAGTAGTGCCGGATGAATATTGAGTATTCTGTTTCTGTAGTGTCGGACAACAACTGGTGGAATCTTCTTCAAATATCCCGCTAAAGCGATGGCGTCCACATTATGTTCAGCAAGTATTTTAAACATATAATCTGAATAATCAGAACCTTGCGAGAATCTTTTCCTTTCAAACACAGCCGTAGGAATTCCAAATTCTCTTGCTGTCTTCAGGCCGATTGCATCCTCAGAATTGCTGGCGACAAGTGTGATTTTCGCCTGAAGATCACCTCTTTGAACGGCAGAATACAAGGCTACAAAGTTGGAACCACGCCCTGACAGAAGTATTGCTAAGTTTATCGTCATCTTGCTATGTTTAAATTGACCAGTCAAATTCACCATTTTGCGAAACACTAACAGGAATTCCCACTGGAACAGTCATTCGTTCGTCAACATGACCAAAAGGAATAGTGCGCCAGATCGGGAAATTATCCTTGGCGGTTAAATCTGCGATCACTGCACCGACCTGCTCGGAGATGTCGCCATCGTCCCACAGAAAATGCCCCAACAGTACACCAGCAACGCCATCGAATGCTCGCGCCTGCTGAAGTTGCCAGAGCATCCTGTCCACTCGGTAGGGCGGTTCGTTCAAGTCTTCGAGACAGACCACACAACCAGATAAATCTGGCATCCAAGGCGTTCCTGCAAGACTGGTTAAAATAGATAGACAGCACGGGATGATGATACCCGCAGCAGCGCCAGATCGCACTGGCTGAAGCTGGATTTTCCGGGCATTCTTCCAGACAAGCTTTTGCTCACGCCCCTGAATCAAGCCAAGCAAATGCTCAAGCGTGGCAGTTGGCAGATTGTCGCCAAAGCCCATCGCTGCTTGGGGCGCTGAATATGTGATCCATCCTGATTTCGCCCAGAGGTTCAGCATCAAGGCACCAATATCGCTGAATCCAAGAAAGGGTTTCGGCGGAATATGTTTCAGCTCTTCCCAAGGAATTTTACTCAACAGCCGTCCCGAGCCATATCCACCGCGACTGCATATTACACCATCAACTTTTGGATCAGTCAAAGCGTCAACTAAGTCTGACGCACGATCTTTATCATTTCCAGCTAAATACTCAATCTTGTCATAAACATGTGGCCCACAGGAAACAGTAAAACCGAGCTTTTCTATCGCCTTAATGCCACGGTCAAGCATCTCGCGATTTATCGGTCCCGCCGGGGATACGATGCGGAAATATCCGCCATCGTTGATTATTGGCGGCGTTGTTCTGAATGATGGCTTATGTTCCATATCCTACCACAGAGGTGTCACAAGACGAAAATCACCGAAACCATGATCGTCTTTGAAAATGAATCGCTTACCCAGATGGCTGTAGTACCAGATTTCGTATGGAGATTCTTGATCTTGGAACACCTGACGGTCAACTTCGGTGGGTGGTCCATATACAACGTAAACCATGCCGCGGTCAGTTTGCCAGCCCTCTTCACCATCGGCAAATTGCTGATTTGAGTAGTTTACTCGGCTGTAGTATTCCACCATCTTGCCATTGACTTGTTCGCCGGTAGAAGGAAAATGATCGTCCCAGAATTTTTTCAAGCCTAGTTCACGCTGATCTTCCGGGAGTTCACGCAGTTTTTTTACTACATCCTTGTCCGCGATGAGTCCAAGCTGTTCAATCGCCTGATCGACATTAGACACTGTTGCAGGCAACCCGAAGAAGCTTAAGCTGAATTTCGATTTCTGTGTTGCTTGAAGGTTCTCTGAATTGGCTGTTAAAAGAATGTTGTATGTGCCAAAGTTCAAATCACCCACACTCAGCTTAAAGTAATAAGTCCCCAACCTGTCTCCACCAAGAACAGCAAGTGAATCAGTGATCAAAGTCACGCCAGCAAAAGTCGAAAACTCAAGATGCACATCCACAACGTCCATCGGGTTTGGTCTCCAGAGATCGAAAAATACATACGCTTCTTTATTTTCGCCAACAACAACACCATTTGTCGCCGGGTATTTAGGCACATTGTTTTTCTTATCTATCGCAGATTCAGTGGCTGAAATAACATCAGAAAATTGAATCTGCTGAGGATTGAATCGAACCAGTGAGACATCCCGCTTTTCGGTGGCGCGTCGCTTTGATTCCAAATCTGTCAACACTACTGTAACCTGATAGTTGCCCGGTTCTGCAACAATCGGGAACATCCCAATTAGTCTATCATATCGTGAATTGGTGTCTTCGTATTTATCAACTTTTGTCTTAAGGTAGTGAATGCCCCGTGTGATCAGTTTGTATTTTTTCTTCTTGATTTTCTTTTCTAAGGATATATTCACTTCCACACCAGCACGGAACTGATCATCTTCCCTGACAAACTGCAACACATCGTGAATGACTTCAACAGCAACATCCATACGGACTTTTTCCGGCTCAGGATTCAATCTCGAATAAGTATGAAGCTTAAAAAAAGGCTTGCCAAGATGTTCTTCTGTGCCCCATTCAGGATATGTGTCCTGAGCAAACGCTGGCATTGTATTCAACAGCAGAAACAACGCCAGAACCGTTGAATATGTCAGTCTAACGCGCAAGCAGCGCATCCGTGTAAGTTTTAGCATCGAATTCGTGAATATCATCCAGATCTTCCCCCATGCCGATAAATTCTATTGGCAACGCTATCTCGCGCAATACCGGAATAATAACGCCACCCTTGCCGGAACCATCTAACTTCGCAATCACAATCCCCGTGACTCCAGCGGCTTGAGTAAATCCGCGAGCCTGCGACAGTCCATTCTGCCCCGTTGTGGCATCAAGTACTAACAAGACTTCATGCGGCGCGCCTTCTTCAAAGCGTTTCAATATGCGAGTGATTTTTTTAAGCTCCTGCATCAGATTGTGCTTATCCTGTAATCGTCCAGCGGTGTCCACTATAAGTACGTCTTCGCCACGTGCCTTCACCGACAGATAAGCATCATAAGTCACTGCGGCAGGATCCGCGCCTGCTGCCTGCTTGATAATGCGAGCTCCACTGCGCTCCGCCCAGACCTGAATTTGCTCGATTGCCGCGGCGCGGAAGGTGTCTGCGGCGGCGATGGCGGTCTTCTTGCCCTGTTTGGCAAACATAAATGCCAGTTTGCCAGCAGTGGTCGTCTTGCCTGAGCCATTCACCCCAACCATCACTATCACCCAGGGCTTGGTCGAAAAACGCTGGAAATCGCTTCGGTTGGGCTCAACCAGTAGATTGGTTATTTCCTGTTTGAGTATATCAACCGGCAATTCGTTGCCGTTGGCTTTCTCGGTTTTTATACGTTTTTCGAGGCGTTCAATGATTTCATCAACGGCTTCCACACCAACATCTGCTTGCAGTAAAGCTTCTTCAAGTTGTTCGAGCATGTCGTCGCTGATTTTTCCACGTGTGAATAATTCAGCAACTTTGCCAACGGTCAGGTCTCGCGTTTTCTGCAGACCTTTTTTAAATCTATCAAACAGGCTCATAATTATCTGTATATGTTAAAGTATCAGTTTAGCTGATCGCGCCATTTCAGCTTATTACGCAGAATTGCGTTAAAGTCGTGATCGTCAAAAACGACAATCTTCGTTACAAATGGGGCTTTCTGAATTATTACCTTCTTGCCAGATTCAGGCTCCATGACTCTCATGCCGTCAACAGACACTTGATATATACCTTCATGGGTGTGAGGCGTAATCTCGATTACTCTAGAATCGGCAATGACAATTGGTCGGTTTGCCAACATGTGCGGGCAGATCGGGTTAATGATAATGGCATTAAGCGTTGGCTCAAGAATAGGCCCAGCAGCTGACAAAGAATAACCGGTAGATCCGGTTGAGGTCGAAACAATCAATCCATCCGCGTTGAAGGTGTTTAGATAGTTGCCACTGATTGAAGCCTCAAGGCGAATCGTCCGCGCAAGAGAGGTTCTGGATATAACCACATCGTTCAGACAATAGAATTGTTCTTCTTCCGGCACGTTCTCCAGACGAACGCCCAACATCATTCTTTCTTGAAGCGAATACTTGCCATCCAGCAATTCTCGCAGTCTGGTCTTCATCTCTGTCGGATTCACTTCTGCAAGATAGCCAAAATAGCCGAGATTCACGCCGAGAATAGGCACTTCACGAGGAGCGATTAAACGCGCAGTTTGCAGGAATGTGCCATCACCACCGAAAGACAGCACAAAGTCAACATTATCGGCAATCTCACGGGGATGCAATATTTGCCAAGGGCTCAAATCAATCAGCTCGTGAAGATCATCGGCAACAACAAATGAAACTCGCTCGTCAGCCAGCCATTGCAGGAAGTCCGGCAAAACTGTCTTAACGGATTCCTTGCCAGTGTTAGCGATAATCCCAAGCCGAAATTTGCTCATGAGATGACTCTTTTCAGTGGCACTTCATTTTTCTTGCGTGGAAATTTCACGCGGCTAAAAAACTGAGAGGTTTCATATTTGATTGACTCAACATCCAAGCCAATCTCTTGCCAGAGGCTTTCACGATCGCCATGTGTTACGAAATAATCCGGCAACCCAATGCGCTTTATTTTGGTGGGCAAGTCATTGTCCATGACAAATTCCAGTAACATCGAACTAACACCACCAGCCAGCACATTCTCCTCAACCACGATCCAACGCTTGTATTTACGAGCTAGCTCGAAGAAAAAATCTTCATCCATAGGGCGAATAACCCGCATATCAACCACAGCAAGCTTCCACTTCTTCTCCTGCTGGAGTTGTTCGGCTGCCATGATACAATTTGCCAGCACTGGCCCCATGCTGATAATAACCCCTCGATCACCATCCAGCATCAATTCAGATTTCCAGATATTCTCCTCTGGAACAACAGGATCAGGAAAGACAGGGGGAACACCGCGCGGGAAGCGAATCGCAACGGGACCTTTGTCGTATTTAACGGCTTCACGAAGTATCAGTCTAGTCTGCTTTCCATCACGTGGCGAAAAAATCACCACGTTGGGAATGTGCCTCAGATAGCTGATGTCAAAAGCACCGTGATGCGTTGGCCCATCTTCACCAACGATACCAGCCCGGTCAATCCCCAACACAACCGGCAAGTCCTGCAATGCGATGTCATGCACCACCTGATCGTAAGCACGCTGGAGGAAGGTTGAATAAATTGCCACCACTGGCCGCAAGCCCTGAGTTGCCAATCCTGCCGCAAAGGTTAACGCATGTTGCTCGGCGATGCCAACATCAATGGTTCGTTCAGGAAATGTGCTCTGGAATTTGCCGAGTGCGCTACCTTCGATCATTGCCGGGGTGATAGCGACAATGCGCGGGTCTTCCTTGGCAATCTCCAGCAATTCCTCGCTGAAATGTTGACAGTATTGCAGCTTGCTTTTCTTCTTCTGGGGTCCAATCTGAGGATCAAATTTTCCCACTCCATGCAAATGTGTAAAGTCTGACTCAGCATAATTGTATCCCTTGCCCTTCTCGGTGATGCAATGGATCACAACAGGCCCGTGAATCTTCTTCAACCAACTGAACACCGCAACCAGCTCTCCGATGTCATGGCCATCGAGGGGCCCAATATACCGAAAACCCAACCTTTCAAACCACTG
>CAZAGU010000070.1:0-15403 GCA_964484805.1 uncultured bacterium
TTCTTCCTGAGCCTTAGAAGGAGGAACTTTCCTTTTTCTGATCCAGGTAAACATCATTTACTCCTGATTTGTGATGTTTCTAAAAAACTTCCTCAACAGAGTAGTTTTTACCAGACAATTCATTTATAGCAAGAACAATCTTGCTTTTCGTTGTTGGGGCCGGGGAGTATTTATTATTGCAAATTTTGGAAATTGTGCCCGGAGCTCTGCCTGATGCTCTTGAAAGTTCAGAATTTGTTATCCCGTTTTCCACAAGTATTATTTTAAGGTTGTTTTTTGACAATGTATTTCCTGAAAAGTTTTGGTGGTCTTGTTAAAGTAAGTTGGTTGTTAAACAGCACTAAGATTTGTTCCTGCCTTCGCAATCCTTGATTCAACAACTATAGTAATAATAATATGGCATATTACAAAATGTCAAGCAATATCATAATAAAACATAAAAAAACATAATTTAATCTGAATAATTTTGATTTGCTTAAATATATCAACATCTTGCTTTTAAAATAACACAGGGACGGCTGAAACCGTCCCTGTGTGCAGTGCAAATGAAGACAAAAGTCTTACATCTTATCGGCAACCCACTTTGTGGAGACGGATTTCGGACGGGTGATCGGAGTTCCGACGGCACGGTTGATAATGAGCTGTGACAGCATTCCCATTGCGCGGGAGACACTGAACAGAACCGTGTAATACGGGAATTCCTCAAGACCGTAATGATACAGCAATGCGCCTGAGCCTGCATCAACGTTTGGCCAGAAGTTGGCGATTGGGTTCTTGCCAGCGGCAACGCGCTCGGCGGAGAACTCTTCCAAGACTTTCGGGACAACTGTAAAGACACGGTCAACCGTCTGGAAGATTTCGTCATTCGGCAGATATTTGTGGCCGAATTCGTTGAAGCCGGTGAAACGAGGATCTGTGACACGCAGAACTGCATGGCCATAGCCCGGAACAACCTTACCTGAACGAAGTGTGTCGAAAGCGAATTCACGCATTTGGTCAGTAGTCGGAACGCCACCAAATTTTTCGCGAAGTTCGATGATCCAGCCGAGACATTCCTGATTTGCGAGACCGTGCAGAGGACCTGCAAGACCGTTCAAACCAGCGGAGACTGAATAGTATGCGTCAGATAATGCTGAGCCAACAGTGTGGCAGGTATTGGCTGAAACGTTGCCACCTTCGTGGTCGCAATGGAAGTTCAAATACAGTCTCATCAGTTTGGCGAAGTCGCCAGTGGGATCGGGCATTCCGAGCATACGGGCGTAGTTAGCGCCCCAGTCGAGGTTGGTCATGTAAGGGATGGGCTCGCCTTTTCCGTAGCGAATGCGATAGACACCAGCTGCGATGCCGGGCAGAACGCCCATAATGCGCAGGGAATCTTCCATCATGGGAAGCCAGTAATCTTCCTTCTTCATGCCTTTGTCATACCATGCGCGGAAGGCTGATTCTTTTTCCATGGCGAGAATAGCTGTGTTGAGCATGCACATGGGGTGCGAATCATTCGGCATAGCCATCAGAATGTCCCAGATGTATTCTGGCACATGTGAACGGGCGGCGAGATCGTTCTGGAGAGCTAATGTAGCTTCTTTGTCGGGCTTTTCACCTGTTAGCAACAGATAAAATATCTCTTCAGGCCAAAGTTCCTTGACATCAAGAAGGGGAATACCGCGAATAATCAGACCTTTGTCGGGTTCGACAACGGATGTATCGCAAATCATTCCTTTGATACCACGCATTCCACCAAACGCCTGCTTGACTGAAACCTTGGAAATTTCTGCATCGCCTTTTGCTTTTAGTACGCCGGCACGTTCTTTACGAAGTTCGGGTACTAACTGGGCAAATTTTTCCTGTAAAGTCATCATTAGGAAACCTCTTTTTTTTAAATCGTTCGAGAAGGGGGTTCAAAACACATTATATGGTTCGTCGAATCGAATCATTCAGGTTTAAAATGAAACCGCTAAAATCAAAGAATCTACAAGCATAATGGGAGACAATGGCTCTGTCCTGCACTGAAACACCATAGAAGACAGAGTGACATCGCAAGTGGTCTTGATTTAAGCATTTCAGAAGCCTAAACTTCCACTAAGCTCTCATTAGAGCAACGCTGTTTTTGATAATATGAGTATTTTTGGTAAAAGTCAAGAGGAAAGAGCAAGAGTTATTAGTAGAACAATGAGATAATTGACCAAAATCGAACACGGCAACTGCATTTTTGCAATACTCTTGATGTTGACGCTTGTTTACGACGAAAATATCTAAAATCAAACCAAATTTTTCGATATTCCGACCACCAAAGAATTATAGATTCTGGAATAATAATATATTGTAATAATCTTCACGATATTTTGAACGATTTGTAAAAAATGCATGATTTTTTATTTACAAAATGAAAACAGGTTTTCGATATTGGCAAAATCATCCGCAAATTAGCACAACATCCCGTATTATTTGTGTAATACTAACGCGAAAAAGGAAGAATGTTGATAGATTATGCTGTAAAAATTGTTGTCGAAAGTTGGGAGGTGCTCGGTCAGATGTCACCCTACTTGATTTTTGGCTTTCTCGTGGCGGGTCTATTGTCGGTGGTAATTGCACCTTCATGGATAGAGCGGCACCTCGGCGGAAAAGGGATTATGCCAGTTTTGAAGGCGGCGCTATTCGGCGTTCCACTCCCGTTGTGTTCGTGTGGTGTCATACCAGTTGCTGCATCACTACGCCAACAGGGCGCCAGCCGCGCAGCTACGACTTCGTTTTTGCTGTCCACGCCTCAGACTGGCGTTGACAGCATCGCTGTGACTTACGCCCTCTTGGGGCCTCTGTTCGCTGTCTTCAGACCGATAATCTCTTTTCTGACTGGCTTGCTGGGTGGCTTGCTGGTGCTGGTAACAGGCGCTAATGGTGAAGCAGGAAAACAAAGCCATGAGAACCTCCTCCATAATCAATGCGACGATGGATGTTGTAAGCCTCCGAAAAAGCAAACTAAACCCATAAGACGAATTTTCGAATATGGGCTAATTGATCTGCCGAAAGACATCAGTAGCGCGATGATCTTTGGGATTATCGTCGCAGGCGCAATGTCCGCGCTGGTGCCGCCGGGATTGCTGAAGCCGTATATCGGCGGTGGTATCATTTCGATAATTATTCTCATGGCGGCTGGGGTGCCTGTTTATGTCTGTGCGACGGCATCGGTGCCGATTGCGGTCGGATTCATTCACATGGGAGCATCACCGGGTGCGGCTTTGGCATTTTTAATTGCAGGACCTGCTACTAATGCCGCAACGATCACAACGACTTGGAAGATTCTGGGAAGGAAATCTGCGCTACTGTTCATGTTCTCGGTTGCATTTAGCGCTGTTGTGTCGGGGCTGTTACTCGATTGGCTCGCACCTCAATTTGATGGCTTCACATCTGCCATGATGAAGCATGAGCACGCCGAGGGCATCTCCATGGCGAATCATATCTGGGCGGTCATATTAACGATTTTACTTGTGAATTCATCATTTATTTATCCGAAATGGAAAAAAAGAAAAGAGCTGGAAAAGATGAATGAAAACAATGGAAGCCAACGATACGAATTGATCGTTAAAGGCATGACTTGCAGTCATTGTTCTGGGTCGGTCGAGCGTGGGCTTGGGAACTTACCCGGTGTAGAATCGGTTACAGTGGATTTGAGAAGCGGGCAAGTTAAAGTTAAAGGCAATAATCTCGACAAAAAGCAGATGGAAGGAGTGGTCGTTGGTCTTGGGTACAGTGTGGAATAAATCTTTCGTCCCCTGCGAATGATATTCCCCATCCCTGCGAACGAGGTGCGCGTTCCTTAGCTTAAAAAGTAATATTCAAGCCCAACATCATCCCATTTGTTGGGCTTTGTTTTAGATCAAGCCGTACCGGAGGGGGAACTGAGAAAAAATCCCATTGCGCGACAAAATAATTTGCTAATGCGGCGCATCCAAGCCCCCAGGATAATCGGTAAAGACTATTGTATTTGTCGTAAGCATCGCCCATTTTCGCCGGGTCTATTTCGCTGATGTATGCCTCATGCGCCTGATCTGACTGACTCAACACCACAACCCAACCCGCGACCAGCGCCAACTCAGTGCCAGCGAATAATTTCCATCGCCCGCGTTCTTCTGCAAAATGCCCCCAGCCGGGGAAAATCAGAGATTTCACAATTGCGCGTGATTCATGCGCAACGCCGATGTATTTCACGACGGTGTCGCGTTTGGTGGAACTCAGCGAAGTCGCGTTATCTTCTGGCAGTTTGATAACAGCAGAGTGGCTGTCGTCGGTCAACCGTTTCAGCACAGGCTGGTAAATCCGCCAGACAGGCGGGGGAATGTCAGCCGCGGTCAGTTTATTTTCCGGGTCAAGCATCAGCGACTGTTCAAACGCCGCCGAAGCCGTCCTGTCGCGTCCCTGCATCGCATCGCTACAGCCTAGCGCAAGATACAGCCGCGCCTGATCCTGCAGACTGAGCGTGCTGTCAGACATAGAGCTGGAAACAATGTATTCCACAGAATCGAAATCGCCGGCGAGATACGCCTCCCAGGCTAGATCTGCCGGGTTAGCCAGCAGTCCACAGGCAGGAATGAGAAGAGCTATGACGACTAAGATTGGAATTTTCATTTGAGAATTGTGAGCTTTTCAGTCGAGACCCGTCCACCTTGCGACGGTATCCAGCGGCAAATATACGTTCCCGCTGGCTGATCGCCAACATTCCACGACCACGATGCGCCGGGCGTTAAAAACTGTTTCGTGAGAATTAGCCTGCCTATCGGATCGAAAAGCGTCAGATTGCCTTCGCCAACCACATTGAAAGACACCATTGAGTTTGATGGATTCGGAAAAAACGACACCATTGGTTCCACAGGTAAATGCGGTGCGGGAATATATACATCATTGGTGTCTGGATGAAGAACCAGATATTCCACAGTATTGGAGTATGCTCCGTTTTGACGATGTCCACTCATACCGCCTATCGCCAGCAGAACCCCGTCCATATTCACCAGCGAAAACGATGCTCTGCTCTCAAGCATTGCCGGAAGCTGAGTCCATTGATTTTCTGAAGGTGTAAAGGCTTCAACAATGTCCGAGATCCCGGAATTCCTGACTCGTCCACCCGCGCAGATAATTCTGTTCTCATCCACCACCACACCCAGCTCTCCACGAGCCGTAGGCATCTGGGTAGCTACACGCCAGCCATTTTCAACCAAGGTTTCTACTGAATTCAAGGGCCCGTAGTGTATTCCACCGACGGCGTAAGGGCGACCCAGCCAGACCATCCCGAAGTTCATCCGTTGTTGGTTGAGCGCGGGAATATCGACTGACCAGCGGCTTGTTGGCGAAGGGAAAAAGCGGAATCCTGTGGCTTCTGGGCCTCCACGTGATGACATTCCACCCATCACCAGCACTGACCTGTTGTTTTCAGACACAGCGGCCAGCCCTGCCCTGCCTTGCGGCATAGCGAGCGCCCGTTGGAATTCACCTGTTTCAGGATTGAAGATCAGCAGAGCGTTACTCGATTCACGCTGACCGTTTCGCCCGCCAAGTATAAAGATCAAATTACCAAATCTAACGGCGCTTGAGTAATACATCCCCACAGGCATCGGATCAAGCTGTGTCCATTCGTCGTCGCCAAAATGCCACATCTCGACAGACGCAAGGATGTTCATCCTTTCCCCCACTCCACCAAACACATACACAGCGTCGTCAAACACCACTGCTGAATGCCCCATCCTGGAGGTGTTCAGCGGCGGGGCTTGCTCCCACTGCATGTCATCTTCAGCAAAGACGAAGCTTGCGGTGAAGATGAGGATTAATATGCTTGACAGAATTCTAGTCATCAGTCTTGGATCTCTAAATCTTTCAGTTTTTCGTTGGTTCACGCGCTTTGAAGCTGTCGTTTCAGCTCCATACTCACTAAATTATTGTGCAACAACCGTACCATCTTTTATATTAACAACATACGCATTTTTCCTGCCCTTTTCAACCATCACCGAATCCTGCCAATCACCCAGCGTGGGGTGAGTTACCTTCATAAAATGCAAACCCGGTGAAAACCAGAGCTGTTCACTCCGCGGGAGGATGCCTACCGAATCGCCATCCATCCAAAGATAGCCCCACGGTTCGGCGGAAACGCTAACCAAGCCGGATTCCTTGCTCAGATCAATTGACAACGACAGGGTCTCAGCGGGTGAAATGACGATCTTCTTTCGGATGGTCGGATATACATCGCTGGTCAGCTCCAGCGTTTGCTCACCCGGCGATAGTGATAGAGTTCCCACAGGTGTAACGCCGCGATAAACGCCGTTAATGTAAACCCTGGCCCACGGGCGGACGATCATGGACAGGAAGCCGTTTTTCGCCGGAACAGCTATATCGGCAGTATCGACATTTTTGCGGCGGTTTTCAACTCTCGGCTTGTCGATTATGGCAAGTTCATCATTATTTTTCACTTGCGCTGTGTCTTGTGTAAGCTCCGGCTCGTTTTTTGGCGTAGGTTCAATCTGAGCGACAAGCGAATCGGCAGATGGTATAAATGTAGCTTCCTCAACTGTCGAATCAGATTTTTCAGGCTTCAGCCAAGAAATTCCACCGATGGCAATGACTGCAATAATCAGCAAAGCCGCTAACACCGTGAAAATGGTTTTCCGCGACGATGCTTTTTCAGTTTGTGATTCGGCTGTTGGTGTGGCTTCAGGAGCATCGCCGTGTAAAATGGCAATCGCATCGGCAGTTGACTGCGGGCGATCCTTTGGATTGCGGGCAAGAAGCGAGTCAATGAGGAACGCCAGCTGTGGATTAATGGAGGACTTATCCTGCAATCTGGGGATTTTTAGAGCCTGCAACCGTGTCAGGCTCACCATTGGGTCATCTGAGCGGAAAGGATTTGATCCGGTGAGTGCTTCCAGCAGGATCACACCGACGCTGAAGAGGTCGGTGCGAGCATCCGCCTGCCGACCATCGAGCAGTTCTGGTGCCATGTACGCGGGTGAACCGACCATCGCTCCGTGAGAAGTCATATCTGTTCGGCCGGCAAACCCGGCGAGAGAAAAATCTGCGACGACAACGCGACCGCTCTTATCCAGCAAAATGTTATCGGGCTTAAGGTCGCGGTGAATCATGCCGATTTTATGAACGGCGCTCAAGCCGCTGAAAATGCTCTCGGCGATTCGCTCGATCTCGGTCTGTTTCATAGGCCCCATGGCGATCCGGTCATCGAGTGTGCCGTTGTCAATCCATTCAAGCACCATATACGCCATGTCCTCATCGGCTCCGAAGTCGAGCACCTTCACGACGTTGGGGTGGTCTATGCCCGCCATGGCTTCAGCTTCACGCCGAAAACGCCCTGCTATCTCGTCATCCTGTGAATACTGTGGGTGGAGCACTTTCAGCAACACCTTAGCACCTGTCTCACGAATAAGAGCAGGATAAGCTGTTGTTACCTGACCGATGTGTATCGGCGCTCCAATTTCAAACAGTTTATCAAGTGCCACAGAATGACCTTATGAGTGATGAACCCGATCTGGAGCGAAAGCAGACCGGGCTTGCAATGACTTGGGAATGTAGCGTTCCGACAAAGGCTGGGAGACTGGGCTCGTCCAGACATGCCACCCAATACTTTCATCCCAGCGCAGTCAGGAAATGTAGAGAGAAATAGATCTCTTATGGTTTAGAGGACTTTTTCTCTCTTCTCTTTCCTTTGTCGTCAGGCTGAAGAATGAACATCTCCTCATCCGGCTTAATCATGTTATATCGGATGCGTGCCTCATGCTCGAGTGCGAGGCTGTCGCCGCCGGGTTTCAGATCCTCGACGCGGTCGATGCGCATTTCGATGATGCTGTTCAGGGAATCAACATCTTCGTTGACCAGTCTGATGTTTTTCCACATATCCCAAGAGTGGCTCAACCCTGAGCCACCCCACCAGAATGCGATAAACAGCAGAAAGACAAAGATGATAAGGAGCGGAAAATACCGCTTGAATTCCTTCAGCAGTTTATGTTCGTTCTTATCGAACTGCTCGGTCCCCATAAATTGCCCCTTCACCGAGATCTTCCTCGATGCGAAGGAGTTGATTATACTTACAGATTCGATCGGTTCGGCAAGCCGAGCCAGTTTTTATCTGACCTGCGCTAGTGGCAACTGCCAGGTCAGCGATGAATGTGTCTTCAGTTTCACCGGAACGGTGCGAAATCACTGCCGTGTAGTTATTACGGTGAGCCAGGCGAATGGCGCTCAGTGTTTCAGTGACTGTGCCAATCTGATTTAGCTTAATTAGAATTGAGTTTGCGGCTTTCTTCTCGATTCCCATCTGCAAGCGTTCGACGTTGGTGACGAACAGGTCATCGCCAACGATCTGGAGCTTCTTGCCCTGTTTG
The DNA here is from genome assembly GCA_964484805.1 of uncultured bacterium. GTDB lineage: Bacteria > Electryoneota > AABM5-125-24 > Hatepunaeales > Hatepunaeaceae > CAZAGU01. Next base: position 8,376 of record CAZAGU010000070.1, read on the forward strand.
GTGATGATGTTGCGACCAGTCATTTCAACCCAGCCATCCCAATCATCTTCAAACATGCCGTCTTCAATGGTCACGATGTGGTGGCTCTTGACAAGGTCTTCCCAGTAGTTAATCAGCTGGCTGGAGTTTTTCTTGCCGTCGCCGCCCAGATCATAGACACCGTCTTTGTAGAATTCGCTCGAAGCGGGGTCGAGACAAAGGCTAATCTGCTCACCGGGAATGTAGCCGGCTACCTTGATAGCCTCTTCGATCAGATCGAGTGCCTGAGCGTGAGTTTTCAAATTGGGCGCGAATCCGCCTTCATCGCCAACGGTGGTTGACAATTTGTTCTTTTTCAGAATATTCTTCAGATGGTGGAAAACTTCAACACCAGCCCTGAGTCCAAGGCTGAAGGTGGGGAATCCGTGTGGATAGATCATAAATTCCTGAATCTGAAGATTATTATCGGCGTGTTTGCCACCGTTAAGAATATTCATCATCGGGATGGGCAGAACCCGCGCGCTAGCTCCGCCAATGTAGCGATAAAGCGGCAAGCCAACAGACCGCGCCGCTGCCCGGCAAACAGCCATCGACACGCCCAATGTGGCGTTTGCGCCCAGCGAACCCTTGTTGGTCGTGCCGTCAAGTTCGCAGAGGATCGTGTCAATCTGAGTTTGATCTTCGGCGTAAAGTCCTTCAATCGCCGGGGCAATGCTGAGGTTCACATTCTGCACAGCCTGATCCACACCCTTGCCGAGGAAGCGGGTTTCATCGCCATCGCGAAGCTCTACTGCTTCATGTTTACCTGTGGAAGCACCTGACGGAACGGCTGCTCTGCCTTCTGATCCGTCATTGAGCACTACTTCAACTTCTACAGTAGGATTTCCGCGTGAATCAAGGATGGATCGCGCGAAAACATCAATTATTTCGGTCATTGTGTTCCCAGTTATTCGTCGTCGTTGTCAAAATCTGAACCGTTAAAAGTACCGGGGTATTCCTCGATCATCGGTTCAAGTAGATCGAAGGCAATGTCGGAATCAGGCTCCAATGTGAAAACCGTAGCGCTGGCACCAACGTAATTACTCCCACCGGCAACACCCAGAGATGAGCCACCAAAATTAGATATGGTATATGCGGGAATTCCCTCACGATTGAGCAACTCCACAGCCATATTCGCATATAGTGATCCCGGAAATGTGTAAACTTCAACCCAGGCAGCTCCTTCGTATTCCTCTGGAATTTCGGGAGGCAGGTCTTGAACAAGATCCACATCACAATCTGGACAAATATCTATGTTCTCAAGATATTCGTGCCGACATTTTGGACAATAAGCCATTCCAGCACCGTATTTTAGATTTCTGTCTTAAAAAACACAAAATTTGTGGGAAGAAAACAAATCCCCTTTATCATTGTACAATATGCAGAAGGCAAAGGCAAGTTTTTTTGAAATTCTACTCGAAACTATTAAAATTCTGACCTCAACATGCAGATTTTCACGTTATATCATTAGAGGTAGTTAGATTGCGGCTTGACACCTCAACTGCCTGTAGATATATTAAGTGATATTCGTTAAGCTGTTACAAGGCGTTTACTTTCAACGAAAAAAAACACATACCACCCTTGTTGCGCTATTTTTACCTGCTGTGTGCAGGCATCTTCATAGCCATTTATGGTGTGATACTCACGAGTTGCAATGCTCCCCGTGAAAATCCGCTCGACCCCAACAGCTCAAATTACATTGCGCCTCAGATGCCTGAAGCGGTGAGTGATTTATCGCTGGGCGAACAGAACGGCTCCGCCTGCAAACTCGTCTGGACAGCTCCAGAAGGGGCAGCTGCGTATCACCTTTACTATGGCGGTGATCAGTGGAACGGCATAAACCTGTCTCAAGCCACCGAATACCCGGGCGAGATGACAGGTGTGAAACCAGCAGAGACAATGCAATATCAGTGGGTGGATGTCGCTCCCAACGATACAACCCGCTGGGTATTATTCAGCATATCCGAAGAAGGGCTGGAATCTGAGCCATCGAACATGGTCGAGATCATCACCCCAAAACGCAATCGACAGGCTGTAACGAGCATCATTGCCAGAACGAGACGACTTGAGCTATGGTCGGCGTTGGATTGGATCAGCTTTGAAGTAGATGCAATTGTTGCAGACACAGACGGCGTGGATTCCGTGTGGATAGAATGGGATGATGTTTCAATCGGCAAACTGACCAACATGGGCGATGGGCGAAGCTGGGCGGGAGAATTTCCAGACTTCGACCTCCCGACCGAGAGTGTGGATGCGTTGATCGGACACAGTTTGTTCCTTCATCACCTTGACCGCGAAGGATTTTCCACCAGCGATGAAGAATTCACGCTGGTTCGAGTTATCCGAACAGTGCCAACCATTTACGCTCCAGCGGCAAACGACACTGTTGGACCTTTGCCTGAGCTAAGATGGCGAGGCTATGGTGAAGCCTTTGAATTTGCTTACATAATCACTATTACCCACATCAATCAGGCGTATGTTCCAACCGTTGTGCTGGTTGACACCATCACTGATCCATACCAGACTACCTATCAGGTGCAGGATTCCCTGACTCTGAACCCACAGTATTTCCTCTGGACAGTGTCCATTTTAGATGAATTTGAGAACGAAGCCCGGTCTTCCGAAGCAATCTTTCGAGTGATGCCAAATGAATAAAACACAAGACATTTCCAAGGAAAAACTTGAGCTGTTGATTGAAGCGGCGCAGGTTCTCCTTGAAGCTCCCCACCTTGAGGAACTGATTCCCCGCCTTCTGGATAAAACCTTTGAAGTCAGCGGCGCGGAGCGCGGTTACATGTTGCTTCGCGATGAGAATGGCGAGCTGAAACCTGTCGCCCAACGTGGCATCGAGCCCGGTTCGCTTCCCGAAGGCGATCCCTCCCGCGCGATTGTTGAAGCGGCGCTCCGCGAGCGCAAACCAATTCTTTCACGCAATGCGGCTCGCGATCCTCGCTTCAGTGGCTCGGAATCCATCATCATTCGCGGCATTCGCTCCGCCTGTTGCATTCCTATGGAAGCGCGCGGGACTAAGCTGGGAGCGTTGTACATTGATACACAGGGAGTGGGAACGCTGACGGAACAGCATCTCCCACTACTGGAGGCATTCGGCTCACTGGCGGCGCTAGCGCTGGCGCGAGTAGTGGAGCTGGCGGATACTCGCCGCGCTCTGGTGGATGCCACTGGTCACTCACGTTTTCCTGGGATTGTTGGTGAATCCCCTGTGATGAAGCGGCTGTTTGACCGCATGGAGCGCATCGCTGGCGCGGATCTGCCTGTGCTCATTACGGGTGATAGCGGCACGGGCAAGGAACTCGTCGCCAGGGCATTACACAAACACGGACAGCGCAAAGACAAGCCGTTTCGCGGGATATTCTGCGGCAATCTGACATCTGACCTGCTCGAGAGCGAACTTTTCGGCTATAAGAAAGGCGCTTTCACTGGCGCTATCGCCGACAAACCGGGGCTGTTGGATATGGCGAACGGCGGGACATTGTTCCTCGATGAAATTGGCGATGTACCGGCGACTGTGCAAGCCAAGCTCCTGCGTTTTCTGCAGGAGGGTGATTATCAGCGACTGGGCGACCCACGCGAACGCCATGCTGATGTGCGCGTTCTGTCTGCCACCAATAAGGATTTGAAAGAGGAAATTGCTTCGGGCAGATTTCGCGAAGATTTGTTTTACCGGCTGAATGTGTTGGCGATTGAAACACCGCCCCTGCGAGACCGACAGGGCGACATTCCACTGCTGGCGGCGGCGATTCTTGCCAAAGTATCCGCGCGCACCGGGCAACCTCCACGGCGCGTGTCGGCGAGTGCTCTGCGAAAGCTAACCCAAAGCCATTGGCAGGGCAACGTCAGGGAGCTTGAGAATGTTCTGGCTCGCGCGGCAGTTCTGGCGATGGGCGATATGATCGACCCGGAAGACATTGACTTGCCGGACAGCGATGTTGCAGAGGATGCTCCTGATCTGAATGAGATGGATTTGGCGACGATGACGGACATTCACATCAAGCGGGTGTTGAAACACACTTCGGGCAACCGCACCGAGGCGGCACAGATTTTAGGTGTTAGTCGTCGCTATCTCCAGAAGATGCTGGCGAAATGGCGCGAGGAAGACGACGAGTAGCGGAAGGCTCGCCATTGATTAAGCTGTGATATTTTATATGGAGTAAATTTGATGAGTGAAATCGTCAAGCATGAGAAAGATAAGGTGGAAATATACCTCGGCGATTGTGTTGAGGTGCTCGGTAGTATCGGGAATGAGTCTGTTGACCTTATTTTTGCGGATCCACCATACAACATTGGAAAGAAATTTGGGGATTTTAAAGACACTTGGACAACCAATGCAGAATATGCAAAATGGTGTCAAAGGTGGTTACAGTTATGTCTTGACAAACTGAAACCGAATGGAAGTCTCTATGTGATGACTAGCACACAAGCCATGCCATATATTGATATCTGGTTAAGGGAACGCATATCAATTCTATCTCGCATTGTTTGGCATTACGATAGTTCAGGTGTGCAGGCGAGGAAGTATTTTGGATCTTTGTATGAGCCAATCCTATTTTGTGTAAAAAATACAAATAATTACACATTTAATATTGAGGACATTGAAATTGAGGCAAGGACAGGCGCTCAACGAAAGTTGATTGATTACAGAAAAAAAATACCGACACAATATAAAACGACAAAAGTACCTGGAAATGCTTGGTACACCCCAAGAGTAAGATATCGCATGGCAGAATATGAGGAGCATCCAAGCCAAAAACCTGAAGCCTTACTTGAGAGGATTATCCTTGCAAGTAGTAATCCCGGCGACTTAGTTCTTGATCCTTTTGCAGGAACATTTACAACATGCGCTGTGGCAAAGCGTCTGCAACGAAGAACCATCGGGATAGAATCCCAGGAACTGTATTACAAAATTGGGCTGAGGCGACTTAACATTACCGACAGTTACAATGGTGAAAAACTAATGGGAATTATTAAATCCACACGCCGTAAAAATGGTAATGGGTTGCATTTAGACAAAATTCACAAAATGCAAAAAGGACTTTTCGATGCCAAAATATGATTTTGTATCGCATGAATTCACTTCTGTAATACTTGAAGTGCTTGAACAGCACTTTGGTAAATGTGCCTCGTATGTTTTGGAATCAAGCCCACTCCTCTGTTACATAAACAAGAAGACAATTTCAGCAAACAGGAATTCAAAAGCTCGCGGGTCGTTTGGAAATCTTTATGCTATATACGTGCTTGTTGAGGACTATATAGAAAATGGCTTCTTTGATGGCAAAGCTGGGTATGCTTACTCTAAATATGAAGGTGCAATCTATTTAAATTTACTTGAGCGACAACGCGAGTTGCCATTCGGACAAAAACTCCAAAACCATCCGTTGAACTCCAGATTGAATGAGGAATTTAGAAACTATTTTGAAAGTGTTGGCAAATTACCCATAGTGCGTGATGTGCCCAATAATCAGAGGTACTGGATACAAGAAGATCTGTTAAAAGTCGAAATAGAAAAAGACAACGGCGAAATAGCCACTGTAAATATCGCAAAGGCGATTTGTAATATCATTGAGAAATATATCGAGGCAAAGAAGAAGGCTTTTAAAGACTTCATTCAGGTGTGTAAAGAAATTTCCAGGCTCGGGGAACGAAAACCGAATGATGCCATTAATTTTGTAAAACAACAGTTAGAGCCCAATGTGGACGCGCGTGTATTTGAGATTGTCAGCTTTGCGGTTTTGAAATCAAAATATGGCTTGGAAACTATTTGGATGGGTGAGGATAGAGACTCCGTCAATGAATACGCGCTGACGCTTTATAAAACAGGGAGAACTAATGCAAATGACGGTGGAATTGATTTTGTTATGAAGCCTTATGGCAGGTTCTTTCAAGTCACGGAAACTTTGGATATGAATAAGTACTTTTTGGATATTGAAAAGGTTCAACATTTTCCAATTACATTTGTGATTAAATCCAACGAATCAGAAGCTGATTTGCGAGCGTTCATAAAACAACAGGCTGAGGCGAGATACAAGATAGAATCTGTTGTAAATTCTTATATGGATGCCGTTGAGGAAATAATAAACATCCCATTACTGATTGATGCCTTTCAGAAAGTTATCAATTCTGGGAAGTTGAGTGAGGTCATGAATGAGATCATTACGCAAAGTAAGATTGAGTTCAATGACAAGGAAGACGAGTAGCGGTGTGCCTGTTTGAAAGGCACTGTCAGGAATTTTGTGTAAATATTTTTTTGTGCTCACTTCTTTTTTACATCCTCCCCCAAAACCACAAAACCGATGCCTTACGACACCGGTTTCTTTGTAGCGGGGGCACACTATTTCGCCAGTACGACCTTCTGAACGGCGTTGAAAGCGCCAGCTTCCATTCTTACGATGTATAGACTGGTCGGAACGGACTGAGGATTCCATTGGACAGTGTGATGACCGGCGGTTTGATGTTCTCTTACCAGAGTGGAAATCAAATGCCCATTCACATCGCACACGCCAATCTTAACATCTGACGGAACAGGCAAACTGTAGGACAATGTTGTCAACGCATTGAAAGGATTGGGGTAGGCGGGGGAAAGGGTGAATGATGAAGGTTGATGAATGACATTATCACCAACATCTGCAGGATCGGTAAAACGGTATATGCCCATGTTTGTGCTATCAGTGACATATATTAAACCATCGTCCGACAAAGCAACTCCGAAAGCTTCCCCTGGAGTATCGTAATATCCGACTTCCACAGGATTTTCAGGATCGCTAATATTCACAACACGCAAACCTCTTAAACCGTCCGCAATGTACGCATAGCCTCCGGAAACGGCAACGCCTCGGGCATAACCCGGCGTATCGTATTCACCGACCCAATTCGGGCTTTCTGGGGCGCTGATGTCGATGATCTTCAAGCCCCTGTTCCCGTCCGCAACGTACGCATAGCTTCCGGAAACGGCAACGCCTCGGGCATAACCCGGCGTATCGTATTCACCGACCCAA
>CAZAGU010000070.1:15503-15878 GCA_964484805.1 uncultured bacterium
TTCGGGCTTTCCGGGGCGCTGATGTCGATGATCAACGACAATGTATAAGATTCTTTCGGAACTCACGCATTAATCAAGGTTACCTGTAAACGCACTCTCATGCGTGCATTTCAGAAAGAATCCGTTGAACTTAACCTTTTCTTTATCCTATGGGGATTGTTTATAATGTGTTACTTTCTGCGAGAGATTGTAGTGGAGTATTTCGATTTTTCAGGTTGTAATATTGAAAAATCCTGATACAAATCTGGTGAATATGTTGACTCATATACAAATCCGATAGAGTTTTTCCTTTACGAAAGTCAATTATTGCTTTTATAAAGACTAAGGGCTTATCCGTAAATAATTGACAATCTGTCAAAATTGTGCTATATTACT
>CAZAGU010000071.1:0-5470 GCA_964484805.1 uncultured bacterium
TGATCTCATCACGCGTTCTGGGTTGGAAGCGAGAGTGGTGTCATTGCCTGCTGGCGAAGACCCGGACTCATTGCTTCGCTCTGGTGGCAAGGAGGCATTGGTGGCGTCATTGGACAAAGCTCAAACAATGATTGAGTTCAGGCTGGCGGTGGCTAAGTATTCTCCAGAAATGGGGCAGTCTGAGCGGGTTCAGGTTGTCAGGAATATCCTCGAAACAGTACGGGGGGTATCCGATCCTCTTCGCAATGAAGTGCTGATTACAGAATTATCCAGCCATACGGGCTTAAACCGCAACACACTTGAGACTACAATGGCGGGGATTCGGAAAAATGCAGGTGTGTTGTCCAGCACCGATGAAATCAAAATGAGTTTCACAAACGATCAGATTGTCGAGCGAGACATCATGACCGCGCTGTTGAGCAAGCCTGAGATTATCCCTGAGTTCATGGATTCGTTGTCTCAGGATTTTTTTACTTCTCAACCCTTGAGAACACTGTATCTTGAGCTGGAGCAGTATTATCTCCAGAATGAAACGGTCGTTCCATCGGTTCTACCGGAAAAATTTGAAGACCCCAGACTGCGCTCATTTATTGCGGCGTGTTTATTCCAACAAGAGGAGAGCACATCCGATCAGGCGCGTGAGTCTGCCAAATACTGCCTAAATCGGTTAAAAGCTCGCGAACATCTAAAGCTTAAACAGGAGTTGGAATTCAAGCTTTCTGAGGCTGTAAAGAACAAACAACCATACAGGGAATTGATGAAAAAGTTAGTGGAAGTCCAGAAAGAAATCAACAAGGTAAAAGAGTAAATCTACATTGTCGTTCCTGCGAAGGCAGGAGCTCAGTGCTTTAAATTAAATCTAACACCTTTTTTCTATTTACACAAAATGTAAGACAGGCATGCCCGGACAAAGCCGGACATGCCACATATTGTTTGATTGTGGGATTTTAAAGTACATCCCACCGACCCTCTAATACCCAGTCTTTACAGACATCAGGTAAGGTTTGGCTACTTGATCAGAGTCACTTTACCAATCGAAACACCGTTTGGACTCTTCAACCTCATCAGATACAACCCCGCCGGCAAAGCTTCCGCATTAAAACCGATTCTGTGAACGCCAGCACTGAGAGAACCATCAAAGAGATTCATCATTTCACGTCCGCCCCTTTCCTGGAGTTCTATCTATATGGGTGGTAGTTTCTAAATATTTATTTAGACTTGTGTGAATACACATACTCTATTTCCACCAACTAATGGGACGCGACATATTCAAATTCTCATATTATCAAATTTTTTCAATATCACCTTCTTCAGCGAAGTACATATTATTTACAGCCCATCGATAAGATCGACATGCACCCCAGGGAGCATAAATACCAAAAGTAATTATTGTGAATAATAGAATGAGAAGAAACGTTCCAAAAAATCCTAATCCTGTTCCTTTAAAAATCAATGACTTTCCGTCAATATTTACATTTTTTGCAAACCACGACAAATATGCAACATAAGCCCATGGTGTAAAAATCGAGAACGTTATTATTGTCAGGAATGTGGTCCAAATACTCAGCCAGAGCAGGCTTAGCCCCGAACCATTAAATTCAAATTTCCCCAAAGCCATCTTCATTATCCTTGATTAGTCTATAACTCACATTTCCCACTTGGAAAAAGAGTTATAATCAGTTAAATATCAACAAAATAACGTGCTTAGCTCCCCATGATTACGTAAATGATAGTTGTAACAAAATTCATATTTACATGAACGAAAAACTACACACAACTAAGAACATATAATACTGGTTGAGAGCAATGTCAATCAATTTCTCAAGAAAGTTATGGAGTACCCCAAAAACTGGACAGTTGTATAATGTGATATTATTTTACGTAAGTTCAAATTTCTAAGGGACATCATGAAGCGGAAACAACAGACCGTTGTTACAGAGGGATTTGAGCAGGCCGGCGGTGACCTGTTTCACGATGCGGAAATATACGGTGAAGGAGTTAGAGTTGCCATTTTAGACAATGTTGTCGCGAACGACGACATCATTGCTGAATTCCTCATCAATCTCCAGGTAGCTGAGTTCAATTGGCACCTCAGGCACTGAGATGTCAACGATAGCCAGACCGTTTGCATCTGCCACATAGGCAGTGTTACCGGCGGTAGCCACTGCTTTATAAACCGCTAGATATGTGCCATCGGATGTAATAAGGCGAAAACCCTGTATAAAACCATGTTCCTTAATGCAAATTTGTGATTTTGAGCATGGCATAAAACTGTGCATAATATGCACAGTCGTAGCGTAAACTGGGAATATTCAGCAAATATAATTGATTTGTGATGTTTCAAATCAAAAGAAAACAGCGGTGAAGACTTAGCTCCACCGCTGTTTTCAGTGCTTGGCGTTTAATCCGCGGAATTACTTCACGCAGACAAGTTTTGCGATTTTGGTGCTGCCATTGGCTTCAAGCCGCGCCAGATAAACACCTGCGCTCCAGTCATTTGCATTGACATTCACGCGGTACTTACCAGCCGTTTGATAATCAGAAAATACGGAAGCAACCTTACGGCCAGACAAATCATAGACCTTCAAGGATACCATGCCGTCGGATGGCAGGGTATAATTTATCGAAGTCGTTGCGTTGAACGGGTTAGGATAGGTGGTTTCAATGGCAAAGTCGTCCGGTACTGAAATATCGTTCTCAGGGACTGCAGAGCCATCTCTGATAGTAAGCACGATTGGCAGTTCAAACGCATCGCCTTCGGCATTGTGATTCAAAGTCAACAGCCCATTGTACTGTCCCACGACGAATTGCTGACTGAACAACGAAACGGTCATGATCGTTTGTTCCTGTGCGTTGACTGTTCCAGATGATTGTTCCACCATCATCCACGACATGTTTCCTGCCAGCATATAAACCATAACTTTGTCACCACCCTGAATTTCCGTTGCCGCCTCGATACAAAGGAAGTTTACACTATATGGATCCATTTCCAAGGAAATTTCTGCACTTGCAGGTGCTCCAATTGGCAGTAAAATATCATAGACATGCAATGTATCTCCGTTGTCAGCATTCATCTTGTAGATGTAGCCAGTGTCGTCATTTGACAGCTTGGAGATAAAATACAGTTGGTAGCCATCGGGGTCATCAGACCAGTAAGCCAGCCCGTAAGATCGCAGGTTTCTCCGACTGAGGGGGTTCTCAAGCATGAGATTGCCTTCACGATCAAGTGCATAGAAATCGTTGGTGGTGTTGGTTATCCAAAGATAGTCACGATCAGTATCCCAGGCGATGTATTTGGTAGTGTTCAGTGGACCTTCCCAACTAGTAATTAACTCCCCTTCAGGCGTGAAGCCATAAACTGTCGAACCGTCAATGCCCCATAATAGCTCCCCATCCCAAGCCAGATCAAGCATTCCGTTACGAGACGCGCTGAACTGCAGGAAGGAATCCACCATTGCTCCTTCCAATGATAGCACATAGACTTTATTTGTGCTATCGGAAGTACCATACTTTCCAGTGACATAATAATATCCGTTAGCAAAAGCGACACCTTTTAGTCGCTCAAAATCAATCATTTCACCAACAGGAATTTGATCTCGCAGTGTCCAGGGATCAACATTAACATCGCCAACCAAGCTGAGTTCGGAATTCCATGTTAATGGTCCATTGCCACTGTTGGTGATAGTAATATCTACAAAGCCAGTGTCTATGCCATGTTCGTTTGAGTCTATGTTTGCAACAATCTGCATTGGGTCAATAGAAATGTCCGGGTGCAGTAGCGCCATATTAAACTGAAGCTCCTGTTCCTCAGAAAGTTCAATGCCTGTGAGAGTCGAATCATTGAAACCTGGGTATGAGAAGGTTACATCAAAAATTGTGTCGGCAATGGCATCAACAAGTTGGAATATACCATTACGATTAGTATAAGAGTCTTGACCTAACGATGTGAGGATGCGAGCGCCGGATAAAGCTTCATCGTTGGCGACATCATGGATTGTACCCGTAATTAAACCTTGTTTGTAAAAGAGTATGAGGTCGTAGTGGAAACCAATATCAACCACGCCCTCGTCAGGGGTAATCTCAGCATCAGTGGTAAAAACATCCATTCCCAGATCTGCTGCTTGACCGCTACCAGCATTAATCCAAGGTCCATCCTGTCGAAGATAGTAATTACTGGGCCCCCATACTGGTTCCCTACCTCGATCGTAGTTTGGCCGTTGATTAATTATGACATCGCCAAACCAGCCAGCATCCATGTCTTCACCGTCCTCAATGACGCAATGGTGAATGTCAATGAAGTTTGGGTTTTCGTCATCCAAATGAGTTGCCAGTTGGTTACCAAAGTCTTCGAATTCAGCTTGATTGCTCCAGAATATAGAATTCGAGACAGTAAGTTCAGCCGCGTGATCCTTATAAATACCACCACCCCATGTTTGGGCGCGGTTGCTGGATATATTACAGAATGAAACATTAACTTCCGTTCCAGCGCCAAGGAGGGCAATTCCGCCACCGTACCAGACGCATGAATTAGTGGTGATAAGGCAGTTTTTTAAGTTTAGCTCAGAACTGCCATTCACGAAAATCGCGCCGCCTGAACTATCGCAGGTATTGCTGGTGAAGAAGCAACTGTTTATGTCAAGAGTAGTGTTGTTAGTTGCCAACAGAGCGCCAGCGTAGGTTATAGTATTTAGTTGACGGAAATCGCAGAATTCAATGGTACCACTGCCACCGCTGATTTTAACAGGAACATGCGGAGTGTCCAAGGTGGCGCTTTCGAAAACGCAGTTGTTAATGTAAAATCTGCTGGCGTTTGTGGCAGAGACTAACTCGCGTTTGGTTCGCCGGATTCGGATGCCAGCCATTACAGCATCGCTACTAATAATAATGCCGACAGAATTATCTGTGTTTTCTGCGTCAATGATACAGTTATCGTTGCCGTGGACAGACTTAAGCACAACCCGCGAAGGAATAGTCTGTCCAAAATTGCTGCTACCCGTCCAAGTTCCATCGCTGACTAAAACGGTGTCTCGAGCGGCTGCACTTCGGAAGGCAGCGCGGAGATCAGCGGCATCCTCCGGAACTCGAATTGTTCGGGCATCGAGGATATTAGTTAACATCAATACCAAAAACATCAAAACAAATAAAACTCTTGCATTGCGCATGATCGTTCTCCTGATAACTTCAGTGTGTGAGTATTACAAAGCATGAAAAGCATTGCCAAGTCAATGAAAAATAAGATTGACGCATGATCGCAAAGAGACAGTCTTATTCTTCAGCTTTCTTAAATTTACGGTGTTCTCTCAGCAAGGTCAAGGAATTACCCAACAATAACTCTAAATAAATATGGCTTCAGTAAACTTTCGCATGATTTAATATCGGATTATTTACAGATAACTTTGCTTCGGTATAATAATTGCGGAATAAATTGTGTGCAATTTTTTTGTGATACTCATGCTTTTTTTTTATGTTC
>CAZAGU010000071.1:5480-15865 GCA_964484805.1 uncultured bacterium
GTTCTTGATGTAGTAACTTCAAGTAGCACAGTGACTTAGGGAGACATTGATGAGAAATCCTTTAAATTCAGTAAAGCGAACTCTAGCAATAGGTTCTTCTTCAGTGAAGAATTTGCAGTATCTATCATTGTCATTTTTGCTCTTTTTCCCAATCCTTGCGACATCCGCCAATCTTTCCGAATCATTTTCGCCAGATCAGATCAAGCTGATCTCACAAACACCGACGATGGTCAATTTGTCGTTTTGTCCATCTGAAATTGAGCAAAATGAAGAGGATGGCTTTGCTGGTTCTCAATATCCGCATCTGGCGGTTATGCCTGCACGTGGCGGGGTGGAGGTGCAAATAGATAAACTCCAATCGCATATCGCGAATGAAGCTGAAATACAGAGAGCTATTTCCAATGTTGAGATCAATGATTTAACTCCTGCGCAAATATTAAAAAGCATCCCTACCGAATCTGTCAAACTAGGCGCTCCAGCGATTATGCGAGGGATCAGAGTCGTTCCATTTACTGTGAATCCACTTATCCTTGATGAGAAAACAAACGAAATACATATTATTGACGAGTTGGAATTTTCCCTCGATTTCACATCAGACGAAAATCAGGTTAATCTGGTTAACCCTGATAATCGAAACAAATACTCGGTCTATGTGAACTCAATTTTACGCGAGGTCGTTGTCAATCCAGATGCTCTGGATGAATTTCCTAAGCGAGACGATCCTGATGACAGCGTCTTAGGTGGATCAATTGCCTATGTCATTGGCGATTGGAATCAGGTCGAGGAATTGTTGCAACCGTTAGTTGAATGGCGGCGGCGAATGGGCTGGACTGTTGATGTAATTCGTGTTCGCGAAGCTGACGACAGGTTTACAGTCAAGGAAGCCATTCAGGATGCTTATGACAATTGGGACAACCCACCGGAGTATGTTGTGATTGTCGGTGATGGACCCGGTTTGGAAAACAACCCATACACCATCGCCTACTGGAATGAGCAACATGGCGCTCGTTATGCCTATGAAACTGACCATCATTACTGTGAGCTTGAAGGGGATGATTTATTTCCTGAGGCATGCGTTGGCAGGCTGGTTTTTGCATCAATTGGCATGCTGGCGGATATTGTGGATAAAATCATCGCTTATGAATCTGATCCATTTATGGGGCGTAATGCCGACGAGCGCAACTGGTACAAGAGGGCTGCAGTTGCCGCAACTGATAACCGCAGCGGGCTTTCCTCGATAGATTTGTGTCGCTGGTTTAAAAATATAGCATTGCGGAACGATTTTACAGAGGTGGATGAATATTTCTGGAACGGTCAGCAACTTCAGCGCGATCCTACCCAGTTTATTAACAGTGAATTGCGCGATGGAGTTTCCTTTTTCCTTTATCGTGGCTGGTCGCACATGAATGGCTTTGACCCGGGCGATGTTGATCGAATCAACAATGGTTCAAAATGGCCATTTGTGCTTCTGGTAACCTGCAACACAGGCGACTATGGACAGAATGTTATTGACCCACATTTTTCCTATACTGAACGTTTTGGCTACCTTTATAATGGGGGCGCTATCGGCGCTGTTGGCGCGGCAGGGGCGACCCACACAGCTTACAATAATATCCTTGCCGCTGGTGTGCTACAGTCCATATTTGTCGATGATGTGAAATCACAGGGCTGGGCAACGATGGCGGGTAAAATGCAATTATACAGCCATTATGCTGAGCGTGGAGACATTAACCATGCTGAGAACCGAAATATGGAAGCATGGTTGACTGAGTTCTATATTTACAATCTGATCGGCGATCCGGCGGTGAAACTATACACCGATGTGCCTCGCGAAATAGATGTTGATTTCGAAGCGATTATCCCTGTTGGAGCTTCGATTTATGATGTTGCCATTGAATATGCTGACGGTGGTCAACCTGCCGCTGGGCTGGATGTATGCCTGTATCGAGCTGAACAGCTCCAATATGTCGCGATCACTGACGCGGCGGGAAATGCCCGTTTCCAATTGAACCCGGAAGAAATGACCGAAGGTGAAATTCTGTTAACTGTAACCGGGAATAATATCAAAGCGATGCTGGATGAAATTGCCGTTGAACTGGCGGATGTGTTCATTGGCGCAAGTGATTTCTGGGTGGATGATGACGATGAGGATGAGAGTCGTGGTGATAACGACGGCGGCGCAAATATGGGTGAGCGCATCGAACTCCGCGTAGAAATTATCAACTTCGGCGCTGAGCGTCCTGATGGTGGATTGTTTACTCTTCTAACCTGCGAAGATGCTGGCATCGACATGGTTTTGGATACAGTACGTTTCGATCAGGCTCCTCGCCCGAATCGAGCGGTCGAAGCGGTTTATGTGCTTGATGTAGATCCGGCAGTCAACCACGGATCTGAAATTCCCTTTATTTTAAATACTTACACCGAAGACCACCATTGGCTAAGCAGTTTTGTTTTACCAGTGATGGGACCAAATATAGAATTTGAATTAATTGATTGGGAGGACGGACGTTTAATCCCCGGTGATACTGCTGTGGCGTTTCTGTTTTTGGCAAACAACGGCGAAAAAAATTCCCCAGCATTTACTGCCAACATAATCAGCCTCGATGATAAAATAGAAGTCATTCAAGGTGTGGCTGAATTTGATCCCATCGAAGTCGGCGAGGCGATCATGTCTGAGCGCGAGGTTGAGATATTTGCCGACTGGCATTACATCAAAGGCAACTATGCACAGATGGCGTTAGTCGTGGAATCTGAAGAGGGATTCCACGATTCGACAACTTTCCTGATTCGAGTGGATCGCCCTCGCTCTGATCAGCCGTTTGGACCTGACGCGCATGGCTACATCTGCATCGACAACACCGATGTCACCTGGGGAACGTACCCGCGCTTTGACTGGGTGGAAATTGATACAGCCTTTGGTGGCGAAGGCACACCGACGCGGATGGTTGATCGATCGGAGGAAGACGACAAGAGCATCGCGGTCGATTTGCCTTTTGAGTTTGTTTACTATGGCGATGTATTTGACGAAATAACCATCTGCACCAATGGCTGGCTGGCGATGGGAGATCAGAGCGAGCTTATTTCTGCTCGCAACCGCCATGTACCCGGCGCAGAAGCTGTTCCGGGCATGATCTGCCCGTTCTGGGATGACCTGATAACAACGAGCAACAACTGCATCTTCACCTACTTCGACGAGGACAATCATACCTTCATTATTGAGTGGTCGGAAATGAGAAAATTTGGACCGCAGGGACCTCGGGAGCCGGAAGAGACCTTTGAGGTAATCCTCTATGATCCTGAGCATTACCCTACCGAAACCGGTGATGGTGAATTTGTCTTCCAGTACCTCAATGTTGTTGACAATATGTCGGCTTTTCAGGTGTATGACACACCCTTTGCCACAGTTGGCATTGCCAGCCCAGACCTTACAGATGGGTTGGAATATACCTACTGGGGCGACCTGACCATCGGCGCTGCAGAGCTTTCTCCTCAACGGGCGATTAAGTTTACAACCAATCATGATTTTCCAAGTGGACAGATTGCTGGTGAGGTTACAGAATTTGGAACAAATGAGACTTTAAGCGGTGTTCAAATTGTTACATCCTATGGTTCAAGCGCCTTGACCGATGATCAGGGAAGATTTCATATTCCAGAAACAATTGTGGCTACTAACTATGAGATTTTCGCTTCTCTGCAATTTTATAACAGTGCCCACCTGATAGATTATGCTATCCACGAGGGCGCGAACAATCTAAACTTTCAACTGCGTCGTCCCGTTCTGGCGTGTGATCCTGATGAGCTCTTGGTTGATGCGGAAAACCAGCAACGGGTTCAGACGCATGTTACTCTGCAGAATTCCGGCACTGGGAGCTTGGAATTTGCTGTTAGATTGGTCTCCCGCCAAGATGATGGTAATTTAAATGGTGGCGGGAGAGATAATATCAGTTGGCAACCTTATGCTACTTGGCCGGTCGGTGGAGCAGTCAATGACAATCGCATCAATGGTATTGTGCGGACTGAGGAATATTGGATTGTTACTGGTGGTGCGAACGGCGCTGAAGAAAGTTACTTCTACTACTTTGACGATGCTGGAAATTATCTCAGGCGTAATTTGCAACACGTTGGTTCACGATATGGCATCAAAGACCTTGAATATTGTGATGGCGTTCTCTATGCAGTGTCTTCTGACGAATACATGGTGAAAATTGATCCTGCAACCGGGGAAAACCTGCGTAGCTGGGAGATTACCGATCAGCTTCAATCACCTCGCTCACTCGCGATTGATCCAGAAAATAATCGTGTTTACATGGCTGGTCTATCTTATGGTATATACGTCATGCAGTTTGAGCAAGATTCGTCATTGACATGGGTTAAGAGGGTAGATTTCCTTGACCCCCGCACTGATCGGGCAATCCATCCTTATGGGATGGCGTTTTATCCTGATGATCCCGACGGATACTCGTTGTATATGCAGACGCGAGATGATCCGCTGATAGATCCCAACATACCTGATATAGCTCTTTTCAAAGCCAACCCAGAGACCGAAGAAATACAATTTCTGACGGGGTTTGAGGATTTTAATGGTCAGACTGTCGCCAGGGGTGGGCTTGAGATAACCAATTTAGCAGAACCGATGCGCTGGGTGATGGCGACCGTTTACGACCATATCGATGGTGATTTTGCCGCGTTTGTAGATTTAGGCTTGGATTTGAGCTGGATTTCATTTTCACCGGAGGCTGGCACGGTCGCATCTGAGGACAATGTCGATATTAATTTTGATCTGGCGACGGGGTCACTAGCATCGGGCTTGTATAGGTTTGATATTCAGATCATTCATAATGCTGATCCTGGCTTGACGGTCGTGCCGGTTTCAGTATCCGTTACAGTCGATGTGGATGGTAGCGCTGATGAAACAATGCCTCATATCTATTCGCTTGGTCAGAACCATCCGAATCCGTTCAATCCGGTTACGACGATAGATTTTTCGCTTGCGAAAGCTGGAGCGATGTCAATTTCTGTGCTGGATATTCAGGGACGTGTGGTTTCACAAGCTACTACGGGACATTTTGATGCAGGTGCTCATAGTATAAGATTCAATGCCGGAGAACTAGCGGCTGGGGTGTATTTTTACCGCTTGGACAGCGAACATTTCCATGCGGTCAGAAAGATGGTTTTAGTGAAATAATATGAGCTAAACGTGTGTGGTGGGTAAAAATTATTCTCCTAAGATTCTACCGATTTAACGCATTAATAGCCAATTAGGAGAAACCTGGCGGGCAAGCCGGACATGCCACCCGGCATTCCCACGCAGGAGCGTGGGAACGAGTATAAACGCTATCAATCATGGAGCGTTTGGCGTGCTCCATGATCGTTGGCGTACATTTCGAACTTTTATGAGATTGCTTCGTCGGGCTAAAGCCCTTCTTGCAATGACGGAATGGGCTTTACTCCGGAATGCAGTCACTTCCGGGCTTGTATCTTGAGTTAATCAATATATTGAGACCGTTGAAAATCCACCCTTTATTTCATTTCTGACTTTCTCGCCAAAAATTGACATCACTTATTTTTTTAAGGTTCATCCGGTTTTTGGGTACTTAGATTTTATCGATGATAGTTGCATTATCCCCACAAGTCCTCACTTTCTTTAGAAAAACGAGGATTGACAGATTTCCATCAGTCTTCTTTGTCGTGCCTTTGGGACAACGGGTTTCCGACAAACCAGCATCCATAAACGTTATCTGACAAAACACTTCACCAAGCCGCGAGCAATCAATTGCGCTGACCGATCTTGAAAACTCTCTGATGTGGGCAGTAAAGTCGATCATTCTGGAGTAAGATTTCCCGGACGGGAATTCGGACGGGAATCGCTCAATCTTGTGTAATAACAGTGCCAAATGCAGAACTTAGCTAAAGCTGTGCGAGTAAAAATCCCCGCCCATTATCTGAGCGGGGATTCCCTAATGTACTGTATATACTAAGCTTAAACCTCGTCGGGGTGACTGGATTTGAACCAGCGACCCCCTGCTCCCAAAGCAGGTGCGCTACCGGGCTGCGCCACACCCCGAAATTTCATCAAAGAATTATATGATAATAAATCTTTGATGATTTGGCAAGTAATCCCAGAATTTACTTTACCTGTGACTATTTTTTCTCCCATTTCGAGAAAAATTCTTTGTTGATCTTCTCTGCCAGTTTAGTTTGAGCATTTAACGATAGCTTGTTTTCGTGATCTGGAAATTCCATTATTGTCACTAGAGGATGTGCTTTTCGCACCTTTTGCCGGAATTCCAGACATTTATCTTTTGCACAATTTGCTCCGCAAAGTAGAATATCAAACTCATCCTCACTAAACTTTGCCCATCCTTCGTGAACGTTGCTGACAAAAGATGCGTCAATGCCCATTGATATTGCCACTCGACTCGCAAGCCGCGATTCTTCCTCGCTGGCGCCAACAACTAACATCAAAGGGCGAACCGTCGAAAGTTTGAAATCTAAAATGTCGTTACGTTGAACATAAGGACGAGTAGCAAGCCTGACTATGCCTTTCATCTTCGAAAGCAAATCACTAATGCGTTGAACCAATTCAGGAATCTTGGCGGTAAGACCCAGTTTCATGTCTTGAGGTGTTAAATCATCTTCAAGCAAATCGGCAATAGTAACAAGTCCTTGCAGTGGCTGGCTGATCTCATGAGCAATGCCACCCGTTATATGACGAACTGCCTCAAGTTTTTCCAGCCGCAGCCGTTCAGCATCTCGCTCCATCTGCGCAGAGATGTCCCGCGAAGCAGCAATAACCACTTGCTTGCCCCCAAACGATGTCATCACCATATTCGTCTGGACAGGTATCTCAAAACCACCCTTGGTAATGCTTGTTCCCTGCACTGTCGAGCTGCCTGCTCTGTGGGTGACCAAAGCAATGTCAGCCTGTAACTGAGCATGGCGTGAACTTGGGGAAATATCTAAAACGGTCATGCCAATCAATTCGTTTCTGGAATATCCAAGTTGACGCTCAGCCGCTTGATTGGCATCAATTATCTGAAGGGTTTCTGTATCAGTGATGAAGGTGGCATCACCGCCCCGATCAAATAGTATGCGGTAGCGATTCTCAACTTCAGCCAAAGCACGTTTCATGAACACCCGTTGAGACATGTCGGATATAATCCACATGATCGCCATCGGTAGTTGTCTGCTGTCACGAATGCAGGTTACAGTATGCAAGGCGGGAAATGTAACACTATCGCCACGACGCATATCGAAATTGTAGTGCAGTGTTCGGCTCTTGGGCAATTCACTACGGATGTCACTGACAAATTTCTTTGCCATCTCAGGATCCGAAATTAAATCCCAAAGTAACTTGCCTTTATATGAAGCACGATCAATTTTCAACTTGGAGTTGGTGGCTGCATTTGAGCTTCGCAACGTCAGGTCATTCTCGTCTAAAATGAAGATCGCTTCGTCAATAGCATCGAAGATGGAATTGAGCATGGTCAGAGTTTCAAACAACTCCATCTCAATCTCAAATTCCCGCGTAACATCCCTGAGCATTACCTGAAGTGTGGGCACACTCGCGAATTTTATGACTTTTGAAATCAATTCTAATGTGCGAGTGCCGCTACGGGGAAGATCCAGATCAAATTGAATAGGACCAAGCTGAGTGTTTGAGCTTAAACGTGCAACACAACTCCTGGCAGTGGCATTTTCGGTCGAAGAAAGTCTATCAATAATGGCGTTAAAAATAATGCCTGAGGTAGGTAGTTCAAGAATTTTCAGGAGAAATTTGTTATAAATCAGCATTTTGCCATCTCGAATCAGCATCAATCCACAATCCAGATTTTCTATCAGCGGTTGATAGTCTGGAATGGAGCTGGTCGAAAGGTCTGCACCCAGATGGTTTGCTGAGTTGTCAGTCAAAAAAACTCCAAAGGTTAATTGCCTGTGTGTTCCTAAACAACGCAAGAATATATTAAGTTGGGTAAAGATAAAAGCATAATCAAGCTTCTGCAACCAAACTCTTCAACATTCTTCGCGCTCTATCTGCAAAAGGACTGCCGGGATGATCTATTAAAATTGAATCAAAATAATTTATAGCTTTTTCTGGTTGGTGGAGTGATCTGGAGCAAATTTTTCCTGCTTCAAACAATGCAGCATCCCGATTTAAAGCTTCTCGATGCTCAATAATTTTATCGAGAACAGCTAATGCAGATTCAAAATCGTGAAGCTGAGAGTCTATTTCAAACATCTGCCAGAGTGAATGATCGCGTAAATCACCCTTAGAGATGGTCGAAAGACTATCGTATAACACTAACGCCTCATTGAATTTATGTGTAAATGTCAGAAAATCTGCCCGACCCCAGCTCACAAACCAATCGCGATTGTCTTCCCAACACGTCAAAATGATCTGTAATTTCAGAGCATCATTGGCAATAGCTGAAGCTGGCTGAGTATTGACGATTGACTTGAGGGCTTCGTTTGCTTTTGATATTTTTCCGTTTCGAATGAGCAATTTAGCGAGCTCAAATCTGACTGAAGCTGAAGCACTGCGATACCTTGATGAACGACGCGCAATGTCGTTCAATTGTTTTTCTGCAGTCTCAAAATCTTCGTCAAATTCATAAGTTAATGCTATTTTTATCTCAATCTCAATGCTGGCATCAATAGCTACCTGGGCACTTCGCACCAGTTTCTGAGCCTTCTCAAAATGCTCACGGGCTTTCTTGGCATTGAGACGATAGTTAAAGGCAATATCACCAAGTGTCTTGTAAGCTTGAAAAGCAATTGCCGGTTCACAGCCAGGTTTTAATATCTCTCGCAGAGCAATTTCCGCCGTATCAATTTCCGAAATTGCCAAGGCAGCCAGTCCTTTGCCCAATAATGCGACATTTTTCAGATTGCTACCTGGATTATGGCTCAGTATTTCGGTGTAGGCTTCTTTCGACAGTCTAAATTCACCTTCCTCATAGGTCATGCGGGCAAATTCAAGAAGCTCTTTGCCATTGCCGTTGCTGTCACGCTCGATAATTTTATACTGCTCAAGGGCTTCAGGAAATCGTTTTGCTCGAAAATGCAATGCGGCAAGCAATCGCCTGACTGATAATGATTGCTTAGCTTTATTGGAAATTATTGACACAACAAGGCTATCTGTATGCGGTGTGGAGCTAATATCAGCAAGCGCACCGACAACATAACTGCTGTGGTTTTCATTTTCAAGCAGATAGATAAGGTACTCGTCAATCGCCGCTTCCCAGTCCATCCGAGCTTCATACCAACGGGCAAGATCGCGGGCAAACAGGAACTGATCGCCAGTTTCTTTCCTTCCGCGAATCAGCAGTTCAATAGCCTCGTCGTTTTTCCGCAAGCCCGTCATCACAGAAGACAATTCTCGATAGATTGTTGGGTTGCCTTTGTATTCTGTCAGAATTTTTCCCAAAGCAATCTGCCCCAGCGAATCTCCTTGGGCAACGAAAATCAGTTCGGTTCTATCTGCCGCGATTTGCAGAGGGTCAAGCTGAATTTTGCCGGTTCGCGCTTGTCTTGCCATAGCGTCAATATACTTAATCGCCTCGTCATATCGCTTCAAGTCAATCAGCGCGCGACGTATGCCGTTGTACGCCGAGTAATAACCGGGGCGGATAGCCTCAACAGCCCGCCATAACTCAAGGGCATGCTCCAGATTGCCAGCTGATTCAGCATTCCGAGCCTGCCGGGAAACCCGGAACAGCTCCTGCTGACTGCCGTTGGATTTTTGTTGCGCGATGCATGGTTCAGACAATGATAACGCTGTCAATATAATCAAGATTATACTCGCAAGCGGTATCATTTTCAAAAATCTATGCTCAAATCCTTTGGTCTGCAAATTATTCCTGAGGTGTTTTTGTGTAATGACACGTTGGAAATTATCCATCCTGCTTTTGCTTAGTCTGTGCCTTTTAGCGCATAGATTTTCGCAGCTTCCTCAGCGTGATACGAGCTACGCACCAGCGGCCCACTGGCGACATGACCAAAGCCAATCGAGTAGGCATATTCGGAAATTTCCTGAAACTCATCGGGGTGAACGTATCTATCCACCGGCAAATGTTCTTTGCTGGGACAGAGATATTGCCCAACCGTCAGGCTCTGACAATGGGCATCGTGTAGATCACGGATGGTAGCCTTGATCTCGTCCATTGTTTCACCTAATCCGACCATGATGCCTGATTTTGTGACAAGTCCCTTGTCTGCAAATTGACGTATGACCCACAGCGAATGCTCGTAATTCGCCTGAGGCCTTGCAATAGAATATAGGCGAGGGACGGTTTCTATGTTGTGATTCAGCACATCTGGCGGATCAGATGCCAGAATTTCAATAGCGCCGGGCTTGCGGAGGAAGTCAGGCACCAGCGCTTCTA
>CAZAGU010000072.1:0-6130 GCA_964484805.1 uncultured bacterium
GAGGGGATGAATGCGATGGATACCTGCCTTCGCAGGTATGACATAAGGAAGAATGCCCCTGAAATATCAAAACTGGGTTCCCGCCTTCGCGGGAATGACGGGGAGGGGATGAATGCGGTGGATACTGACCTTCGCAGGTATGACAGTGTAGGGGACGTTTGACGCGCTCAATAAGTTTCAAGCGTACTTCTCTAACTCTGTTGTATCTCAAGAGTGGTTATGTAAATTTTCAAAGCGCCATGTCTCTATGCTAATCATCAGAAATTTCTTCAAACCTGTAACCCACTTTGTAAACCGCCTGAATTTTACAGCCAGATCCAACGAGTTTCTTTCTAACATTTGAGACATAAACATCGACAGTTCTCGTATCCATTTTTGATGAGGAATGCCACACCTCCGCAAGCAGCTCTCGCCTTGAGATGACTCTACCGTGGTTATTCAGGAAGTAGTTCAGTAACTCAAACTCCATCAACGGTAGCTCATACACCTTCGCATTCGATACTAATCGTTGATTTCGGATATCCAGACAAAGCAAGTTCCTTTGAATTTTCTCTATCGGTGCCTCGGGTGAAATGGATCTTCTCAAAAGCGCTTTAATTCTTTCGAGAAGCTCAATGATGCTGAATGGCTTGACGACATAATCATCGCAACCAAGTCTGAATCCCTTAACCTTGTCAGAAAGCTCACCTCGCGCAGTCAAGATAATCACAGGCGTGCTGTATCCAGATGTCCGCATCTCCTTGAGTAGTTGATAGCCACTCCGTCCCGGTAACATTAAATCAAGAATGACCAGCGATGGTTTTGCCGCACGCCATTTTTCCTCAGCATCCGTAAAATTCCACGCTTCCTCAACGTGATAGCCCTCAAACTCAAGATTGTCCCGAAGTCCTGAGCGAAGCTTATGGTCATCTTCAACAATGAGTATTGTCTCGTTCATCAGTCTGCTGGTATTTCAATGAAAAATGTGCTTCCGCCACCTTCACGGTTTTCGCACCAGACTTTGCCACGGTGGGCGGTTACGATTTCTTTAACGATGCTCAAACCCAAGCCAACCCCACCAATGGGTTCTCTATCTTTTGAGTAAATTCGGTAGAACCGCCTGAAAATTGCTTTCTTCTTGTTATCAGGAATTCCCCGCCCTCTGTCACTAACGGATAAAATTACTTTATTTGCACCTTTTTTGACAGCGCAAATTTCAATTTCTTTCACCTGATCCGAGTACTTAATGGAATTGTCAAGAATATTCCTCAGAGTCATTCCCATTGTATCACTATCAAAGGAAATTTTTGGCAGTTCCGGGTCGATTTTAAGTGAGCTTGCGAATCCTGACTCTACTAAAAATCCTTTCTGCGAGGCGTAAAACTCTTCTATCCAATGGCGGAAATCCTGCGAGACAAGATTTACCTCAAACTTGCCACTATCCAGCCGTACCAGATTGAGAGCATTGTCCACCAGAACTGTCAGATTGTCAGAAGCATTCAGGATATTGTCCAGGTATTCATTCTCTTTATTTTCTGAGACAGTCCTGCCATTTCGGAGAGTTTCAGCAAAGAGTCTGACTTTAGAAACTGGTGTGCGAAGCTCATGTGAGATGTGCGCGATGAAATTTCTTTGCCGTCTGACAGTGGCAATTTGACCAGTAATAATCAAGAACAGAGCAACCACTGCCAGGAAAGCAATCAACCATTGAATTAAATGATATGATTTCTGTGGCTGTAACAAGCCAACCAGCATTGTCATAGCCGCAGTAGCGGCTTCGTTGTGGTCATCTTCATTCTCGATATCACCTCCTGGCAAAGCCTCAAGAGCAACGTCTCCAAAAGCCCCCGAGCTGACATAGTTCCAGTCCCGCCGATCCTGAATCATGAGGCTCCATCCAGGGCAGTACTTCATCGGGTGATAATCTGGAGAATTCCAGTTGACGACACCCGTGAAAATATTTTGCCAGATTAGTACTTCACTTTGCATATCCACATTGCCCAATGAAAATACAGTATCTCGTGTAGCATCGAGAATTAGCACACCATTATGATGAGTTTTGGAACCGATCCCAAATATTGGCAATCCAAACTTCCGTGGACTTTTTGTGATTTCTTCTGTGAGTCTTGGGATGATAGCGCGACGATAATAATCATGATTCCAGATAATTCCCAAGACTGTTTGAGTGGCATTGGCGCGGTCACGTCTGGTTTTAAACTCGTTATAATAGGTGTATTGATAGGTCTGGTATCCTACCTTCTGATTGATTTTCCCGCGCAGAGAATCTTTGTAAAAATACACCCAGTGCGGTTGAGGTGGGCCCACGAGATCAGGATCATTATCAGCGTCAATGAAAAGCTTTAGATTCCGCTTTGTTTCCGAATCGAGATATGTCGTTAAGGGGATGACAATTAAACTATCTATATCTCGCTTCCAAATAAATCCCGCGCCAATCAGCGAATCTTCTGATGCCCTCGTTAGTAGCCAATTATGGAAACCGTCAACATCTGTATCTGACCCGACGAAAACATTAACCGAATTATGAACAGGGAAAAACGGCTCATAGAGTTTATTGCGAACTAGATTAGAAATCAGATGCTCGGTGTGTCGGAAATTATACTTCCATTGGTCATAGTGCGCTTGCTTCCAGAACTCGACGAGGTAACTGCTTCGCAACTGCAAAAAGAGAACAGCAAGCACGCAAGTAGCTATCGCGATCAAACGAAAATGCCGAAATATTTTGCTCATGGTGTGCTCCAAAATTAACTGCCTGCTAATCCGTCGTTACAGGATAATATATCGAAGCTTGTCTGCAAACGGAAATTACCGCTACTTTTTGATGTAAAATAGTTGTAAAATCACTATAACGGTGAAAATGATTTACACTGTCATGCCAGCGAAGGGTACACTAAACCCACTCGGCGATTGTGAAGCTACTTCTCGAACTTCGATGAGGTTGCTTCGGCACATTGTACATCGCGGATGACGGTGTGGGGTTTTACCCCGGAATGCAGTCGCTTCCGAGCTACGGCTCGCTTTTTTTCTAATCTGCGAAATCTGTGGAGAGAATCTTTTCCAACTTCGCTGGATTTGTTTTATATGCCATTGCCAAGCTGTAAAATTCTGCATTCCACTGCATATTCTGCACAAAGGAAATTCAATCTGCGCCGTTACCACTTGCAAAACGCTTCTGGGTATGCTATATTTCCGCAAATTATATACTCCAAAGAACTTTGGAGCAGGACTTCGCAAAGTAAAATTCGGAGGTATCAGTGAACATCGCAGTCCTGGTCAAGCTTGTGCCAGATTCTCAGGCTGTAGTCAAAATCGGAGAGGATCACAAGTCCATTTCCACCGCAGATTTGAATTTCGTTTTGAATCCTTATGATGAATATGCCGTGGAAGAAGGATTAAAAATCAAAGAGAAACTTGGCGGAACAGTCTCCGTTTTCTCTATGGGTGACAAGAACGCCGAGAAAGCCCTGCGCACCGCTCTAGCAATGGGATCAGACGAGGCAATACACGTCCAGTATCCCGGTGGATTAGACATGCTGGGCACATCCAAAGCCCTGGCGGCTGTGCTCAAAGAGCGCGGATTTGACATTATTATCGCCGGAAAAGTAGCTATTGACGACGATTGCGGCGCAGTTGGCGCAATGGTCGCTGAACTGCTCGACATACCGCACGTCAGCGCTGTTGATAAGCTCGAAGTTACTGCCGATAAAATTACGGCTGAGCGAGCGATTGAAGGCGGTGTTGAAGTGTTTGAATCCACACTTCCCGTGCTTCTTACTGCAGAAAAAGGGCTCAACGAGCCACGCTACGCCTCCCTTAAGGGCATCATGATGGCGAAACGGAAAAAGATCGAAGCCATTGATGCAGACAAGTTTGAAGCTATGGCGGAATTAGCAGAAATGACCTATCCGCCCACCAGACCTGCCGGCCGTATTATCGGTGAGGGCGTTGAAGCTGTGCCGGAATTGATCAGATTACTCAAAGAGGAAGCAAAAGTGCTATAACAAGCGCTTTTTGTTTAAAGATTTCATCCGGTAACATTGAAAACAAGGGTACAGATATGGATATATTAGTTTTTGTAGAATCCCGTGGCGGCAAAGTGCGTCCCGCAGGATTGGAAGCATTAACGATTGGCAGAAAGATCGCCGACAAAGCCGGCTCGAAACTGTCCGCACTGGTCGTTGGGCATAATATTGGCGCGCTCAAGGATGACGTTTCTTCCTACGGCGCGGACAATATTCTGCTCGCCGATT
The DNA here is from genome assembly GCA_964484805.1 of uncultured bacterium. GTDB lineage: Bacteria > Electryoneota > AABM5-125-24 > Hatepunaeales > Hatepunaeaceae > CAZAGU01. The sequence goes on from CAZAGU010000072.1 coordinate 4,248, forward strand.
ACGAAGCGCTGACTGGCTATTCTCCGGAAGGCTACCGTGAAGCCATCACGACCGCTGTTGAAAAAACTGGCGCAAAACTCGTCATTCTGGCGGCAACAGCAATGGGACGCGATCTTGCGCCGACCGTTGCAGGTCGCATGGAAGCGGCATTTTTTCCGGACTGCATTGGCGTTGAGTACAACGAAGGCAGATTAACGGTAAATCGCCCCGTTTACGCCGGTCGTTGTATTTTGACATTGTCAGCGATAGCATGGCCTGTGGTTATCAGCGTTCGCCCGAAGGCATTTGCCGCAGTGACCCGCGACGGCGTTACTGCTGAAGTTGCCAATCTGGATGTCAATCTCGATGGCAAAATTCGCGCGCGTTTGGTTGAAACGAAGGTTGAAGCCGCTGGCAAGCTGGATGTTGCTGAAGCCGACGTAATTGTCGCTGGTGGCAGAGGCTTGAAAGAAGAGGGTAACTTCAAGCTGATTGAAGAGCTGGCTGATGTTCTTGGCGGCGCTGTTGGCGCATCGAGAGCAGTGGTTGACAATGGCTGGCGGCCTCATTCCGAGCAGGTTGGTCAGACCGGTAAAGTCGTTAGCCCCACGCTTTACTTTGCGATTGGAATATCCGGCGCAATCCAGCATTTGGCAGGGATGCGCACATCGAAAGTGATTGTGGCAGTAAATAAGGATGCTGAAGCTCCCGTGTTCAAAACTGCAGACTATGGCATTGTTGGCGACGCAATGGTAGTTTTGCCAGCTTTGACAAATGCGATTAAGGATAATTAACAATCAGACATCCTTCACCAAATCAAGCCGTTAGGTTCAGTAAATGCGCGAAGTAATCTCCGTGACTCTGGCTGTGCTTATGCTGTTTATCACCGCCGTGCCGGTGCAGGCTCAGGATAAGACAGAACTGAGAAAGATAAAAGACCAAATCGCGATAGCATCTGAATATTATTCCGAGGGTCGCATTGGTGATGCAGAGCGGATGGTTTTAAAGTTACTTAATGAGCAGAATAAACTTGATAGTGAAGCAAATTTCCTGATTTACAGGTTGCTGGCATTTTGTTCGATTGCCAATGATGATGAAAACGCTGGCACGCAGTATTTCGTTCAGGCTTTGGGATATAATCCAACTATGTCGCCCGATCCGGTTACATGGTCGCCAAAGATCAGGAGGGTGTTTGAAAATGCTCGTCAGGACTATCAGATAAATCAGGAACAGCAACGATTGTTACGTTTTGCCGCTGAAGCTGAACTATGTCGAAGGGCTTCGTCTCGGTCGTTGTTTCTTCCCGGTAGTGGGCAAATGATGAAGGGGCATAAAGCTCAAGGTGCAATTCTCACGACTCTGTTTATCGGCGCATCTACTGCCGCCATTTATGGTCAGGTCGTTTTGCCGGGTGCTAAGGATGATTATTTGAACGCCCGAATTGCTGATGATGCCAGCAGGCTCTGGGATGATTATCGGGATGCTCAATACTTCGCAAATGCGACAGGTATAATGGCGCTTTCGATCTATTGCTATTCTTTCTTAAATGCTCTTTGGTCGCATCCAGCATATTCGGATTCCACGAAGAAGTAACATTTTTCTCATCGTTTGATGTAAAAACCCTTCGCCTCAGGCGAGGGGTTTTTGCTTTTATTGTGCATAGTGATTCTTTGCGTTTGTGCATAATATGCGCATATTGATGGGTAAAAAGAAACAATGAAATTGATGTTATGTGTTGTTATTATAGCTCTTAAATATATTGGCACAGTCCTTGCTTATTAAACCATTGAGAGCAAGAAAGATCTTTGAAATATATCTTGGTTGCTGCCAATTACACGTTCTTCATCGAGCACTGCTTACAGCACAACACACAGAGCACAGCTACAGCACTGGAAACATCGCAC